>NZ_AP027291.1:3329757-3632462 GCF_030295745.1 Mycolicibacterium sp. TUM20985
CACCGCGTCCGCACCGAGCGGTTGCAGCTGCAGGATCAGCGAACGGGACAGCAGCGGCGCCACCACGGAGAAGGACGGGTTCTCGGTGGTCGCGGCCACCAGCAGCACCACGCGGTTCTCCACCGCGGCCAGCAGGGCATCCTGCTGGGTCTTGGAGAACCGGTGCACCTCGTCGATGAAGAGCACGGTCTGCTTGCCGTGTACCGCGGCCCGCCGCGCGACGTCGATCACGGCCCGGACGTCCTTGACCCCCGCCGACAGCGCCGACAATGCCTCGAACCGGCGTCCCGTCGCCTGCGAGATCAGCGACGCGAGTGTCGTCTTGCCGGTACCCGGAGGTCCGTAGAGGATGACCGACGCGGCGCCGGAACCGTCGACCAGACGCCGCAGCGGAGAACCGTCGCGCAGGAGATGATCCTGGCCGACCACCTCGCCGAGACCGGCCGGGCGCATCCGGACGGCCAGCGGGGACGAGGGTCCGCCACCGGGGATGCCCTCACCCTCGCCCGGTTCCGGGGCCACGTCGAACAGACCATCGGGCACGGGTCAGGCATACCACGGCAGGTCGTCACCGCCGAACGCGGCGAGTCCCTCAGTCGCGCAGCGTGCGGCCATCCGAATCCGGGACCCGGCCCAACAGAATCAGGATCGCGTCGACCAGCGGCCAGATTCCACAGGTCAACCACGACAGCAGCAGCATCGCGACCCCGAGACCGGTGTAGCCGAGGTAGAAGCGTCCGATCCCAAGGGTGCCGAGGAACAACTGCAACAGGCCCGCGACGAGCTTGCTCTTGTCCGACAGCGGCCTGCCGTAGGCGTCGACGCCGTACGGCCCCCCGGGGTACGGCGGTGGCGGATAGGCGCCGTACGGCGGAGGAGGTGCTCCGTAGGGGCCGGGAGTTGGGGGCGGCGCTGCGTCGTAACCCCCGATCGGCGGCGGCCATGCCGGATCCTGGCCAGGAGGCGGCGGGTAGGGCGGGTACGGCGGATCCGAGTCATCGGGCGGGGGTGGAGGAGGCGCTGACATGCCACGGATGATGTCCCATTACCGGGTCCGCGTCCACCGCTTCCGACGCGCCGGTCGGCGATTCAGGGAGCCGTGACGAAGTCGATCAGTTCCTCGACCCGGCCGATGAGCGCCGGCTCCAGGTCGGTCCAGTCCCGGACCGTGCTCCGGATGCGGCGCCATGCCGCGGCGATGTCGGCCTGGTCGGCGTGCGGCCACCCGAGTGCGTCGCAGATGCCGTGCTTCCACTCCATGCTGCGCGGGATGACGGGCCAGGCCGCCAGACCGAGCCGCCCTGGCTTCACGGCCTGCCAGACGTCGACGTAGGGGTGACCGACCACCAGCGTGTGCTCCCCACCGGGACCTCGTCGCACCGCCTCGGCGATGCGCGCCTCCTTGGACCCGGTGACCAGGTGGTCGACCAACACGCCGAGTCGGCGCTCGGGGCCCGGCGCGAAATCGCGCACGATCGCCGCGAGATCGTCGATACCACCCAGGTATTCGACGACGACGCCCTCCACGCGGAGGTCGGCGCCCCACACCTGCTCGACGAGTTCGGCGTCGTGCCGACCCTCGACGTAGATTCGGCTCGGCAGCGCCGTGCGAGCGCGAGCACCGGTGACGGCCACCGAACCCGACGCCGTCCGGGCCGGGCCCGCCGCCTTCGCCTTGGGTGGGGTGAGGATCACCGGTTTCCCGTCGACCAGATAGCCGGGGCCGACGGGGAACGGGCGGCGGTGGCCGTCGAAGTCCTCGAGTTCCATCCGGCCGTACTCGACGCGGACGATCGCGCCGACGTAGCCGGTCTCCACGTCCTCCACGACCAGACCGAGGTCGGCGGCCATCTCCGTCGATCGCACCCGCCGGGTGGCGTGTGGATTCTGGGCCAGGACGTCGGAGCCGTATCGATCGTTCACGACCGCGAGCCTAGGAACGATCGCTGCGCTCAGTCTGCCGCCGCGCCGAATCCGTGACCGATCAGTGACCGGCAGGCCAGCCGGACGTCGGCCACCGCCTGGCTGGCGTCCAGTTCGCCGCCGACGGTCCACGTCAACACGCCGAAGGTCACCTGCTCGACGAGTCGGGCGGTGCGAAGATGGCCCTCCGTCGGGTGCACCACCCCCGCCGTGGCCAGGATGAGGTCACGCATGGCGTGATCATCGGTGGCGCCGGCGTGTGCCCGCACCACCTGGGTGGACGTGATCATCGCGTGCGCGAGATGGCGGTGCTGCAAGAGATTTCGACACGCGCCCGCCATCAGATCGCCGACCGCCTCGGCGGGATCTGCGGTCGGCTGCACGGGCTTGGCGCGGTGGGCGAGGGCGGCGACCTGGGCGCCGAGCACCGCAGCGAAGACGTGGTACTTCGACGGGTAGTACCGGTAGAGGGTGCGTAGCGCCACCCCGGCCTCGCCGGCGATCTCCTGGGCGGCGATCCGGTCGATCTCCCTGGTCCGTCCGAGCCGGGTGGCGGCCAGCAGGATCGCGGTGCGGCGGGCCTCCTGATCGTCGGTCGACGGCAGTGCGGGAGATCGCCGCTGACCGATTCGCACCACTCCGCAAGTATCGGCACGACGTCCGGACACGCAGCACCTGTACCGGTGAGCGGGACGACGCAGCGGGCCAACGATTCGGTTTGCGACGATCACCGGATGCTCGACGCCACCAGATACGGCCCGTGGGCGGTGATCGCTGGCGGCTCCGAGGGGGTCGGGGCCGAATTCGCCCGGCTGGTCGCCGAATCCGGGATCAACCTCGTCCTGATCGCCCGCACACCGGGGCCGCTGGAGGTGACGGCGGAGGCATGCCGAACCCTCGGCGCCGAGGTGCGCACGCTGGCAACGGATCTCGTCGACCCCGCCGGCATCGAGCTGATCGCCGACGCGACCGCCGACCTCGACGTGGGCCTGTTGATCTTCAACGCGGGGGCGAACACCTGCAGCGAGGAATTCCTCGACGGCGATCTGGCCGCCTTCCACCGCGTCCTCGACCTCAATCTCGGGGCCATGATGGCGCTGGTCTCGCACTTCGGTCGCCCGATGCGTGACCGCCGACGCGGGGGCCTGCTGCTGGTGGGGTCGATGGCGGGCTACCTCGGGTCCGTCCGACATTCGGTGTACGGCGGGGTCAAGGCGTTCGGGCGTATCTTCGCCGAGAGCCTCTGGCTGGAGTTGCGCGAATACGACGTGCACGTCCTCGAATTGGTGCTCGGCGTCACCAGGACACCCGCGATGGAGCGGGTTGGCCTGAACTTCGACGTGCCGGGCCTGAAGGTGGCCGAGCCGGCCGACGTCGCCCGCGAGGGCCTCGAGCAGTTATCGCACGGCCCGGTCTTCGTTGCGGGCGGCAATGCCGGCGACGTCGCCCGCCGCAACGGGCCCGACCGCGCCGAGGTGGTCCTCGGCACCCATCGCTTCATGCAGAAGCTCATCGGTCCGCGCTAGCCGAGCGCCTGACGGATGCGAGCCGCCGCGTCGACGGCCAGCGGTAGATAGCGAGCTCCGGAGACGTTGTCGGGCAACACCATTCCGACCGACGCCCGCGCCCCGACGGCCGCCGCCACCGACGTCAGACCGGGTCCGTAGTCGCCAGCCCGCACCAGTCCCCCGGCGCGGCGCACGACGTAGAGATCGACTCCAGGGTCGGAGCGTTGCTCCTCCGGCGGCCGTGCAGCCAGGATCGCCAGCCCCAGCGCGACGCGCTCCGCGGGGATCCGCGAACCCACCCTCGTCGGCACCCGGTCCGCCGACACGCCACCCAGCTTGTCGAGGTGGACGACGTCGGCACCATCGATGACGCCGAGATGTACGACGGCGCCGGTGTTCACGTGCAGTCGGTGCAGAACCGGTGCGGCGGCCTCGCGCAGCCGCAGATCGGCTGCGTCGCCCGCGCCCCACGACATGGCTCTGGCACCCAGCCCGTAGCCATCATCGTTGTGGCTCAACCACTTCAACCTCACCAAGTGATCGAGGATGCGGTGCGTCGTCGATCGTGGCAGGTCGGCTCGGCGAGCGACCTGATCGAGGCTCAAACCCGTCGTGGCGTCGTCGAACACGTCGATGATCGAGGTCACCCGGTCGACCATGGTCATGTGGTGCGCTCCGCCATCGCCGAGAAGACATCGATGAGAATTGGTTCTACCTGCGTCGGACACGCTAACGGTCCCGGTGATCGGGACGCAAGCCCCGGGCCGGTCGGGCCCGCGGTACAACCCGGGCGTGCGAATCGGACTGTCGACCCCCGTGGTGATGCGACTACCGGGTACGGCGTCCCCGTGGGAACGCGACGCGGACATCGAGGACGTCGCCGGGATCGCGGCGGTGGCCGACGATCTCGGATTCGACTTCCTGACGTGCCCCGAGCACGTCATCATCCCCACCGACGTGGGCGCCCAACGGGGATCCACCTACTGGGACCCGTCCGTGACGCTGGGCTTCCTCGCCGCCCGCACGTCGCGCATCCGCTTGGTGACCGCCGTCCTCGTGCTCGGCTACCACCACCCGCTGGAGATCGCGAAGCGCTACGGCACCCTCGACCGCGTCAGCGGCGGCCGGGTGGTGCTCGGCGTCGGCGTGGGATCGCTGGCGGAGGAGTTCGCGCTCCTCGGCGCGGAGTGGGACGACCGGGGCCCGCGGGCCGATGACGCCGTTCGCGCCCTGCGGGCCTCGCTGTCCACCACGACACCGGTGTACGAGGGCCGGTACTACCGCTATGACTCGGTGATCGTCGACCCGTGTGCGGTCCAGTCCCGCGTGCCGATCTGGGTGGGTGGCAGGACCGGTCGCTCGCTGCGGCGGGCGGCCACCCTCGCCGAGGGCTGGATGCCGTTCGGCCTTGGCTCCGCCGAGCTGGCCAAGATGCTTGCCACCGTTGACCTTCCGGAGGCGTTCGACGTGGTGCTGGCGTGCGGACCCCTCGATCCGCGCGGCGCGCCGGACGATACGCGCCGTCGACTGGAGGCCCTGCGCGACCTCGGGGCGACCGCCGCGACCTGCGCGCTCGCGGCGGACTCCGCCGACCACTACTGCGAGCAGCTCGGGGCGCTCCGCGCACTCGCCGACGACATCGAGGGGTGACATGGTGATCGAAGACCAGCTGGCGGATCTCGCGGCCCGGCTGAGCCGCATCGAGGACGAACGGGCCATCGAGAGGATGATCGCGTCCTACGGCCCGCTGGTCGACGCTGGCGAGGCCGACGCCACCGCCGAACTGTGGGCCGTCGACGGCACCTACGACGTCGAGGGCTGGCCGATGCGAAGCCGAGACGACGTCGCGGCAATGGTCCGGTCGGAGGCGCACCAGGGCCTCATCGCGCGGGGCTGTTGCCACTTCCTGGGCCCCGCCGTGGTCAGCGTCGACGGGGACGACGCGGTGGCGGTGTGCGAGTCGGCGCTGTTGGTCAAGGGCGCCAAGGGCTTCGCCGTCTACCGCGCGGGCGCCAACCACTTCCGGCTGCAGCGCAGGGACGGTCGCTGGCAGATCGTGCACCGCACCACCCGCGCACTCGACGGCGGGACCGACGCGCGCAGGCTGCTGTCGTCGGGCGTCATGGGTGATGACGCCCTGTGAGCGGGCAGCTGGCGGGCCGGATCGCGTTGATCACGGGTGCGGGGGCCGGCATAGGGGCGGGCATCGCGCGGCGCTTCGCCGACGAGGGCGCCCTGGTGGTCGTGGCCGAATTCGACGAGGATTCGGGCCGGGCCGTGGCCGCCGAGGTCGGTGGATTGTTCGTCCGGACGGACGTAGCCGAGCGTGCCGACGTCGAATCAGCCGTCGCCGCAGCGGTTTCGGCGTACGGGTCCATCGACGTGCTGGTGAACAACGCCTGGGGTGGCGGATCGATCGGCCGGGTCGAGGCCAAGACCGACGGGCAACTGGCCGGTGGCATCGCCGTGGGGTACTACGGGCCGTTCTGGGCGATGCGTGCCGCGTTCGCCCACATGAAGGCGAACGGCTGGGGTCGCGTCGTGAACATGTGCAGCCTCAACGGCGTCAACGCCCACATGGGTTCACTGGAGTACAACGCCGCCAAGGAGGCGCTGCGCGCACTGACGCGCACGGCCGCCAGGGAGTGGGCCCCGACCGGGGTGACCGTCAACGCGATGTGCCCGGCCGCCAAGAGTCGCGCGTTCCTGCGCGCCATCGCCGACTACCCCGAACTGGAGACCCTGGCCGACGCGGCGAACCCGATGGGGCGCATGGGCGATCCGTACGACGACATCGCTCCGGTGGCCGTGTTCCTGGCCTCCGAGGGGGCGCGCTACCTGACCGGCAACACGCTCTTCGTGGACGGCGGCGGCCACATCAACGGCGTCGCGTGGGCACCCGACCTCGACGCAGGCTCCTAGGCGAGTTTCGTCTCGATGTCGTAGAGGACCGCCGACCCGTCGACCTTGGTGATCTTCAGGTGCGCGATGTAATCGCCGTCGGGTCCGGTGAAGGTGCAGTCGAACTCCACGCCGACCTTCGCGTCGGTGCCGGACGGGCACTTCACGTCGTTGGGGGTGAATTCGGTATTCTGCGAGACGAAGTCGGTGACCGACTGCTGCGCACTATCGGCGTCGATCACCTTGCCGCAGCCGGCGAGGCCCAGCACCGCAACACCGACGAGGAGAGCGGTCCCGAAGCGGACACCGCGCGTTCGCATCATGCGCGTGATGGTGCTCTAAGGATCGCCGCAGGTCAAGACCATCGCCAGAATTCGATCTTGACCTGGAGCGCTACCCGTTCGGCACAGCGGTGCGGGTTCGCGCGCCGCTAGCCCGTTGCGCCCGCGGCAGCGGCGAGCTTGGCCGGGTCCGACGTCACCTCGTCGATGACGGTGTGGATGAACCGCATCTTCTCCAGCACCCTCGGCTGGAGAACGAACGGATACAGATCGTCGCGTCCCATGGACCGGTTCACCATGTTCAGCGCCCACGACAGCGGAAGCCACAGGTCGATGATCGCGTCGAATCCACTGGGCCCCAGGTTCCGTCGCTCGAAGGTCGCCGATGCGGGCGCGAAGCTGAAGGCGGCGGCGGTGTCGAGGGTGTCGCGGATGTGCAGATAATGCGCGAACGTCTCCGCCCAATCCTCGGCGGGATGCATTGTGGCGTAGGACGATACGTAGTTGCGCACCCACCCGGGTGGGGCACCCTCGCTGTAGTGCCGGTTCAGCGCCGCCTGATAGTCGGCCTCGGCGTTGCCGAACAGTTCGCGCGCCTCCTGTTGATACTCCGACGCGGTGCCGACCAGACGGTAGTAGTAGTAGTGCCCGATCTCGTGGCGGAAGTGCCCGAGCAGCGTGCGGTACGGCTCGTCCATGGAGATGCGCAGCTGCTCCCGGTGCACGTCATCACCCTCGGCGAGGTCCAGGGTGATGACGCCGTTCTCGTGGCCGGTGAACACCTTCTCGAACTCACTGGACAACAAATCGAACGCGAGACCATAGTTGGGGTCCTCGTCGCGCCCGACGATGGGCAGCTTCAGGTCGACCAGCTCCACGATCAAGCGCCGCTTCGCCTTCTCGGCGACGGCGAAGGCCGCCATGGCTGGCTTGTCGGCATTGCTGGGGCGCATGCGGGTCAGCGCGCACGACGTACACAGCTGCGGCACCGGCGCCACCCGAACCAGCCAGTTACACTCGGCGGCATGGAGATTGGCGCACAGCCGAAATTCGCTGGCGTCGACGGCCCCGCCGTGCACGCTCTCGGAACCGGACGCGATCACCAGGAAGGACATCTCGTCGAGGGAGAAGCCCAGCCGGCTCCTGCACGACAGGCACACCGAGTTCTCGAACGCCAGATGCTGGCCGCAGTTCGGACAGATGAAGTCACGCACGGAGGGCTCCGCGGTTCAATGGCGCCACGTCGACGGACACGTCGATCTTGCTGCTCTCCGAGTCGGTGTAGATGATGCCGCGCAACGGAGGGACGTCGACGTAGTCGCGGCCGAAACCTACCACCACGTAACGCTCGTCGACCATCTGGTCGTTGGTCGGGTCGAAGCCCAGCCACTGGTCTTGCGGTGTCCACACCGAAGCCCAGGCATGTGTGGCATCGATCCCGACCATGCGTTCCCTTCCAGGAGGAGGGTCCGTCGCAAGGTAGCCCGAGACATAGCTGGCGGCGAGACCGTTGGTGCGCAGGCAAGCGATCGCGAGCCGAGCGAAGTCCTGACATACCCCCTCACCCGCCGATAAAACCTCCGCGACCCGGGTGGACACCGTCGTGGAGCCCGACCGATACGTGAAGTCCTGGTGGATCCTGTGATTCAGATCTCGGAGCACCTCGACCAGCGGTCGCCCCGGCGGGAAACTCGGTGCGGCATACGCGCGGACGGCATCGGTGATCTCCGGTTGCTGGAGGTCGAGGGTGAACTCGACCGCCAGGGCGCCATCGGTCCCGACGGGACGGGCGATCTCCCACGGCGCGACGGCCGATCCGCTCGCATACAGGCCCGCGGGCGCAGGATCGACTTCGACGATCGAGTGGCTGGTGATGGTCAGGGCCCGATGCGGTTGCGTGACATGGAAGTACGAGCTGATGTTGCCGTAGCCGTCACGACTCGTCGATCGGTCGGCCGCCTCGGGTTCGATCATCAGCTCGTGCGACAGGCAGCGTTGCCGGGTGGAGTCGCGCGGGGTGAGGAAGCCACGGCCGTAGGAGCTGGTGACGTCGTCGGAGTAGTGGTACATCGTGCGGTGCGTCACCTCGTACGCTCGACCGCCGGACGGGTCACCCCACTCGTCTCTCCCCGATGTCACGGCAGCCGCCTCCGTTCGTCGGGTCCCCACAGCGGTTGCATCCCGCCCGGCAGCGACAGATGGGTCACGGTGATCAGCCGCGACAGCTCACGCAGATCGGTGTGGATGCCGGTCAGCAAGCCGTCCAGTTCGGCGCGCTTACCGTCGTCGATCTCCTCGAGGTCGGCGGGATCGAGGCGACGCAAACGGGCGGCGACCTCGTCGATGAGACGCTCCGGGCGGGTCGCACCCGATGACGACGGGAGGGCCTTGAGGTTCGATCGCAGCCGCTCGAACTGATAGGTCAGCGAGCGCGGGTTCTCCTCGTCGAACAGCACCAGGTCCGCCACCGCGCCCACGCTCACCTTGCCGAGGGTGCGCCTGCGGTAGCTCACCGACGATTCGCATGCCACCAGGATGGACTCGGTGATGGTGGCCTCGGCGCCGGGACTGCGGACCGTGGTGAGCGTCGCGCGCATCAACGCCGCCAGCCAGACCCCCCGCTCGATCCGTTTGCCGATGTCCATCATCGTCCAGCCGACGTCGCGCACCATCGACTCCGCCGCGACGCCGGACAGCGCGAGCATCCCGGCGAGGGTCGCGCTGTGGGCGGACGCGAGGTAACTCTCCCCCTCGGTGTGGGACTCCGGTGGCGTCGCCGACGGTCGCGTGACCGCGCGGTCGACCGCGGCGAGCACCATCCAGGTGTCATTCGACATCTGGTCGCGCACTGCGCGTGCCGCCAGCCCGAGTCGTTCGACGGACTGGGCCAGCGACCCGGCGCGACGGCGGTCCGCCGTCAGAGCCCACAGCGTGGTCGGCGCGATCGCGATCATCTCGGGGTCATCGCCGGAGGCCCCGGTGTCGGTCCCCGTGATGCGGCCGAGGGCGGCGAGCAGCACGGGCACGCATTCGCTTCCCGGCACGTCCTGGCGATAACGGAATTCGTGGTAGCGCTCCCGTGTCACGTTGAGCAGCCTGGCCATGTTCTCCGCGCGTTCGGAGTAGCGGCCGAGCCAGAAGAGATCGGACAACACGCGCGGCGAGCTGATCGCCACGGTCGGGCTCGGCGTGATCGCGGGCAACTCCACCGACGGCACGCGTGTCCGCTCGGCTGTGGCACGGTCGGGTGTACGGACCCAGATGTCCTTGGCGGCAACGGTATTCATCCGATAGGCGGCGCTCCCCGGAGCCAGGAGGTAGCCGAGACCGCCGACCATCGGTGCGTATCCGCCACGCTGCGCCACGGTGAACAGCCGCATCCCCGTGTTGCCGGGTGACATGCTGCCCGACGCGTGATCGGTGGGCGCCGAGGAGAACTGCGGGAGTTCCTGACCGACCCACTGCCACGGGTTGGCGCCGATTCGCGCCGCCAACTCGTCGCTCTCGGCGCTCGACAGCGACGGGCCGACGATCGGCTCCCCGCCCGTCACGGGCCGGATGAGCAGTGACCGCAGATGGCTCAGCAGATGCGACCTCTCGACATCGATGCCACCCCAGTACATCGGCGCGGTATTCAGTTGCGGTCGCTCCCCGAGCAACAGCTCCGCGAGCTGCGGCAGGAAGCGTTGCAGCCCAGCGCTTTCCAGGATGCCACTGCCGAGGGTGTTGACGACGGTGACGGCGCCACGGCGCAACACCTCGACGAGCCCGACGACCCCGAGCCGCGAATCCGCCCGCAGGTCGAGGGGGTCGGCGTAGGCCGCGTCCACCCGGCGCAACACGACGTCGACGCGTTTCAGCGTGCCGAGTGACCGCATCCACAGCTTGCCGTCGCGCACCACCAGGTCGGCACTCTCCACCAACGGGAAACCGAGGACGCTCGCCAGGTAGGCCTGGTCGAAGGCGGTCTCCGAGTGGATGCCCGGGCTGAGCACCACGACGACGGGTTCCTCCGCGGATTCGGGTGCGGCGTCGATGAGCGCCAGGCGCAGCGCCTGCGCCCAGGGTGACGCAGGCCGGGGGCTGATGCGTTCGTACAGATCGGGGAACGCGTGCGCGACTACCCGCCGATCAGCCAGCGCGTAGCCCGCCCCCGACGGCGCCTGCGTCCAGTCGGCGTTGACCAGGAAGTCCCCCGCCCCGTCACGGCTGACGTCGACCCCGTGCAGGAACAGCTGGTGGCGTCCCGGCACCGCGATACCGCGGGCGGCCCGCAGGTAACCGGGGTGCGCAAACACCAACTGTGGCGGAAGCACACCGCTGGTGATGCAGCGACGCGCGCCGTACAGGTCGGTCAGGACGGCGTCGAGCACGCGGGAGCGTTGCACCAGACCGGCTTCGAGGGTGTCCCAGTCCGCCGACGAGACGAGCAGCGGCAGCGCGTCGAGGTGCCACGGGCCCGGAACCTGAGTGCCGTCACCATTGGTGACCGCGTCGGCGCTGAAGCTGCTCGCCTCACCGCCGCGCTGCTGGCCACCGGGATGGTCCACCTGGACGAACGTGATGCCGTCGTTCTCGACCAGGCCGCGCACCGTCGCACGCAGCCGCTCGAGGCCGACGAGTCCGCGCTCCTCCACGCATTCGGCGAGTTCCCGCCACGCCGGGCGGACGTTGCCCGCCGCGTCGACGAACTCGTCGTACCCGCGGCCGGGCCCGTCGCGGACGTCGAACAGCGACTCCTGCGCGCGCACCGCGCGGTATCGCGACACGAGGTCATGGACGCCGGCTCCACCCTCGAAGCCGACGCCGTCGACGACCGGACTGGGCTCCGGTGGGCCGCTGGTGCGGAGAACCATCAGCGCAGAACGGTACGCACCCGGCGGAGGTCCACGATGCCCGGCGCGCCCACGTCGGTGGATTGCCGGGCTTGCTTCTCCCGGATCACGGACATGTCGACCCGGCCGGGAGTGAATCCGGTGGCCTCGAAGCGCCTGCCACGCCGAGACTCCGCCTCGACGGCGTTGACGGGTGGGTTGTCGTAGCTGCGGCCGCCGGGGTGGCTGACGTGATAGGTGCAGCCACCGCGCGAGGTGCCGGTTGCGGTGTCGATGAGCTCGAACCGGAGCGGGGTGTCGACAGTGATGCTGGGATGAAGTGCACTCGGTGGCTGCCAGGCGCGGAACCGAACACCGCCCACCTGGACGTCGGAGTTGCTGGTGGCTAGCAGCGGAATCGGGTGGCCGTTGGCGGTGACGACGTACCGGTGCCGGTCGGCCCCGATCAGGCGCACCTGAAGGCGTTCCACCGACGAGTCGACGTAGCGGGCCGTGCCGCCCGCCGTGGACTCCTCGCCGAGGACGTTCCACGGTTCGATCGCTCCCCGCAGCTCGATCTCCACCCCGTCGAACACCGCGGTGCCGACGCGGGGGAAGCGGAACTCGGTGAAGGGGTCGAGCCAGCTGGTGTCGAAGTCGACGCCGTGGGCTCGAAGGTCGGCGGCCACGTCGGCGATGTCTTGGATGATGAAGTGCGGCAACAGGTAACGGCCGTGGAGGTTGGCACCGTGCCGAATCAGCGGCGCACGCAGCGGCTGATCCCAGAACCAGGTGACCAGCGACCGCACCAGCAGCGACTGCACCATCGCCATCTGGAAGTGCGGTGGCATCTCGAAGCCCCGCAACTCCAACAGGCCCAGCCGTCCGCGCGCACTGTCGGGGCTGTAGAGCTTGTCGATGCAGAACTCGGCGCGGTGGGTGTTGCCGGTGATGTCGGTGAGGAGGTGACGGAGGGCCCGGTCGGTGACCCACGGAACGGAGCTTGCGGAGTGACCATCTGACGGAACGGAGCTTGCGGAGTGACCATCTGACGGAACGGAGCTTGCGGAGTGACCATCTGACGGAACGGAGCTTGCGGAGTGACCATCTGACGCTTCGACGTCCTCCGAACCGCTTGTCAGGCGGTCGATCTCGGCGAAGGCGATCTCGAGTTCGTACAGCGCCTCCGAGCGCCCCTCGTCGACGCGCGGCGCCTGGGAGGTCGTGCCGATGAAGCGTCCGGAGAACAGGTACGACAGCGCCGGATGCCGCTGCCAGTAGGTCAGCATCGACACCAGCAGGTCCGGCCTGCGCAACATCGGCGATTCGGCCGGGGTGATGCCGCCGAGGGTGATGTGGTTCCCGCCGCCGGTACCGCCGTGGGTGCCGTCGACGTCGAAGGACTCCGTCGACAGCCGGGCGAGTCGGGCTTGTTCGTACAGCGTTTCGAGTTGTTCGCGTTGGGCGGCGAAGGTCGTCGTCGGTGCGACGTTGACCTCGATGACACCGGGGTCCGGGGTGACCGACATCGATGTCAGGCGGGCATCCGGGGGCGGGCCGTACCCCTCGATCACCAGCGGGCAGTCGACCTTCGCGGCAGCGGCCTCGAGGCGCGCGACGATGTCGACGAAGTGCTCCAGCTCCTCGGTCGGCGGCAGGAACACGTACAGCACGCCGTCGCGGACCTCGCCGACCATGGCGGTGATGGGCGCACCGTCGGCTTCCTCGACCTCGGCGTCCTCGGGTTCGACGTCGTCGAGCAGGGCGCCCCGCGGTGCGAGCGGATCCGCGTCACCAGAGGCGCGCGGCGGGACCCAGCTGATCGCATCGAGCGGTAAGCGCAGCCCGGCCGGTGAATCACCGCCGAGCAGCACGATCCGACCGCGACGGAATCGCCAGTCGGCACTGGCCCAGCCGCCGTCGTCCTCGCGACGGTGCAGCGGCAGGACGTAGGCGCGCGGCTCGGTGACCGATTCGTCGAGCCGAGCCAAGAGGGTGGCCCTGGCCTCCAGGTTGTCGACCTCGAGGTCATCGGCTTCGGCCACTACCTCCCCCGCGGGCTGGCGCACTGCCGCGGCCAACCGGCTGAGCGGGTCCTCGTAGGCAGACCGCACCTGTGAGGCAGGTAGCCCCAGTCCGGCGGCGACGGCGCCGAGCACGTGAAGACCCGAGTCGGGCGCGACGGGGTCCGGACGCGGGTCGGCCCACGGGTCTGCCAGCAGATGGCCGTTCTCCCACAGCGGCTGTCCGTCAGACCTCCAGTGCAGGCCAATCTGCCAGCGCGGCAACGGTTCTCCGGGATACCATTTGCCCTGGTTGCGCTGTACCAGCCCCTGTGGCGCCCAGACGTCCTTGAGCCGGGCGGCCAGCGCCGAGGCGCGTTCGCGTTTGTGCGGTCCGTCGGCGTCGGTCGTCCACTCGGGATCCACCTGATTGTCGATCGACACGAACGTCGGCTCGCCGCCCATGGTCAACCGGACGTCACCGGCCGCCATCCGCGCGTCGACGGCAGCGCCCAGTTCGACGATCGAATCCCACGCCGCGGGCGTGTAGGGCAGCGTGACGCGCGGATCCTCGTGCACCCGGGTCACGATGTTGGAGAAGTCGAGCGTCGTCGCACAGGGCTCGGTCGCACCGGTGATCGGCGCCGCCGATGCCGGATGCGGCGTCGCCGACAGCGGTATGTGGCCCTCGCCGGCGAACAGCGCCGAGGTGGGGTCGAGGCCGATCCAGCCCGCCCCGGGGATGTACACCTCGGTCCAGGCGTGCAGGTCGGTGAAGTCGGCGACGGGTCCCGACGGCCCGTCCAGCGCCTTCACGTCCGACGTCAACTGCACGAGGTAGCCGGAGACGAAGCGCGCGGCCAGGCCCAGCTCGCGCAGCGCCGACACCAGCAGCCAGGCCGAGTCCCGACAGGAGCCGATGGCGGTCCGCAGGGTGTGGTCCGGGGTCTGCACACCGGGTTCCATCCGCACGCTATAGCCGACGTCGGCGTTGATCGCGCCGTTGAGCGCCACCAGGAAGTCGATGGTGCGCGTGCCGGGACGGACGATGAAGTTGCGGACCCAGTCGGTGGTCAGCTCACCGGGACCGGAGCCCTCGCCGTCCTCGTCGACCGGCCGCAGGTACGGCTTGAGGTCTTCCAGCAGCGCCTTCGGGTATTCGAAGGGCCATGTCTCCGCGAACTCCTCGATGAAGAAGTCGAATGGGTTGATGACCTTCAGATCGGCGATCAGGCCGACCGTGATGGTGAGCTCGCGCGTGCGGGTGGGAAACACCAGCCGCGCCATGAAGTTTCCGAACGCGTCCTGCTGCCAGTTGACGAAGTGGTCCGCGGGCTCGACCTGCAGCGAATAGGCCTCGATCGGGGTACGCGAGTGCGGTGCCGGACGCAGCCGGACGACGTGGGGATAGACCTGTACGAGCCGGTCGAACGTGTAACTGGTGCGATGCTCCAGCGCCACCTTGATGCCCATAGGCGTTGATCCCACCACACCCGGCCGGGGGGTGCACCGTCGGCGGCCGCCGAGTCAGGTCTTGGTGACCCGCGAAAGCGCCCTCGGCTCGCGCCACGGCGAGGCACTCGGTGAGATACGCGCGGCCCAGGCGGGCGACGTCTTCACGGCGGAACACCCCGGAGCGTCGGCCGGTCAGCACCATGAGTCCCGCGACTGCGTTGGTCAGCAGCTTGCGCCACGCATCGTCGACGAAGTCGGGGTGGCACTCCACGGCCAACGACGGACCACCCAGCACCTCGGCGAGGCGGCGGGCGGCCTGGTCGTCGGGCAGGGTCAGCCGCACCGGGGTGCGCAGCCGCACCCAGCCCTCCGATTGCGCCGTCGCGGAGAACCACACCGCACAGGGCACCACGGTCGAGGCGGGGCAATACCTGCCGACGCGTTCGGTCTGTTCGACACCGTTCTGCAGGACGCACACCACGGTGTTCTCGTCGCACAACCGGTCCAGCCAGACGGCCGCCGCCGCCGTTTGGGTGTCCTTCACCGCGAGGAGCACCACGTCGACCGGGTCGACGATTCGTGTCGGGTCCACGAGCACGGGGTCGCGGAGTGTGATCGACCGGCCGTCGAGGATTCCGTCGTCGGGTCTGAGCTCAAGCGACTCGCGGGGTGTGCGGCCGCACACCACGACGTGCCGGCCCGCCGCGTGGAGCAGGGCCGCGAGGGTGGTGCCGATCGCACCGGGACCGACGACGGCGATGGAGGTACTCACCAAGGCCAAGGTAGTGGTCGAAACCCCACCACTAGACTGTTGCCGTCTCGTCTAGGCCATTCCCAGGGAGTTTTCGTGTTGCGCAGTCATGCCGCCGGTTCGTTGCGATCCACCGACGCCGGTCAGACGGTGACACTTGCGGGTTGGGTGGCACGGCGGCGCGACCACGGCGGCGTCATCTTCATCGATCTGCGGGATGCGTCCGGTGGGCAGGAGGGCGTGGCGCAGGTCGTCTTCCGAGACGCCGGCGTCCTTGAGCAGGCCCACCGGCTGCGCGCCGAATTCTGCGTCACCGTCGAGGGCATCGTCGAGACCCGACCCGAGGGCAACGCCAACGCCGACATCCCCACCGGCGACATCGAAGTCAACGCGACGGCGCTGACGGTGCTGAGCGAGAGTGCGCCGCTGCCGTTCCAGCTCGACGAGACCCCCGGTGAGGAAGCCAGGCTCAAGTACCGCTACCTGGACCTGCGACGCGAAGGCCCGGGTCACGCACTTCGCTTGCGCTCCAAGGTGAACGCCGCCGCCCGTGGCGTGCTGGCCGCACACGACTTCATCGAGATCGAGACGCCGACGTTGACGCGGTCGACGCCGGAGGGGGCCCGCGACTTCCTGGTGCCCGCCCGCCTGCAGCCGGGGTCGTTCTACGCGCTGCCGCAGAGCCCGCAGCTGTTCAAGCAGCTGCTGATGGTGGCAGGCATGGAGCGGTACTACCAGATCGCGCGCTGTTATCGCGACGAGGACTTCCGCGCCGACCGTCAGCCTGAGTTCACCCAACTCGACATGGAGATGAGCTTCGTCGACCCCGACGACGTCATGGCAGTGTCCGAGGAGGTCCTGGTGGCGCTGTGGGCGCTGATCGGCTACGAGCTGCCGACGCCGATCCCACGCATCACCTACACCGACGCGATGCGACGGTTCGGCTCCGACAAGCCCGATTTGCGGTTTGGTCTCGAGTTGGTCGACTGCACGGAGTACTTCTCCGACACCACCTTTCGGGTGTTCCAGGCGCCGCACGTCGGCGCCGTGGTCATGCCGGGCGGAGCGTCGCAGCCGCGACGGACCCTCGACGGCTGGCAGGAGTTCGCGAAGCAGCGCGGGCACAAGGGTCTGGCGTACGTGCTGCTCGCCGAGGACGGCACGCTCGGTGGGCCGGTCGCCAAGAATCTGACCGACGCCGAGCGCGACGGCCTGGCCGCCCACGTCGGCGCCCAGCCGGGGGACTGCATCTTCTTCGCGGCAGGTCCGCTGAAGGCGGCTCGAGCCTTGGTCGGCGCCACCCGCATCGAGATCGCCAAACGGCTGGACATGATCGACCCCGACGCGTGGGCGTTCACCTGGGTGGTCGACTGGCCGTTGTTCGAAGCCGCCGACGACGCCACCGCGTCCGGCGACGTCGCGGTCGGTTCGGGAGCGTGGACGGCGGTGCACCATGCGTTCACCGCACCTAAGCCCCAGTCCGAGGCGACGTTCGACACCGAACCCGGCACCGCGCTCGCCAACGCCTACGACATCGTGTGCAACGGTAACGAGATCGGCGGCGGTTCGATCCGCATCCACCGGCGTGACGTCCAGGAGCGGGTGTTCGCGATGATGGGCATCGACCACGCCGAGGCGCAGGACAAGTTCGGATTCTTGTTGGACGCGTTCACCTTTGGCGCACCGCCGCACGGTGGCATCGCCTTCGGCTGGGACCGCATCACCGCGCTGCTGGCCGACGTGGACTCCATTCGCGAGGTGATCGCCTTCCCGAAGTCCGGCGGCGGTGTGGATCCGCTGACCGACGCGCCTGCTCCCATCACCCCGCAACAGCGCAAGGAGTCCGGCATCGACGCCAAGCCAAGGGCCGCCGACTAGCGTCTGCGGGGGCTGGGCGTCCCAGGACTCAGCAGATCGGCCGCGCACTCGGATGAAGTCGAACATCGCGGCCGCATCGTCCACGGCAGGTCCGTCCTGGGCCGGCCACCCGTCTGGCCGCGCCGGAATATCGGGACTCGACCGCGACTTGGGACGTACATGACAGACATCGACAAGGCCAAACTCGTAGGCGATACCAACGCGCTCGAGGACTTCAATCGCGGTGTCGTGGAGGAATTCCGCGCCAACGGCGGCAAGGTCGGCGGTCCCTTCGCGGGTGGCGACCTACTGCTACTGCACACGACCGGTGCCAAGTCGGGTACGCCGCGGCTGTCGCCACTGAGCTACCTGACGGTCGACGACAGGATGCTGATCGTCGGGTCGTATGCGGGTGCACCAAAGGACCCGGCGTGGGTGCACAACCTGCGCGCCAACCCGCGGGCACGCATCGAGGTGGGTACCGAGGCCTACGACGTCGACGTTCGCGAACTGCCCGACGACGAACGCGACGCGACCTATCCGCGGATCATTGAGCTCGCGCCGGTGTTCGCCGAATATCAGACGAACACCGCGCGCGCGATCCCGCTCTTCGAGTTGACGAGGGCCTAAACCCCCTTCGCGATTTCGGCGCGCCGATCTGCGCTCGTCACCGCGGACCAGCGCCGAAATCTTGCGATGTGGGTTAGTTCCGTCCGGGGCTGCCTGGGTTGCCCTGGGGCCCAGCATTATCGCCGGGCATCGAGTCTCCTGTCGGGGGCGAGGGCGTCCGCACGGTGGTCTGCGCTGCCGAGTTTCCGCCGCTGACGGTCTGGCTTGGGCCGCTCGACTGGCTTCCCGTCGTGGGTGCGTCACTCGCCGGCGCCTGCGCTGGCGGCGACGTGGCCGTCGTCGAGGGCGCGGTCGATGAGGGGAGCGAACTCACGGAGGGCGGCGAGGTGACGGGGGAGGTGCTCGACGGGGTGGAGGTGCTCGAGCTGGGATCGGCGCTCTGGTCGCTGCTGCCGCAACCCGACAGCAGGACGATCGAGGCGGCGGCGGACGACAGGGTCAGTAGACCGACACGGCCAAGACGTTGAAAGTGGTTCACGTTCCGTAAATATCCACGACACCTCCCGACAAACCCCCGGTCGTCTGCACGTCACGGAAGCGTCAGCGCTTGGTCACCACCCGTCGCGATTCCGGCGCGGAAACGTTCGCTCAGCGAACGTAAGCGCGCCGAAATCGCTTGGTGGGCTGGGTCACAACCGTTCGATGATGGTGGCGTTGGCCATACCGCCGCCCTCACACATGGTCTGCAGGGCGTAGCGCCCGTCGCGCTGTTGCAGGGCATTGACCATCGTCGTCATGATGCGGGCACCGCTGGCGCCCAAGGGATGACCGATCGCGATGGCGCCCCCGTTGACGTTGGTCTTGGCGAGATCCCCACCGGTGTCCCGCGCCCATGCAAGGACGACGGGCGCGAACGCCTCGTTCACCTCGAACAGGTCGATGTCGGCCAGCGTCAGGCCCGCGCGCGACAACACCTTCTCCGTCGCCGGGATGACACCCGTCAGCATGTACAGCGGATCGGAGCCGACCACCGTCATGGTGTGGATGCGGGCCAACGGGCGCAGTCCCAGCCTGCGGGCCGCCGCGCCGCTGGTGATCATCACCGCAGCGCTACCGTCGGACAGCGGCGAGGAGTTGCCCGGCGTTATCTCCCAGCTGATCTGGGGGAAGCGGGCCGCGTACGCCTCGTTGAAGAACGCGGGCCGCAGGCCGGCGAGCGTCTCGACCGTCGTCCCGGGACGGATGATCTCATCGCTCGACAACCCGGCGATCGGGGCCAGCTCGTCGACGAAGAGGCCGTCCTTGGTGGCCTTGGCCGCCTTCTCGTGGCTGCTCGCCGAGAACTCGTCGAGTTCGGCGCGGGAGAAGCCCCACTTCGCCGCGATCAGCTCGGCGCTGATGCCCTGCGGCACCAGGCCTTCGGCGTAGCGCCGGGCCATACCCCGGCCGAAGGGGTCGCTGCCGGGCAGGACGCTGCTGCCCATCGGTACCCGCGACATGGATTCGACGCCCGCCGCGATGACGACGTCGTATGAGCCCGCCAACACACCCTGGGCGGCGAAACTGATTGCCTGCTGGCTGCTTCCGCACTGGCGGTCGACGGTGGTGCCGGGCACGCTCACGGGGAACCCCGCGCCCAGCAGGGCATTGCGGGCGATGTTCACGGACTGGTCGCCCACCTGCGTGACGGCACCGGCGATGACGTCGTCGACCAATGCCGGGTCGACCCCGGTGCGTCCGACGATCTCGCGGAGGCTGTGCGCCAGCAGGTCGGCAGGTAGCACGTCGTGTAGCGCTCCATTGGCCTTGCCCTTGCCGACGGGCGTACGTACGGCGCCGACGATGACGGCGTCGCGATCCGAGAATTCAGCCATAGTGTTCTCCTCGATGACTCGTCGCTGAGTACTGCTCTCTATACTTAGATGTAACACCTAGGTCTAGTCCCAACAACCCAGCCAGGGAGTGATGTGCATGACAGTCCTCAGGGGACCGCTAGCGGACCGCGACTCCTGGTCGGCGGCGGGCCACTGCCCGGTCGAGAAGACCATGGGGCTGGTGGGCACCAGGTCGGCGATGCTGATCATGCGCGAGGCGTACTACGGGACCACTCGCTTCGACGACTTCTCCCGTCGCGTCGGGATCACGAAGGCGGCCACCTCGGCCCGGCTGTCCGAACTCGTGGAGGCCGGACTCCTCGCCAAGCAACCGTATCGGGAAGCTGGCCAGCGCAGCCGCGACGAATACGTGCTGACCGAACAGGGAACGGCGTTCATGCCCGTCGTCTGGGCCATGTTCGACTGGGGGAAGGCCTATTTCGCCGACGTCCCGCTGCGCCTGGAGCACCTCGGCTGCGGTGCGGAGGCGGTCGTGAAAGTGCGCTGCACCGACGGCCACGACGTGCCGCCCGAGGAACTCGCGCTACGGGTGCGTTGACCGACGACTGCCACTCGGCGTCAGGTGAGCTGCTCGCGGAACTTGCGCGCCTGACCCATCAGCTCCGATACCCGCGAGCGCTCCGCCCGGTTCTCGAACACCCCGCCCTCCTTGAAGTACGTGCCGACGATCGCGCCGTCGGCGATCGCGAGCTGCTCGGCCACGTTCTCGGCGCGCACCCCGGTGTTCACGAACACCGGGACCGCACCCGCGGCAGACTTCACCACACGCAGCGCCTCGGCGTCGGTCGGCGCGCCGGCCGTCGCTCCTGACACGCAGATCGCATCGGGCAGCGTGGCGAACACGGTCGTGCGGGTGATGGCCGCTAGATCCCGCGCCGCGAGATAGGTCGCAGATTCGGGAACGACGTTGAAGAACAGCTTGACGTTGGCGCCTCCGACGCGTGCACGATGGCGCGCCACTTCGCCGATGTTGGTGTTCCACAGACCGAAATCGCTGGCGTACACGCCGGTGAAGATCTCCCGGACGAATTGGGCGCCGGTCGCGACGGCCAGGTCGATCGACGCCTGTCCGTCCCACAGCACGTTCACGCCGTAGGGCACCTCGAAGACGGGCAGCAGCTCACCGATGATCCTGGCCATCGTGATCGCGGTGATCGGTTCGGTCTTCGTCAGGTACGGCAGGCTGAACTCGTTGGAGACCATCACGCCGTCCACGCCACCGGCCTGCAGTTCGTCGAGTTCCTCGCGCGCACGCGCCACGACGGCGGCGATACCGCCGGCGCTGTCGTAGCCGGGATCTCCGGGCAGGGCGGAGAGGTGAAGCATGGCGATGACGGGCTTCGTCGTGTGGAAGACCTCGTCGAGCCAAGTGGTGGTCACGTGTGTGCCTTTCTCGATAGTGTTGTCGTGCAGAGCATGTGGGCGATCAATCCATGTAGGCGCCGCCGTTGACGGCCAAGGCCTCCCCGGTGATGAACCGGGCATCGGGGGAGACTAGGAACGCGACCGAGCGGGCCACGTCCTCGGGTTGTTCGAGTCGACGCAGTGGCGTGTCCTGGACCATCATGGTGCGGACACCCTCGGTCGTGATGCCACGCAGCGTGGCTTCCCACTCCAATTCCCTTGACTGCATGGGCGTCTCGACATAACCGGGACATACGCAGTTCACCGTGATGCCGTGCTCGCCGAGTTCGTAGGCCATCGCCTGGGTCAGACCGACGACCCCGAATTTCGACGCCACGTAGTCGGCGAGGAAGGGCACCCGGCCCTGCTTGCCCGCCATCGACGCGGTGTTGACGATTGCGCCCGCGGTGCCGCTGCGCACCATCGCCCGGGCCGCAGCCTGACCGCACACGAAGACGCCCTTGAGGTTGACGTCCATCGTCTGGTCGTAGCGTGCGATGGGCGCCTCGAGGAAGCTGTGCATGAACGAGATGCCGGCATTGCTGACCCAGGCGTCCAGTCCGAGGCGATCGGTCACGTCCAGGGAGACCGTCGACGCGTCCTCCGGCGAGCTGACGTTCAGCACCGCTGACTCGTGGCGGACGCCGTCGCCCGCCGGTAGCGCCTCCGCGACCGCCTGCGCGGCGGCCCCGTCGATGTCGGTCACCACGACCTGCCACGACCGTTCGGCGAGCGTCGTCGCGATGGCACGGCCGATTCCGGACCCTGCGCCGGTGACTACGACTGTCTTCGTCATGCGTGTACCTGGCCTTCACTCGTCGGGTGCTGGTGGGTGCCGACGCTGCGTCGGCCGGTCTGTGGGTCGAAGACGTGCGCGGCGCCCGGTCGTGTCGACAGGCTCACCGCCGCGCCTTCGGTGATGCCGGACATCCGTGCGGATTCGACGACGCTGGTCAACTCGGCGCCGCGGGCGTCGATGGTGACGATCGCCCGCGGGCCCAGCAGCTCTACGAGCTTCACCGTCGCCTCGGCTCCATCGGTGGCGGTGGGGATCAGGTCGTCGGGTCGGATGCCCAGCGTGACGGCGCCGCGTGCGTCAGCGCGTTCGGTGGTCAGCACGAATCCGTTTGCGAGAGTGAATGATCCGTCGGCCAAGTCGCCGTCGAGGATGTTCATCTTGGGGCTGCCCACGAACGAGGCGACGAACGTGTCGACCGGTGCGTCGTACACCTCCAACGGGGTGCCCACCTGCGCCGCGCGACCGTCACGCATCACCACCATCCGGTCCGAGAGGGTCATCGCCTCCTCCTGATCGTGGGTGACGTACAGGCAGGTGATGCCCAGGCGGCGCTGAATCTGCAGCAGTTCGGTGCGCGTCTCCACCCGCAGCTTCGCGTCGAGATTGCTCAGGGGTTCGTCGAACAGGAAGACCGACGGCTCGCGGATGATCGCCCGGCCGATCGCGACCCGCTGCTGCTGGCCGCCGCTGAGATCCTTCGGTTTGCGCGCCAACAACTTCGAGAGATCCAGTGACTCGGCCACCGCCGCGGCCCGCTCCAACGCCTCCGCGCGCGGGACCTTCGCGGCCCGTAGCGGAAAGGCGATGTTCTCCCGCACCGTGAGATGCGGGTACAGAGCGTAGTTCTGGAACACCATGGCCACGTCCCGGTCGCGCGGCTGCAGATGGGTCACGTCACGGTCACCGATGGTGATGGTGCCCGAGGTGACGGACTCGAGGCCGGCGAGCATCCGCAGCGACGTCGACTTACCGCACCCCGACGGCCCGACGAGGACGGTGAACGACCCGTCGGGCAGCTCGAGGCTGAGGTCGGTGACCACGGGAATCGGCCCGTAGGACTTGGTGACGTGTGCGAACCGAACGGTTGCCATGACTGGGATTGCCTACCTTCTAGAACTTCACCGCGCCACCGCTGATCCCCTGCACCAGCTTGCGCTGGATGAAGAAACTCGCGATGACGACGGGAACGACGGCGATCAGGATGGCGGCGCTCATGGAGCCGATCTGCACGCCGCGGAACGTGTTGAAGCCGGCGATGGCCACCGGGAGGATGGCCGCCTTGCCGGGGGCCAGGATCAGCCCATAGAAGAGGTCGTTCCACGACAGAGTGAAACCGAAGATGGCCGCCGCCCCCATGCCGGGGAAGACCTGCGGCAGGACGACGAGCCGGAAGGCCTGCCATCGGGTGAACCCGTCGACCTGAGCCTGCTCCTCCAGCGACCGGGGGACGGCCTCGAAGAACCCGATCAGGAACCAGGTCACCACGGGCAGAACGAAACTCAGGTGCGCGAAGATCACCGGGATCAACGTGTCGTTGAGGCGCAGGGCGTAGGCCATCGTCAAGAAGGGAAACACCAGGACGGCCGGCGGGAGGACCTGTGCGGCGAGCATCCCGAAGCGGGTGGCGGTGCCACCGGCCCGGAAGCGGGCGATGGCATAGGCGCCCATGCTGCCGACCACCACGCTGATGCCAACGGTGATGAGCGCCACCATGGCACTGCGGCCCGCGGCTTCGAGAATCCCCGACGCCAGCACGTTGCGCCACGCCGTCAGCGTGGGCGTGAACGAGATCAGGAACGGATCGTTCAACTGCTCCGGGTTCTTCAGGCTCGCCAGCGCTATCCACGCTACCGGGAACAGCACCGAGATCCCCGCTGCCCACAGCAGAGCCACGCGGCAGATGGTCAGTGCCCTCGAATCGGCCAGTGAGCCCGTCATGACTGCTTGGCCCTCTCCATCCGGCGGAACGCGATGACGATGATCGTCAGCACGACCAGGAGCACCACGAAGGCCATGGACGAGGCGGACCCGAGGCGGAAGAACTGAATTCCGGTCTGGTACACGAAGTACTGCAGGGTCTGCGTCTCGGTGCCCGGTCCACCGCGGGTCGTTGCGAAGACGTACTCGAACACCTTCATGGCGTCGAGGCAGCGAAGCAGGATCGCCACGACGAGCACCGGCGCCAACAACGGCAGCGTCACCCTTCGCAGCACGTACCAGCCGCCGGCACCGTCGACCCTGGCCGCTTCGAGTGGCTCCTTGGGGATGGACTCGAGTCCGGCGAGCAGCAGCAGCACCATGAACGGCGTCCACTGCCACACGTCGATGAAGGCGAGGGTGAACAGGGCGCGGCCCGGACCGAAGAAGTCGTAGTCGAGGCCGACCGCGTGCAGCAGATGCGGTATCGCGCCGATCTGGTCGTTGAGGAGGAACCGGAAGATCAACCCCACGGCGATCGGGGTGATGAACATCGGCGCCAAGAGCATGGAACGCGTGAGATCGCTTGCCCAGCGCTGCTTTTGCAGGGCGAGCGCCAGTGCCAGGCCGATGAGGAGTTCCAGCCCGACCGCCACGCCGACGAAGATCGCCGTGGTGCCGAACGACTGCCAGAACGCCGCGTCCTGCACGGTGGCGACGTAGTTGTCCGCGCCGACCAGCCTGGGCGCACCGCGGCTGGTCAGTTTGTAGTCGGTGACGCTCAGATAGAACGCGTAACCGAGGGGGAAACCGACCACCCCGACGAAGAGTGCGACGAGGGGGGCGACCATTCCGTGCTTGAACGTCATGATCGGCATCGCTCCTTTCGCGGGGTGGTCGGTTTCCATGTGGGCTAGCCCCGGGGGGACGGGCTAGCCCTGGATCTTCTCGGCGGCGGCCTGCGCGGCGGCCAGGGCGTCGTCGACGCTCTTGGTCCCGGCGACGGCCTCGTTGAGCTCGGTGCCGACGGCCTGGATCATCTCCTCACCGCTGGGACCCTGGCTCAGCGGCGCCGCGTTGCCGAGCATCTGCTCGACCGTCTTGTAGTAGTCGGCGCCGAGCGGGCCGTTCAGGACCGCTGGATCCTGCAGCGTGCTCTGCCGGATGGCGGCGCCACCCTTCTCGGTGCGCTGTATGTCGTGCACCTTGCTGGTGAGCCATGACGTGAACGCCCAGGCGGCATCCGACGCACCCGAGTTCGTCGGGATGGCCCAGCTCCACGAGCCCAGGACCTGCTTGCCGCCGGGGATGGCCGCCAACTTGAACTTGCCCGCCGACGGACCCGAACCGGGCTCGTTGAGGGCGGGCAGGTTCCAGTTGTAGCTGATCATCGACGCGGCCTGATCGCTGGACACCGACCGGAACGCCTCGTCGAAGGCCCAGTTCAGACTGTTCGGCGGGGCTGCGGTCTTGTAGGTGTCGATGTAGGCGTTGAGGGCCTGCTTGGCCTGCGGGGTGTTGAGCGTGGGCTTGCCGTCGGCGTCGTAGATCGAACCGCCGGCGGCGAACAGCCAGTTGCCCCACTCCTCGAAGATCTTGTAGCCCCGCTGCGGCTGCATCGCGATACCCGCGCGGTCACCGACCTTGAGTGCCTTCGAGGTGCTCACCAACTCGTCGAGGGTGGTGGGCACGGGCAGCTTGGCCTCGGCCAGGTCGTCGGTGTTGTAGAGGTAGCCGAGCGCGTAGTTGTAGAACGGCACGCCGTAGCGCACGCCGTCGACGGTGGTGATCTCGGTGAGCGGCTTGAAGAAGTCCGCGGCGTCGTAGTCGGGCGTGCCGTCGATCCGAGAATCCAACGGCTGCAGGAAGTTCGCCTTGGCGAAGTCCACCATCCACGGGTTGTCGACGATGATCAGGTCGTAGGTGGGCGACGAGGACTGAAAGGAGGACACCAGCTTGTCGCGCATCTGGTCGTAGGTCAGCGTCTCGATGTCGACCTTGACGTTCGGGTACTCCTTGTTGAATTCCGGCACCATCTCCTTGACGACGTCGGTGTCGGGCACGTTCTCCATGAGGATGCGCACGGTGCCGGAGACGTCCTTGCCGACCTCGCCGGTGCCCGTCGACTGGGCTTGCTCGGGGCCACCGCTGCCGGCGCAGCCGCTGAGGATCAAGGCCAGCGCGGCCAAGATCGCGATGGCGGGAGCGCCGAGGATCGACCGCTTCCGTCGTGGCTCGATACGGGTGTTTCGCTTCAATCTCATTGCGACACAGTTCCTTTCACTTTGCGGATTCTTCTCGACTACTTCGTGCCATCGCATGCGATATCGGCGTCACCGCCGTTCCCAGGTCGCGCCAGTTGCGGTAGGCGTCGTCGTAGGCCGCTCGCCGCGTCGGGTCGGGGACCACCGGCGGATCGAGCGCGACGTAGCGGGCGGCGTCAGACCAGTCGTCCAGCGCGCCGACGCCGATCGCGGCGATCACCGCCGCACCGAGAGAGGCGCCGGGATGTCCACGGACGGGACGCATCTCGATGCCGAGGACGTCGGCGTGGATCTGCTTCCACAAGGTGGACTTCGACCCGCCGTTGGTGATCATCACCCGGGTCGGGCGGATGCCGATGTCGGTGAAGACGTCGACGTGGTGCCGGAATCCGAACGCGATGGCCTCCAAGACCGACCGGTACAGATCGGCGCGGGTGTGACCGAGATGCATCCCGGCGAACACCCCCCGCAGATCGGGATCGTGCAGCGGGCTCTTCTCGCCGAGGAAGTAGGGCAAGCACAGCACTTCGGCCGGGGACGACGACGCGGCTTCGGCGTCGAGGTCGGTGAGCGCGACACCACCGATCAGTGACTGGAACCAGCGGATCAGGCTGCCGCTGGTGGCCATGCAGCCGTTCGGCAGCCAGTGCCCGGGGACCGGATGGGCGTCGAGGTACAGCCGCTCGTCGACAACCCGGGTGTCACTGGCGACCAAGATGTCGCCTGCGCCACCGAGTTTGACCAGTGCGTCGCCGGGGGCGTTCACCCCCGCCGCGAAGGCCGACAGGACGTGGTCGGCGCCACCGACGATCAGCGCCGTGCCTGCCGGTAAGCCGGTCGACTCCGCTGCGGCACGGCTCACTTCGCCGACCCGCGTGCCCGGGCGGTGAACGGGGGCGAGGGTGGTGGGGTCCAGACCCGCCGCGTCGAGGACTGGACGGGCGACCTCCCCGTCGATGGTGAACAACCCCGACTCCAGCGCCCAGTTCTGTTCGACGTGAACGTCGGCGCCGAGCGCGATCAGCACCCAGTCGTAGGAGCCGACGTAATGCGCCGTCCGGTCGTAGACGGCGGGTTCGTGGGTGCGCAACCAGGCCGTGGTCGGCGCGACCGACTGCTGGGTCAGCGCCGAACCCGTCATCGTGACGAGGTCGACCCCCGCCAGCGCGAGGGCCAGTTCGGTGACCTCGCGGTGGGCCCTGGCGTCATTCTGCAGGATCGCGTGCCGTAGTGGTCGACCTTCGTCGTCGATCGGCACGACGGCGGGCACCATACCCGACACTGCCACGGCGGCCACGGACTCGCCATGAATACCGCTGGTGCGCAGTACTTCTCGAATCGACTCGACCACGTTCCCGTGCCATTGAGTGGTGTCGGCCTCGGCGAAGCCGGGGTGGGGGGAGTGCAGCGTCGTCTCGCGGGCCGCCTGGGCGACGATGCCGCGATCGGTGTCGAACAGCACGGTCTTGGTCCCCGTGGTGCCGATGTCGATCCCGATGGTGTGGGTCACAGGGATTCCGCCTCGCCCACGGAGTCGGCGCCCGCGACGCAGATGACGTCGACACCCGCCGCGCGCGCGGCGACCAGGGCGGGGTCCGCCGGGTCGCCGTCGGTGATCAGGACGTGAATCTCGGCGAGCGAGGCGATGCTGGTGAACGTGACCCGGCCGAGCTTGCTGCGATCGGCGGCCACGATCACCCGATCGGCGCGCCGGCTCGCCGCACGCTTCACCCGGCTGTCGGCCTGGTGGTAGTCCGAGATGCCCCGATTGCCGTCGATGCCGGCCACGCCCATGACGAACGTGTCGCAGTTGTACTGGGCCAGGGTGTCCTCGGCCGCGGGGCCGATCAGGCTGAGCTCACCGGGACGCAGCTCGCCGCCGGTGAGCACGACGGTGGTGTCCGCCTCGTCGATCAGCTCCAGCGCGGCGAGCACGCTCGGGGTGAGGACGGTGAGGCCCAGTCGGCGTCCGCGCAACGACTGCGCGACCGCGAGAGCGGTGCTCCCCGAATCGAGGATCAGCGTCTCGCCGGGACCGATCAGGTCTGCCACCGCGTCGGCGATGTGGCGCTTCTCCTCAGCGGCGTCGGCGACCCGGGTCTCGAACGACGGCTCGTGGTCCTTGCCCTTCATGGCGATGGCGCCGCCGACCACACGTCGGACCACGCCGAGCCGCTCCAGCGCCTCCATGTCGCGCCGAATGGTCATCTCGGAGACGTCGAACTCGGCGGCCAACTCGGCATAGCCGACTTCCCGCTCCACGCGGACACGTTCCTCGATGCGATCTCGACGGCCCTTGGCGTCCACGGTCAGCGACAGCCATTCTGTGGAAAATTCACAGCAGCCGCCTTTGAATGCTGGAGATATGGGATGCCTGCGTCATCGTCGTGTGAATTTACAACAGGTTCGTGTGGAGTGCCCACATTTAGCGACACATTCTTCATCGGTTCTTCTCACGCTGCGGCGCACGGGTTAACGTGCGCCCGTGCTGCACTTGCGGGTCATTGCGCCCGAAGACCTCCGTGATGAGGTGCTCGACATTCTGCGGGGAGAGGTCGGTGTGGCGAATCTGCTGCTTCACTCCGGCGCGGCGTTGGACCCCGTCGGCGACGAGATCACCGCCGACGTCGCCCGTGAATGCGCGAACGCGCTCATCAAGCAGTTGAAGGCACTCGACGTGCAGCATCGGGGTGCGATCACACTCGAGGTGCTCGACACCGTCCTGTCGACGCGGGCGCACCGCGCCGAGGATGCCGCGGCGGGGGATCCGGCCGACGCTCTGCTGTGGGACGAGCTGATCAGCCGCACCCGCGAGGAGTCGACGCTGTCCGTCACGTTCGTCATGTTCCTGACCCTGGCCTGTTTGATCGCCGCCATCGGGGTCGTGACGGATTCCACGGTGACCGTGGTCGGCGCGATGGTTCTCGGACCCGAATTCGGTCCGCTCGCCGCGATAGCGGTGGCGATCGTGCAGAGGCGCTGGGACCTGGCCCGGCGCGCACTCTTGGCCCTCGTCGTGGGCTTTCCCGTCGCGATGGCCATCACGGCGCTGGGCACCCTTGGTGGTGAGACCGTTGGCTGGATCAGCCTCGACACCGTGCGACATCTCACCGAGGTGGACTTCATCTTCCAGGTCGGGCCCGTGTCGCTGGCCGTCGCGCTGTTGGCCGGCGCGGCAGGCATGTTGTCGCTCGTCTCCGCCAAGTCCGCCGCGCTCGTCGGCGTCTTCATCTCGGTCACCACGGTGCCGGCGGCCGGCTTCGCAGTCGTGGCGGCGATCCTCGGAGATTGGGACGTCGCCGCCAAGTCGGCCATCCAGCTGGTCGTCAACCTGGTTGGCATCGTGATCGCCGGGGTTCTCGTGCTCGTCTTGCGCCCCAGGGGCACCCTGCTCACCTCGACGACGCCGTCGTCGACGAGACCATCGCGTTGTTCGCGGGCCTCCCCGAAGACCTGACGACGTCGATCCTGACGGACCGCGAACAAGGCAGACCACTGGAATGGGACGTCCGCAACGGTGTGGTGGCCCGCAAGGGTGCCGAGCACGGGTTGGCCACGCCGATCAGCGACCTGGTGGTGCCGCTACTCGCGGCGGCCAGCGACGGCCCAGGCTGATCCCCTCCGAGTAGACACTTAGCCCTAAGGTGTCTACTCATGAGCAAGACCTACCCGTGCGAACGGGTCGACCTCGGCTTCATCGACGCCGCGCCGTTCCGGTTCGTCAGCACGGTCGACCTGACGATCACCCCGGAGCAGCTCTTCGAGGTCCTCGGTGACGCCGAGTCATGGCCGCAGTGGGCGACCGTGATCACCAACGTGACCTGGACCAGCCCCGAGCCGCGCGGAATCGGCACGACGCGCACGGTGGACATGCGCGGCGGCATCACCGGCGCCGAGGAGTTCTTGGCCTGGGAACCCTACTCACACATGGCATTTCGCTTCAACGAGAGCACGTCCAACGCGATCGCGGCGTTCGCGGAGGACTACCGGGTGGTCGAGACGGCACAGGGTTGTCACCTCACCTGGGTGATGGCGATGAAGCCCGCCGGACTGGCCGGCAGACTCGGAATTCAGCTGGGCCGGCCGGTCATGGGTTGGCTGTTTCAACGCTTCCTGCACAACCTCGATCGGTACTCCAGGGAACGGTTCAGTACAGCCCCTCCCAGGCCGACCGCCTGACCGCGTCGGGGTCGGCGACGGTGTCGTCGCGCGTCGACCTGATGACCCGGGTGCGGCGTGACGCCGCGTCGTACCGGGGCCAGTCGTCGTCGAGGCCGTCGGTCGCGAAGGCCAGCCAGGTCCGCTGCATGCGCCTGCCGACGGCCGGCTGCACCCGCCTTCCCAGTGGATGGACCTTGCGGCCGAGGTAGGAGCCGTAACTGTGCTGAACGTGCACGATCTCGCTGCCGTGGGTGGCACCGAGGCCGAGCAGGCGCAGACTCCAGGCGGCGTGGTCGAAGCGGTAGACGTAGGTCGGCGCGTGCGACGAGTAGGCATCGGCGAACGCCCATGTGGGAGCTCCGAACATCGTGTCGGACCCGAACGCGATGAGCGCCCGGCGACGCGGATAGTCGGGATATGCCGCCAAGATGCGGTCCTTCGCGTCGGGCGCCGTGCGCGCGAAGTAGGAGTCGACGATCGGTGGCGTCGTCGGCAACATCGGCGGCTTGCCCCACGCGAACATGGACGCCTCGTGGCTATTGGTGCCGACGATCAGCGGAATCGGGGACACCTCGCCATCCCGCGCGGCGGTGATCGGATGCTTGGGCAGGGAGTCGACCCCGTGGGTCAGGCCGTACGCCAGTACCGGGGTGTGCGCGGCGCTCTCGGCCTGTAGCCGACCCGCGGCACGTCGAAGACTGCGCTGCGGCAGCGACTTCACCTCATCGAGTCCGACGCCGAGCCGTTCGACGAACGTCCGGGCCTGCCGCGCGCGGGTCTCCCGGTCGGCGATCAGCGGCAGCGCCGGACTCTGCGCGATCGCCCGGCTGAACAACCCGTCGGCCAGCGGACTTGCCAACAGCGCCAAGACCGACGTGGCGCCCGCCGACTCGCCAAAGACGGTGACCTCCCCGGGGTCCCCACCGAAGGCGGAGATGTTCTCCCGCACCCACTGTAGGGCCGCCACCTGATCGCGCAAGGCGAGGTTGTCGTCGAAACCGGGGCCGAGGTCGCTGAGTTCGAAGCCGCCGAACACCCCGAGCCGGTAGGTCACGTTGACGACGACGACGTTGCCGTTCGCAGCCAGCCTGCTGCCGTTGTACAGCTGAAGTTGACCAGCCCCGTAGACGAAGGCGCCGCCCGGCAACCACACCATCACGGGCAGGCACGCCCGAGGGTCGGGCGTCCAGACGGTGAGGGTCAGACACGCTTCGTCGCGGATCTTCGGGTCGTCCCGTCCGCCACCGACGAACGACCGTCCCTGAGGTGGCAACGGCCCGTGCTCGACGGCATCGCGAATCCCGCTCCAGGGCACGGGTGGGGCGGGCGCCCGAAAACGCCGTTCACCGAGTGGTTGCTCGGCGTAGGCGATCCCGCGCCAGACGTTCACCCCACCTTCGACGGCGCCTCGCAGCACCCCTTGAGCCGTGTGCGCGACAGTCGAATCTTCCACGGTTTCGCGCTGGGTGGCCACGCAAGAATCCTAGTGTGGGAAGCTGAACCGGCTGGTGCGAAGCCATCGGCGCGGTCGACGGACGAGGTGATGAATGACCTTCAACGAAGGTATGCGGATCGACACGAGCACCACGTCGAGCAGCGGCGGCGGAGGCGGCGGCGGCGGCCGGGGCATCGCAGTCGGCGGCGGCATCGGAGGCCTTCTGATCGTCGTGGTCGCCCTGTTCCTCGGCGTCGATCCGGGAACCGTGCTCCCACAGGGCGGTGCCGGCCAATACGACCCCCAGGGCGTCGAGGCGCCGGGGTTCGACCTGAGCCAGTGCAAGACGGGTGAGGACGCCAACAACATCGTCGAGTGCCGCGTCGTCGCGACCGGCAACTCGGTCGACGGAGTGTGGTCGCAGTTGATGCCCGGCTACACGCGACCCAAGATTCGGCTCTTCAGCAACCAGGTCCAGACCGCCTGCGGCCCGGCGACCACCGACGTCGGCCCGTTCTACTGCCCGGGTGACAAGACCGCCTACTTCGACACGTCGTTCTTTCAGGTTCTCGTCGACCAGTTCGGCTCCAGCGGTGGCCCTCTCGCGCAGGAGTACGTCGTCGCGCACGAGTTCGGCCATCACGTGCAGGACCTGCAGGGCACCCTGGGCCGGGCGCAGCAGGGGCCGGAAGGAGCCGAGGGCAACTCGGTGCGGACCGAGTTGCAGGCCGACTGCTACGGCGGGGTATGGGCGCACTACGCGGCGATCACCAAGCAGGAGGGCACCGACGTCACGTTCCTGCAGCCGTTGACCGACAAGGACATTCAGGACGCGTTGTCCGCTGCGTCGTCGGTCGGCGATGACCGCATCCAGCAGTCCTCGACGGGCCGGGTCAATCCGGAATCGTGGACGCACGGCTCCTCGGCCGCCCGCCAGTACTGGTTCACCGAGGGTTACCGCACCGGCGACCCGAACAAGTGCGACACCTTCTCCGCCCAGGACCTGCACGAGTAATGGCGTCGGGGAACGACGGCCGGGAAGCCGCGGCGGTCACTCCGGACACGAAGGACTGGACCTGGGTGCTCGCGGAGCGCTGCCCGGACTGTGGCTATGACGCCTCGGCGCTGTCCCACACCGAGGTCGCAGCGCTCATCAGACGCGATGCCGACGACTGGACCGGGAGACTTGCCGCACCGTCGGTCGGCGTACGGCCGGAGCCGGGCGTGTGGTCGGTCCTCGAATACGGTTGCCACGTCCGAGACGTGCACCGGATCTTCGCCCATCGCGTGCGGCTGATGCTCGACGAAGACGCCCCCCGGTTCCCCAACTGGGACCAGGACGAGACCGCGCTGACCGACGACTATCCCTCGCAGGACCCCGTCACGGTCAGCGACGACCTGCGGGAGGCGGCGGCCGACGTCGCCGCAACATACGACTCCGTACCGACCGACGCGTGGTCGCGACGTGGATTACGCAGCAACGGAAGCGAATTCACTGTCGAATCGATCGCCTTGTATCACCTGCACGACGTCGTCCACCACGCCTGGGACGTCAGGCCGCGCTAGCGCCCATTGACCACGTTGAACACATTTCGCTAATGTGTTCAAATGCGCGACGGAGTGGTCACGACCCGCCCCGTTTCTCCTGCCCTGCTTGTTGCGACCACCGAGACGCTGAGGCGACTGGGTCCTCGACAGTTCAGCCTCACCGCCGTCGCCGAGGCCGCCGGCGTGTCGCGCGGCACGGTGCACAACGCGCTCGGCAGCCGTGACCACGCCATTACGGTCGCCCTGGACCATCTCGCGTCGGCGTTCGTCGAGACCATGGCAGCCGAGGTCGACAAGGAGGACATGCTCGTCGACCAGGTCGCGGCGGCCGCGGTGCTCATCTGCGCACGCCGACAGCGGTCCGGCGTCGCCGCCCTCCGCGGCATCGACGAGAGCCTTCTCCTTCTCCTGCTTCGTAACATCGGTGACGACCTCGCGAGCCGAGCCGTCGACATGTGGAAGCCGCTGGTGAAGGCGGCGCGGAGCAGCGGCGAGGTCGGGCCGGCGGTCGATGTCGGGAAGGCCGCCGAGTGGATCGTGCGAATTCTGTTCAGCTTCGAGCTGCTGCCGCCGATGACCGTCAACCTCGACAGCCGCCGAGCAGTCCGGCGTTTCGTCGCCGACCACGTCGTGGCCGGCTTGACCGGAGGGCAGGAGCGCAGCGACCGGGGAATCCAGCACGGAGGGCAGGAGCGCAGCGACCGGGGAATTCAACACGGAGGGCAGGAGCGCAGCGACCGGGGAATTCAACACGGAGGGCAGGAGCGCAGCGACCGGGGAATACAGCACGGAGGTACTCCATGATCGAGCCCGACATCGAGGTCGCCATCATCGGCGCAGGGCCCGGCGGCATCGCGGCGGCGCATCTGCTGCAACGCAAGGGCATCGACGACTTCGTCATCATCGAGCGAGGTGACGACTTCGGCGGCACCTGGCGGGACAACCACTACCCCGGCCTGGCCGTCGACATCCCCACGCTGTGGTACCAGTTCTCCTTCGCGCCGAACCCCGACTGGACGCGCCTCTTCGCGCCCGGCCCCGAAATCCACGCCTACCTGCGGGACACCGCGGCGAAGCTCGATCTCCATCCCCACCTGCGCACCGGGTCCGAGGTCCTCCGCCAGCAGTGGGACGACGACGCGGCCCTGTGGCGCCTGGACATTCGAGATCAGCCGCCGCTGACGGCACGCTTCGTGATCAGCTCGGTGGGCGGCTACGTCAACGCCAAGGACACCGTCGACCTCGACGGCGTCGAGGACTTCGCGGGCACGATCCTGCGACCGAACGCCTGGGACGACTCCTACGACGCCCGCGGCAAGCGGATCGCCGTGATCGGCACCGGATCCAGCGGTGTGCAGATCACGGCCGCACTGTCTGCCGAGGCAGCCAATCTCGATGTCTATCAACGGACTCCGGCCTGGGTGCTGCCGAAGGTCGACTTCGACATCCCACCCGCGATGCGCCGTGCCCTGCGGGTGCCCGGCGTGGTCGCTGCCGTCAACTCCGCAGGCAGAGCCCTGATGGACGTCGCGATGGTCGCCCCCATCGTGCACGTGTTCTCGCGGCTTCCGGACCGACTGCTCGTGCGCCTCATGCCCTGGTATGACGCGTACTGCCGCACGCTGTACCGGTTGCTTCTACGCGCCACCGTCCGCGACCCTCAGACCCGCCGGGCGCTCGTACCCCGCTACGGCATCATGGCCAAGAGACCCGTCATCTCGAGTGCATTCCTGACCGCGCTGAACGACTCGACCACCCACCTGATCACCACACCCATCGAACGCGTCACCCACGACGGCATCCGGACCGCCGACGGCGTCGAGCACCCAGCCGACCTCCTGGTGTTGGCGACGGGTTACGAGCTGTGGACCGACCCCGAGACGTACCGCACCGGAACCGTATTGGGCACAGACGGTTTCGACCTCGCCGAGTACTACCGAACCCACGGTCTGCGTGCCTACGCCGGAACGTCACACCCCCGCCTGCCCAATCGCTGGGAGATCGTCGGGCCGCTCGGCTTCGTCGGCTTCGCCTGGCCGGACTTCGTCGAGACCATTGCCGCCCACGCCGTACGCATCATCGACGAGACCCGACGTAGCGGCAGCCGGGTAGCCGCGGTCAGCCAAGAGGCGTTCGACCGGTGGAACACGATGATGGAACGCCGGGGCAAGACGGCCCGGCTGTACTTCACCGCGTGCAACCCCACCCTGAACACGTACTTCGTGAACTCGCAGCGCGACACCGTCTACCACCGCCCGCAGACCATCTCCGCCTCGAGACGTTTCGCCCGCCGGTCACCGCTGACCGATTACGCGCTGAGTCGGCGCGCCTCGCCCTCGAGCGAGATCCCGCTACCAAAGGAGCAACCTGCATGACCGACACCAACCAACCGCTGGCAGGCAGGGTGGCCTACGTGACGGGCGCTGCACGCGGTCAAGGACGTTCCCACTGCGTGCGATTGGCGCGCGCCGGAGCGGACATCATCGCCATCGACGCGTGCGGTCCCGTCGCCACGAGCAACGGGTATGCGCCCGCGACGCCGGAGGATCTCGCCGAGACCGTCGGCCTCGTCGAGGGCGAGGGCCGCAAGATCACGGCCGAGGAGATCGACGTCCGTGACGCCGAGGGGCAGCGGCGGGTCGTCGCCGACGGCATCGCCCAGTTCGGCCGCCTCGACATCGTGGTCGCCAATGCCGGCGTGCTGAATTGGGGCCGGCTGTGGGAGATCTCGGCACAACAGTGGCAGGAGACCCTCGACACCAACCTGACCGGCGTCTTCAACACCATCAAGGCGACGGTGCCCGCAATGATCGAGGCCGGAAACGGCGGATCGATCATCAACATCAGTTCCGCGGCCGGCATCAAGGCCGTCCCGGGATGTGGGCACTACTGCGCGTCGAAGTTCGGCGTCACCGCCCTGACCAACTCGCTGGCAGTCGAGTTGGGCGAGTTCGGGATTCGCGTCAACTCCGTGCACCCCTACGGTACGGATACCCCCATGGGGAACGACGTCTCGATGTACGAGATGTTCGCCGCCCACCCGAACTTCATCCACAGCTACTCCCCCGGCGCTCTGCCGACCGACACGTTGGCGGCGCCGGACCTCATCTCCGACATCGTCGTCTGGCTCGCGAGCGACGCGTCGTCGTTGGTGACGGCGGCGCAGATTCCGGCCGACAAGGGCTATTTGAAGATCTAGAGCCGGGATTGCTCGGCGATCGACGTGTCGGTGGTGCGCAACGGCCGGATCAGCGCATCCTGCGTGAACGACGCCAACAGTTGGCCTTCCTCGGTGTGCACGGTGCCGCGGACGTAGGACATCCCCGCGCCGACCTGGGTGCTCTCGTGGCCGTAGAGAATCCACCCACCCCACGTGACCGGTTCGTGGAAGCTCACCGAGATGGTCATCGGCGCCGTGGACACCGTGAGGTGCGACTGCGCCGTACCGATCCCCTCGTGTGCGCGCATCGTCGTCGAAATGCCAAGGTGGCCGGTGAAGTACGCAATCAACGCCTTGGCCAGCTCATCGCGGTCGGGGATCGGATCGTAGTGCAACCACGCGTGCAGTTCGGGCGGTCCGACCTCGTCTGGACTGTTGACGTCGACGACCCCGACGAGCCGCACCTGGCGTCCGCCCATCGGCATCTCGCAGGTATTCGCCTCGGCGGGTGCGGCCACGTCGGGCTTGGGCAGGTGGTGCCGAATGACGTCGGCGGACGGCACGTCGGCCAGTACCGTCACCGTGAGGCACCGCTTGCCGTTCTGCGACGCCGAGATCACCGCGGTCGCCGTGGTCCGGCCCTCGGCTACGACGTCGATGGTCAGCTCCACCGGCGGCCCCACCACGACGGCCCGGGCAAACACCGCATACGCCGATCGCACCGACTTCTCGGGAAATCGCTTGCCCGCAGCGACGATTGCCTGAGCCAGCACCTGCGTGCCCTCGACCACCTGACGCTCGTCGACGCCCGCGATACCGGTTCGACCGAGGAAGCGGTCCGCACCGTCTGGTTCCACGTCGAACAGGTCGAGCAAGCCCTGGACCGTCCACGCGTCCTGTTCTGAATCAATCGACATGTCTCTACTCCTTGGCGGTGAATCGGGTTGTGTGCCTTGCAATGACGTTCTCGGCGAAGTCAGCGAGCGTGGGCGGCGGAGCGAAGTCGGCGAACCAGACATAGAAGCGCTCGACACCCTGGGTCGACAAACCGCCGAAGTGCTCGACGAGTTCGCGTGCGTCACCGCACACCAGACCGCTGCCGAGGTGACCAAAGCGACGCGTGCTCAACGCCGTGACGGCGTCACGATCGGCGCCCGCGCCGACGAAGCCGACCATCTGCTGGATGGATACGCCGACGTCGCCGACGGTCGGTAGCAGGGCGGGCAGCCGGTCCAGTTGGTGTGACGGCACGTTCCACCAGTCGGCGTACGTGCGCACCAGCTCCATGGTCTTCTTCCCGGTGCCGCCCAGCACCAAGGGAATTGGCCGTTGCGGTCGCGGTTCCTGGATGACGCCGTCGGGGTCGCCGGCACCCCAGTACTGACGGATCAGGGCCAGGCTGCGGTCCAACCGTGCGACGCGGGCGGGCGGGTCGTCCCCGTCGTCCAGGCCGAACCTGTCGAATTCCCGAGGCCAAGAACCCCAGCCGAGTCCGAGCTCGAAGCGATTCCCGGAGGCCGCCGCCAGCGTCACCGCCTCCTTGGCCAGCACGGCGGGGTGGCGGAAGGCGTCGCAGAGCACCAGATGCCCGATCCGCAGCCGTTCGGTATGCGCGGCGATCCAGGTCGCGACGGGCATCGCGGCCCAGATCCCCTGGTGTGCGGCGCCGGGCGGCTCGAGGTGGTCGATCAACGCGACACCGTCGAATCCGGCGGTTTCGGCGGCGCGCGCTCGCTCGACGATATCGGGCAGATCGAGCCGCACCTGGGGCAGGAAGAGGAACCATTCGGCCATCGGTGCGTCACCTTAGCGGCAAGCGCACCGTCGCCTCTACCGAAACGGTAACGTCATTCTCGTGGCGAAGGCGACTGACGGTCCGACGGCGGGCGCAGCCAAGGCGGGTCCGGTCGACGAGGAGTCCCGGGCCAACCGGTTCATGCGGTCCGCCCTGTCGATCCTCGGCGAGACCGGGCGCACCGACTTCACCGTGCTCGAGGTGGTCGAACGTTCCAAGACCTCACTGAGGTCCTTCTACCAGCACTTCTCCACCAAGGATGAGCTGTTGCTGGCGTTGGTCGACCGGATCATGAGCGAGGCGACGCTGCATTGGCGGGCCGAGACCGAGGCGGTGGCCGCCCCGGAGGCGTTCCGGTTGTTGATCGCCAGGATCAGCGCGCCGGCGGAATCCAGCACGCAGGACAGCATCAACCGCGGCCTGACGTACTACAACGACCACCTCGCCGAGACGATGCCCCGCGAGTACGCCAGGGTGCTCTCACCCGTGAACGTGCTCATCAAGGAGATCATCGAGCGCGGGATGGCCGAGGGGGCCTTCGATCCGCACCTCGACGTCGACCCGACGGCGACGCTCATCATGCAGACGGCGCTCGGCGCGATGCGACTGCGCGTGCTCGGCGCCGAACTCAACGACTCCCCGCTGGCGGGTGAGCACATCTACGAGTTCTGCCTCCGGGCCCTCAAGGCCTGACACAGCGTCTGAACTGCACCGTCGCCGCTGCTAGCTCGCTCCCGACCGCCTGTTCACTCGTCGTCGCCAAAGTGGTAACGTCATTACCACTTCCGACATACCAGCTTCTAGGAGACGGATATGCCCTCTCGCACCCTGTCGTATCCGGTGTTCGACGCCGACAACCACTTCTACGAGCCCAAGGAAGCGCTGACGCAATTTCTGCCCGATCATCGCAAGGGCGTCATCGACTACATCGACGTCCGCGGCCGCACCAAGATCATGGTGCGCAACGTGGTCAGCGACTACATCCCCAACCCGACGTTCGAGGTGGTCGCCCGGCCGGGCGCGCAGGAGGACTACTTCAAGCACGGAAGCGGCGGCAAGACCTACCGCGAGGTGATGGGCAAGCCGATGAAGGCCATCCCCGCGTTCCGCGACCCCGCCGCACGCCTCGAGGTGCTCGACGGTCTCGGGCTCGACTACACGCTGATGTTCCCGACGCTGGCCAGCCTCGTCGAGGAGCGGCTGAAGGACGACCCCGATCTCATCCTCGACATCGTGCACGCGCTCAACGAGTGGATGTACGAGACCTGGCAGTTCAACTACGCCGACCGCATCTTCTCCACCCCGGTCATCAATCTGGGCAATGTCGACCGGGCGCTGGAAGAGCTCGAGTGGTGTCTCGAACGCGGGGCCAAGACCGTCCTGGTGCGGCCGGCGCCGGTGCCCGGCTACCGTGGCAGCCGATCCATGGGGATGCCCGAGTTCGACCCGTTCTGGCAGGCCTGCGTCAAGGCCGGCATCCCGGTGTCGATGCACGCGTCGGACAGCGGTTACTCCTCGTACCTCAACGACTGGGAGCCTGGCGACGAGTTCAAGCCGTTCGCTCCGACGTCGTTCCGGATGGTGGCCATGGGCAAGCGCCCCATCGAGGACACCATGGCCGCGCTGGTGTGCCACGGCGCACTGACCCGCAACCCCGATCTGCGCATCCTGTCGGTCGAGAACGGCGCCTCCTGGGTGCCGTATCTGTTCTACCAATTCGCCGACGTCTTCAAGAAGATGCCGGATGCGTTCCCGGAGAACCCGATCGACGCGTTCAAGCGCTGCGTGTACGTGGCGCCGTTCTGGGAGGACGACTTCAAGAAGATGGCCGACCTGTGCGGTATCGACCGCATCATCTTCGGCTCGGACTGGCCGCATCCCGAGGGTCTCTCGGATCCGATCAGCCTGGTCGACGACCTCGTCGGCCACGGCCTCGACGAGGACGGTGTGCGAAAGGTGATGGGCGCCAACATGATCGACCTGTTCAAGGTTCCGAACGAGATCGTCCACCGGCCCGACGTGCCCGCCCTCGTCCTTGCCTGACCACACGCCTAGTCAGGGAGCGAACCGCCCATGACCGATGTTGCATCCCCAGAGCGACTGCTGTTCGCCTCGACCGCGCGGGCCTTTCTCGACAAGGAGGCATCGATCGGCCGGGTACGCGAATTGCATGCTGCCGGAACGCCCTTCGAGCCGGACTGGTGGCAGCGTGCTGCCGAACTCGGCTGGGCCAGCCTGCTGGTGCCGGAAGCACTGGGCGGCGGGAGCGTCTCCGGCGACGGCGTCGCCGATCTCGCATTGATCGCCGAACAGCTCGGCACGACGGTGGCGCCGGGACCGCTGCACCCGGTCAACGTCGTGTTGGCAGGCCTGGTGGACGCCGAGAACGCCGAGACCCATGCCGCCACCATCGAAGCCCTCGTCGCAGGTGAGCTCGTCGCGTCGTGGGCCGTCTACGAACCGGGGCGGCCCTGGGCGCCCGAGGTCACCACGGTCACCGCCACACCCACCGCATCGGGGTACCGCCTCGACGGGGTGAAGGATCGGGTGGAGGCGGGCGCCGAGTGCGGACTGCTCCTCGTCGTCGCCGAATGTGAGGGTGCGGTACGGCAATTCCTCGTCCCGGCCGACTCCACCGGTGTGACCGTGACGTCGCAAAAGTCCATCGACCTCGTGAAGCGTTACGCCAGAATCGAATTCGACGGCGTCGAGGTCGGGGCGGACGCGCACGTCGGATCTGCAGAACAGACCGCGGTGCTCATCGCCCGGCAGACCCAGATCGCCCAGCTCCTCCAGTGCGCCGAGGTGGTCGGCATCCTCGACACGGTGCTCGCCTTCACCATCCAATGGGCGATGGACCGGTACTCGTTCGGGCGGCCGCTGGCGTCGTACCAGGCGCTCAAGCATCGCTTCGCCGACATGAAGATCTGGCTCGAATCCTGTCGGGCCACGACCAGGGCCGCGGTCACCGCCGTGTCGACCCGTGCGCCCGACGCCGACATCGCGGTCAGCGTCGCCAAGTCCTACGTCGGCGAACACGCCGCCCCGATGCTGCAGCACTGCGTGCAACTGCACGGAGGCATCGGCGTCACGTGGGAGCACGATCTTCACCTGTACCTCCGACGGGCGACGCTGTACCGCGCCATGTTCGGAACGCCCGAGGAACACAATCTCCGCGTCTACGAATTGGAGTCGGCCTCGTGACCGAGACGACGTCGGTGCGCGCCGACGCAGAAGAGGGTGCGGTCGAAACCGTCGCCGAGTTCGCGGCGCGGGCGCGGGCCTGGCTCGCCGAGAACATGCCGCGCGTCGATCCAGCCCACCCACCGGAGATGGACCGTGGCGCCGACGGGCCCTGGTTGCGGGCTCGCGAACTCCAGAAGACTCTTCACGGTGGCGGTTTCGCGGGGATCTGCTTCCCGCGCGAGTACGGCGGCCTGGGTCTCCCGTACGCCTACCAGAAGGCTTTCGACACCGAATCCCGCGACTACGAGTTGCCGCTGATCCTCAGCACGCCGACGTTCACCATCTGCGCGGCGACGATTCTCGACACCGGCTCCGAAGATCAGAAGCGGCAGCACATCGCGGGTGCCATCCGCGGTGACGAGGTCCTCGTCCAGCTGCTGTCCGAGCCCAGCGGCGGCTCCGACCTGGCCGGCGTCATCACCCGGGCCGACCGCCGCGGCGACAAGTGGATCGTCAACGGTGCCAAGACATGGAGTACCAGCGCCTTCGCCGCGGACTACGGCCTGCTCCTCGCCCGCACCAACTGGGACGTTCCGAAACACGAGGGCCTCACCATGTTCCTGGTGCCGATCAAGAGTCCGGGCATCACGATGCGGCGAATCCTGCAGGTCGACGGGGGCAACGAATTCTGCGAAGAGTTCTTCGACGACCTGGAACTGGATGACGATGCCGTCGTCGGCGCGGTCGACGACGGCTGGGCCGTCGCGTCGCGGCAGATGTACCACGAGCGGCGTGCGGTCGGCGGCGGCTCGGAGTTCTCCAGCGGGATCGGTGCCGAGGGCGAAACAGACCAGGAGATCGACTATCCCGCGCTGCTCGAGGCGACCGGTCAGAGTGACGACCAACGGGTCCGCGAGATGGCCGGGCGGGCATTGGTGCGCCGTGCCGTACAGGAGCAACTCATCGACCACGTCTACCACGGCGTGCTCGACGGTTCACTGCCCGCGGCCGCGGGGTCCATCATCCGGATCTCCCATGCCGAGACCGTGCAGTTCGAGATCGATACCGCGCTCGCCATCGTCGGCACTGCCGGCGTCGTCGACGACGAGTCCGGTTCATCCCGGTACGGCATCCGCTTCCTGTCACGTCAAACCGCGTCTCTGGGCGGCGGCACGAACGAGATCGCGCGCAACATCATCGGCGAACGGGTTCTGGGCTTTCCCCGCGAGTTCGCCGCCGATCGCGGCGTGCCCTTCAACCAGGTGAAGCGGAGACGCGACTGACAGCGTCAGAACAGGGTCGGCTGTGGCGCCGTCACGACGGGCGGTGGTGACGCGGGCCCCAGCCGGAAGGACCGGTGGTCACCCGTCAACCCGTGCTTGACGAGCAGCGGCGCCGCGCGCTCGCGCAGCATGTCGCGATAGCTCTCCGGCAAGTAGGCGCCCCGGCTGAACAGCTGCCGGTACGGTTCCGCCAGCTCGGGATGCGACCGCGCCAGCCAACCCATGAACCAGCCCCGCGTCGAACCGCGCAGGTGCAGCCCGAAGACGGTCGCACTCCTGGCACCCGCCGCGGCGATCTGCGCCAATAGTTCATCGAGGTGCTCGACGGAGTCGGTCAGCAGGGGCAGTACGGGGGCCACCATCACGTGACAATTGAGCCCGGCCGCGGTGATCGCCCGGATCAGCTCGAGCCGAGCTCGGGGCGTCGGCGTACCGGGCTCCACGTCGGCGTGCAGGACCGGGTCGGCCACGGCCAACGACACCGCCACGCTGACGTCGACGGCGCGAGCGGCATCGACGATGTGGGGCAGATCGCGACGCAGTAGCGTGCCCTTGGTCAAGATCGAGAACGGCGTTCCCGAATTCGCCAGCGCCGCAATGATTCCGGGCATCAACGCGTACCGACCCTCGGCCCGTTGATAGGGGTCGGTATTGGTACCGAGGGCTACCGTCTGGCGGGTCCACGACCGGCGCGCCAACTCCCTCCGCAGCACCTCGACGACGTTGGTCTTGACGACCACCTGGGTGTCGAAGTCCCGACCGACGTCGAAGTCGAGGTATTCATGCGTCGGACGCGCGAAGCAGTACCGGCACGCGTGACTGCAGCCGCGATAGCCGTTGACGGTGTACTGGAAGGGCAGCTTCGACGCGTTGGGCACCTTGTTCAGGGCCGACTTGCACGAGACTTCGTGAAACGTGATGCCCTCGAACTGCGGCGTCTGCACCGAGCGCACCAATCCGATGCGCTGCAGACCGGGCAGCGCCCCATCGTCGACACCGATCGCCTGGCCGTCCCATCGCACAACTCATGCGAACATACGTTCGAACCAAAGTCAATCCGGGAAAATGGCAATCTTTAGTGAGATCAGATCGGGATTGTGCAGTAGACTTCCCCACGGGTGTAAGACACATCCGTTCCTGATGAAAGAAGTAAAAAGGTATGGCACAGGGAACTGTGAAATGGTTCAACAGCGAAAAGGGCTTCGGCTTTATCGCCCCCGACGACGGCTCCCCGGATGTCTTCGTCCATTATTCTGAGATCCAAGGCGGCGGCTACCGCTCGCTGGAAGAGGCTCAGAGGGTTCAGTTCGATGTCGGACAAGGTGCGAAGGGCCCCCAGGCCACCGGAGTTACCGCGATCTAAGAACTTCACGATCTGTGGGCTGGCAAGGTGCAAACCTTGCCAGCCCATAGTTCGTTCCGGGCCGGAACTGGGTCAGATCAGCGACACGATGAGGACGTTGACCAGCGTTCCGGCCAGGATCGACCACACCGCATTACGCCGCCACACGTGCAGGCCGACCGTCGCCGTCAGCGCCGCCAGCGTGGCCCAGATCGACACCGCCTCCAGATGCGGAACGTCGCGCAGCGTGTAGACGGCGAGCATGATCATGATCCCGACCGGCATGTGCAGACTGAGATAGCGCACGACGACCGACCGCCGCATGGGCGCCAGGACGGCGAACGGCAACGCACGCAGCGCCCACGTGATGGCCGCGCTGACGATCACCATCGCCGCAGTGTGCGTCGGGTCAACCACGAGCTTCCCGACGTCGTTCGACGGCGAGGCGAGTGAGCAGAATCGCCGCGTAGGCGGTGAACGCCCACAACAGCATTCGATCCGGAACCAACAGCGCCGCCACCACCGCGCAACCGATCCCGCTCAGCGCCGGCAGGCGTTCGGGTCGGTCCCGATAGGCGTCGATCGCCAGTACGACGAACAGCGCCGTGAGCGCAAACTCGAGCCCCTGCACCCGCTCGATGGGCAGCGCGGTACCGACGGCTGCTCCCACCGTGGCCCCCGTTACCCATGCCACCTGAAAGATGAACTGCATCAACAGGATCGAGCGTGAACTCCAGCTGCGGGGTTCAGTGGCGGTGACCGCATAGGCTTCATCGGTCAGCGCATAGGTGCTGTACGCCTTGGCGAGGGCGCCGTCGACCCGATCGAGCGGAAACGACAACGCATAGAACACGTGGCGCAGATTGACGATGAAGGTGGTCGCTGCCACCAGCCCGAGGGGAGCCGCCGCGGTGGCGAGACCTACCAGCAGGAACTCCAGCGAGCCGGCATAGACGACCGCCGTGAACACCGTTGCCCACCACCACGCGAGCCCCGCGTGGACGACGACCAATCCGAATGCCAAACCGAGGGAGAACAATCCGAGGCCGACGGGCACCACGACTGCGGGCACTCGGCGGCCTCGCTCCACGACGAGTAAGCCTAGACGCCGATGATCCTCACCACTGCGAGAGCTGGCACCACGGGCTGTAGGGATTGTCCTGCTGGACGGCGACCTGACCGTCGACGGCGATCTCGCAGTGCGCGCCCGGCGCACCGACGGTCCCACGGGTGGTGCTGCTGACCGTCAGGATCGCCCACTGGGGATCATCCAGCGTGGTGCTGAACGTCCAGGGCTGACCCGGCGCCAGGGACACCCGGTCCCGCTTCGCGAAGGCGTAGGCATCGGCGTTGTAAGCCGCCTTGTTCGGCGGTTGAGCCGTCAGGTAGAAGAGCTCGAAGTCGTACGGCGCGTTGGTCGTCACCGTGTAGGTGACCTGGTGTCCAGCTGGCGTCGGCGGCGCGGTCGGCTCCGCGGTCGCCGTCGCCTGGCCAGCCAGCCCTGCGGCTGCCACCAGTGACACGACCCCGAAGGCCGCACCGATCTTGCTCGTAGCGTTTCGCATGATCGTCACATCGCCGCACGGTACCGGATCGTTACATTGCGCCCCACCCGTCGCGCCCCCCACCCCTCGCGCCCCCACCCCTCGCGCCCCCACCCCTCGCGCGAGAGTGCGTGTCTGCGGCCGACACGCCGTTGCCTTTCGGGAGTTCGCGCACGCTCGCGCTGTCTCTATAGCTCGAGAAGCACGGTCACGGGGCCGTCGTTGACGAGTTCGACGGCCATGTCAGCGCCGAACACCCCCGTCTCGACACGGGCGCCGAGGTGGCGCAACGCCTCGCCGAAGGCCGTCACCAGCGGTTCGGCGACGCTCCGTGGCGCGGCAGCGTTCCACGACGGCCGTCTGCCCTTCACCGTGTTGGCGTAGAGCGTGAACTGACTGACGACCAGCACCGGGGCACCCACGTCAGCGGCCGACCGCTCGTCGTCGAGGATCCTCAGCTGCCAGAGTTTCTCGGCCATTCGGCGGACGGTGTCCTCGTCGTCGTCGTGAGTCACGCCGACGAGCGCCAGAAGACCCTGGCCATCGGGACGGATCTCGCCGACCACCGCACCGTCCACCACCACCCGGGCCGACGTCACCCGTTGCACAAGAACCCGCACGCCCGCAGATGTTGCCACGTCCCCGGCAACCGTGAGCGTGCGCTGAGTGCTAGATCGCAGCGGCGTGTTGCGTGCAGACGCGCACGCTCGCGCGTGGGGGCTAAGCGAGGCGGGCGAGGACGTCGGCCACCACGGCATCGACGGCGACGTCGACCTGTTCCCCCGTCCCGAGGTCCTTCACACCGACGGTGCCCGCCTCGACCTCGCCGTCACCGGCAACCAGGGCGAACCGCGCGCCGGACCGATCGGCCCCACGCATGGCGCCCTTGAGCCCACGATCCCCGTAGGCGAGGTCGACCCGAATCCCGGCCGCGCGTAGTGCGCCGGCCAGCTTCGCCAACCCCAACTTGGCCGCGCCACCGAGCGGGACGCAGTAGACCTCGACGCGGGAGGTCTCCCCGGCCGTCTTGCCCTCGGCCGCCAGCGCCAACACTGTGCGGTCGACGCCGAGCCCGAACCCAATACCCGAAAGATTTTGTCCACCAAGTTGTTTCATCAGTCCGTCGTATCGGCCACCGCCGCCGATGCCCGATTGCGCGCCGAGTCCGTCGTGGACGAACTCGAAGGTGGTCTTGGTGTAGTAGTCCAACCCGCGCACCATGCGCGGGTTGATCACGTACGGCACCCCGAGCGCATCCAGGTGGGTCAACACGGTGTCGAAGTGCTGCTTGGCCGCATCCGAGAGATGGTCCAGCATCAGCGGTGCGGCGGCCGTCATCTCGCGCACGTGCGGGCGCTTGTCGTCGAGCACGCGCAGCGGGTTGATCTCCGCGCGACGGCGGGTGTCCTCGTCGAGGTCCAGACCGAAGAGGAACTCCTGCAACAACTCCCGATACTGCGGGCGGCAGGTGTCGTCACCGAGTGAGGTGATCTCCAAGCGGAAGCCGGTCAAGCCCAGCGAGCGGAAACCCGCGTCGGCAATGGCGATCACCTCGGCGTCCAACGCGGGATCGTCCACCCCGATCGCCTCGACGCCGACCTGCTGCAGCTGACGGTACCGGCCGGCCTGCGGACGCTCGTAGCGGAAGAACGGACCCGAGTAGCGCAGCTTTACCGGCAGCTGCCCGCGGTCCAGACCGTGTTCGATGACCGCCCGCATGACGCCGGCGGTGCCCTCCGGCCGCAGCGTCACCGACCGGTCGCCGCGATCGGCGAAGGTGTACATCTCCTTGCTGACGACGTCGGTCGACTCGCCGACGCCGCGCGCGAACAACGCCGTGTCCTCGAAGATCGGCAGTTCGACATGGCCATAGCCGGCGCGGGAGGCCGCATCCAGCAGCCCCTCGCGGACCGCGACGAACTGCGCGGACTCCGGCGGCAGATAATCCGGGACGCCCTTGGGCGCCTGAAAGTCACTCACACGCTGCACATTTCAATCACAGTCCTTCGAGAAACGGGTTGGTGCGACGCTCCGCACCGATCGTGGACTTCGGGCCATGACCAGGTAGTACCACGGTGGCGTCGTCGAGCACCAACAGCTTCGAGACGATCGAGGTGAGGAGGTCGCGCCCGCTTCCGCCCCACAGGTCGGTGCGGCCGATGGACTGCTTGAACAAGGTGTCGCCGGTGAACGCCAGCTCCGACGGACCCTGCGTCACCCGGAACACCACCGACCCCCGGGTATGCCCTGGCGTGTGGTCGACGGTCACGGTCATGCCGCCCAACTCGATCTTGTCGCCGTCCCGGTCCAACTCGACCACCTGGCGGGGTTCGCGAAACATCGTGGACAACGCGAGCTGCGCTAGCCGCGGCCCGTAATTCTTGATCGGATCGGTGAGCATCACCCGGTCCTCGGGGTGGATGAACGCCGGGCACCCGTAGGTGTCGGCGACCTTCTGCGCCGACCAGACGTGGTCGATGTGGCCGTGGGTCAGGAGGACGGCGGCCGGAGTGAGCCGGTTCTCGTCGAGGATCCGGCGCAGCTGCGCCATCGCGCGCTGGCCCGGATCGACGACGATGGCGTCGGCGCCCTGCCCGGGAGCCAACACGTAGCAGTTGCACTGCAACATGCCGGCCGGAAACCCCGTGATGATCACGTCGACCAGTTTCCCATCCACGCCGCGCGTGGGTCGCGGCACCTCATCTCAGCCATTACTGGCACACTCGGTGCCGATCGACGAAAACGAGGAGGACCACGCGGTGCCGACCAACGAACAACGGCGAGAGACAGCCAAGCGCAAACTGGAACGCCAGCTCGAACGCCGGGCCGCTCAGGAGCGCAGACGTCGTCTCTTCACCATCATCGGTTCCGTGGCGGGTGTGCTGCTGGTCATCGGGGCCGTCGTCGCCACCGTGATCCTCACTAGCAAGAGTCCGGACAACAACGCGTCCGCCGACACCGACACCCCCACCTCGACGACCGACGCGGCCCCGACCCCTCCACCGCCAGGCGGCGCCGGCCTGCCACCCTTCGTCGCCCCCGCCGGCCTCGGTGCCGACTGCCAGTACCCGGCCGCCCCGGGTGAACCCGCCAGCAAGAAGAACAACCCACCCCGCACGGGCAAGGTGCCGACCGATCCCGCCCAGATCAGCGCCAGCATGACCACGTCACAGGGCAACATCGGGCTGCAGCTCGACAACGCCAAGGCGCCGTGCACGGTCAACAGCTTCGCCAGCCTGGCACAGCAGGGCTACTTCAACGACACCCCCTGCCACCGCCTGACGACGTCGCCGGGCCTGTCGGTGCTGCAGTGCGGCGACCCGACCGGCCAGGGCACCGGCGGACCGGGCTACGGCTTCGTCAACGAGTACCCGAGCAACCAGTACCAGCCCGACGACCCAGCACTCCAGTCGCCCGTGGTGTACCCGCGCGGCACGCTGGCGATGGCGAACACCGGCGCGCCCGGCTCCAACGGCAGCCAGTTCTTCCTGGTGTTCAAGGATTCGCAGCTGCCACCGAACTACACCGCGTTCGGCACGATCGATGCGACGGGTCTGGCGACCCTGGACAAGATCGCAGCGGGCGGGGTCGTTCCCGGTGACCGCGGACCGGACGACGGAGCCCCCAAGACGCCCGTCCAGATCAAGTCGCTCCAGCTGGACTGACGTCGGACCGGCGCGCACTCCGTGACCATTCCGCCTCCGCCCTACGGGGAGTATCCGGATCCGCCCACCGATCCCGGGGTCGGACCGCCGGGCTACTACGGCTATCCGGGCTACCCGCCGTACCCGCCGCCCCCGCCCGCGCGCACCAATGGTCTGGCAGTCGCGTCGCTGGTGTGTGCGTTCCTGTTCTTCCCGCTCGGCATCGTGTTTGGCCACGTGTCGCTGTCGCAGATCAAGCGAACCCGCGAGGGTGGTCACGGACTGGCCGTCGCCGGTCTGGTGATCAGCTACGTGGCCGCCGTGCTGACGGTCATCGCCGTGGTCGCCACCGTCGTCTTCGCCGCGGCCATCGTCCGCATCGCCGAGGACTTGCCGGGGCGCTATCCCACGACGGGCACACCCGGCGCCCCGGGCTCGCCGCTGCCCGCGCCGCCGCTGCCACCGTTCAAACCGTCGGCCACACTGGGCGCCAACTGCCAGTATCCCGCCACGACCGAGAAGGCCAGCAAACCCGTCAACCCGCCCCGCACGGGCCGCGTCCCGACCACGCCGGCGATCGTCGACGCCACGGTCGTCACCAACGAGGGCGCGATCGGCCTGCGCCTCGACAACGGCCAGTCACCCTGCACGGTCAACAACTTCGTCAGCCTGGCCCAGCAGGGGTTCTTCGACGACACCCCATGCCACCGGTTGACCACGTCCACGACGCTCGGGGTGCTGCAATGCGGCGACCCCACGGGTGAGGGCACCGGCGGACCCGGTTACCGATTCCCCAACGAGTATCCGACCAACCAGTACCGCCTCGCCGACCCGGCACTCCAGACGCCGGTGACCTATCCCAGGGGCACGCTGGCGATGGCGAACGTGGGCCAAGGAACGAATGGAAGCCAGTTCTTCGTGGTCTACGCCGATTCGCAGCTGCCGCCGACGTACGCGGTCTTCGGCACCGTCGACGAGACGGGCCTGGCGGTCGTCGACCGGATCGCCGCCGGCGGGGTCGAGGACGGCAGCGAGGACGGGCAGCCGGCGTCCCCCATCACGATCACGTCGGTCCGGCTCGACTAGGAGCCCACGCGCGCCGTCGCCTCCCGGTTCGCACTGTCGACGATCGAATCCAAGAGCCCCGGTACGGCGGCGTCGACCTCGTCGGCCCGCAACCGCTGGTGGGTCTGCCCGTCGATCACCAGGCGCTCGGTAATGCCGGCTTCTCGCAGGGTCTTGAAGTGGTGTGTGGCCGTGGACTTGTTGATCCCGTCGTACAGCTGGGCGCACGCCATGGGTACACCGGTATTGCGAAGCCGCCGAACCATTTCCAGGCGGACGGGGTCGGCCAAGGCGACCAGCAGCTGCTGTACGCCGGCGACCGGGCCCGTCGGGAACGTACCCTCGTCGGATCCCGGCGTCATCGCGGTCGTGTTCTGCGTCACGACCGGTTTGATGCTCATCTAACCGAGCGTACTCTCGGACGAGGTTCGACGACGGTCGAACCGGACAGTGCGAGGAGGGTCGTGACAGCGATCGCAGCCGACCGGCTGATCGGCGAAACCCAGCGCGGGGCCTACACGCTGTTGCTGGTTCTGAGCGGAGTTGCACTGGGCGTATCGGGCCTCCCCGCACCGCTCTACGGAATGTACGAGGAGCAGTGGAACCTGTCCCCGCTGGCCACGACGGTGGTCTTCGCCGTCTACGCCGTGGCGGCCCTCGGCGCGGTGCTGGTGTCCGGCAAGATCTCCGACGTCGTCGGACGCAAACCGGTTCTGCTCGGCGCGCTGGTGGCGATGATCGTCGGACTCGGCGTGTTCCTGATCGCCGACAGCATGGCGATGCTGGTGGTTGCCCGCATGATTCACGGCGCCGCCGTCGGTTCGATCGTCGTGGCGGGCGCTGCGGCGCTTCTCGACCTGCGTCCCCACCACGGCGTGCGGTCGGGCCAGCTCAGCGGCGTGAGCTTCAACATCGGGATGACCGTCGCGATCATCGGCTCGGCGTTGCTGGCGCAGTACGCGCCGCACCCGATGCGCACGCCGTATGCGATCGTCGCCGTCATCTGCGTCCTCCTCGGCATCGGCCTGGTCGCCCTTCGCGAGCCACACGTGTCGCGCACCCGCGGACCGATCCGCATCGCCAAGCCTGCCGTTCCCGCCGCGATCCGCGGTGACTTCTGGTTCGCCGCGCTCGGCGTGACCGCGTCGTGGTCGGTGCTCGGCGTGCTGCTGTCGCTCTACCCGTCGCTGGCCGCCCAGCAGACGCACGTCCACAACCTGGTGTTCGGCGGCGCCGTCGTGGGGACGACGGCGTTCTCGGCCGCGATGGCCCAACTGTTCTCGACGCGGGTGCCTGCGCGGCGCTCGGCCATCGTCGGCGATGTCGGCATGGCACTGGCCCTGGTGCTCACGGTGCCGGTATTGGCAACGCACAGTTGGCCTTTGGTGCTCGTCGCCGCCGCGGTACTCGGCGCGGCGTTCGGCTTGGGATTCGGCGGGTCACTGCGCCACCTGTCACACGTCGTCCCCTCGGACCGGCGTGGTGAGACGATGTCGGCCTTCTACCTGATCGCGTACACCGCCATGGCCGTGCCCACCATCATCGCCGGCTGGGCCGCCACGCGCTGGCCGCTGGGGTCGGTCTTCCCGTGGTTCGCCTACGCGGTGGCGGTCGCCTGCTTGATCGCGGCCGGCGTCGGCGCGATCACCACCCGCGCCAAATCCGCCTGATCCCCCGCCGCGAGCGTGCGCAGAATGCGAATTCTGCGCGGCGTGTCGCCCGCAGACACGCACGCTCGCGCAGGGGCACGGGGACTACGCCGCGGACGTCACCCGGTAGACGTCGTACACGCCTTCGACATTGCGCACGACGTTGAGCACATGGCCCAGATGCTTGGGGTCACCCATCTCGAAGGTGAACCGGCTGATCGCCACGCGATCGTTGGACGTCGCCACCGATGCGGACAGGATGTTGACCTTCTCGTCGGCCAGCACGCGCGTGACGTCGGACAGCAGTCGGTGCCGATCGAGCGCCTCGACCTGAATGGCGACGAGGAAGACCGACGACGGGGACGGCGCCCACTTGACGTCGATGATGCGCTCCGACTGCTCTTGCAGCGACGTCGCATTGGTGCAGTCGGTGCGGTGCACGCTGACCCCACCGCCACGCGTGACGAAGCCCATGATGTTGTCCCCGGGCACCGGCGTGCAGCACTTGGCCAGTTTGGTCAGCACACCCGGCGCACCGGGTACCGCGACCCCGACGTCGTCACTGGTGCGCTGGCGCACCGGCATGGTCGCGGGTGTCGACCGCTCGGCGATCTCGTTCTCGGCCTCGTCGTCCCCGCCGAGCTGGGCGACCAACCGTTGCACGACGTGACGCGCCGAGACGTGACCCTCACCGATCGCGGTGTACAGCGACGACACGTCGACGTAGCGCAGCTCGCGCGCCAACGCGGCCATCGACTCGCCATTCATCACGCGCTGCAACGGAAGTCCGCCACGGCGGACCTCGCGGGCGATCGAGTCCTTACCCGACTCGAGGGCTTCCTCGCGTCGTTCCTTGGCGAACCACTGCCGGATCTTGGCCTTGGCCCGCGGCGACACCACGAAGGTCTGCCAGTCCCGTGACGGCCCGGCATTCAACGCCTTCGAGGTGAAGACCTCGACCACTTCGCCGTTCTCGAGTTTGCGTTCCAGCGCCACCAGTCGGCCGTTGACGCGAGCCCCGATGCAACGGTGGCCGACCTCGGTGTGCACGGCATAGGCGAAGTCCACCGGGCACGAACCCGTCGGCAGCGTGATGACGTCACCCTTGGGCGTGAAGACGAAGATCTCCTGCACGGCGAGGTCGTAGCGCAGCGACTCGAGGAACTCGCCGGGGTCCGCCGCTTCCCGCTGCCAGTCGAGGAGCTGCCGCATCCACGCCATGTCGTCGATCTCGGCGGCGGCGTTGTTTGCCGGAACACCGTTGCGGCCCTTGGCTTCCTTGTACCGCCAGTGCGCAGCGATGCCGTACTCGGCGGTGCGGTGCATGTCGCTGGTGCGGATCTGCACTTCCAGCGGCTTGCCCTCCGGACCGACGACGGTCGTGTGCAGTGACTGGTAAACCCCGTATCGCGGCTGGGCGATGTAGTCCTTGAACCGGCCCGCCATCGGCTGCCACAGCGAGTGCACCGCGCCGACGGCGGCGTAGCAGTCCCTGATCTCGTCGCACAGGATGCGCACGCCGACCAGGTCGTGGATCTCGTCGAAGTCGCGGCCCTTGACGATCATCTTCTGGTAGATCGACCAGTAGTGCTTGGGCCTACCCTCGACGGTCGCATTGATCTTCGACGACGTGACGGTGTTGGCGATCTCGGTGCGCACCTTGGCCAGGTAGGTGTCCCGCGACGGCGCGCGGTCGGCCACCAGCCGGACGATCTCCTCGTACTTCTTCGGATGGAGGATGGCGAACGACAAGTCTTCCAGCTCCCACTTGACCGTCGCCATGCCCAGCCGATGGGCAAGGGGGGCAATGACTTCCAGCGTCTCGCGGGCCTTGCGCGCCTGCTTCTCCGGGGGCAGGAAGCGCATCGTGCGCATGTTGTGCAACCGGTCGGCGACCTTGATGACCAGCACCCGGGGATCGCGCGCCATCGCGATGATCATCTTGCGGATCGTCTCGCCCTCGGCGGCGTTGCCCAGCACGACCTTGTCGAGCTTGGTGACACCGTCCACCAGGTGGCCGACCTCGACGCCGAAGTCCGCGGTGAGCGCCTCCAACGTGTAGCCGGTGTCCTCCACCGTGTCGTGCAGGAGCGCGGCGACGAGCGTCGTGGTGTCCATGCCGAGCTCGGCGAGGATGTTGGCCACCGCCAGCGGATGGGTGATGTAAGGGTCACCGGACCGGCGCAGCTGGTCGGCGTGGCGCAGCTCGGCCACCTCGTAGGCACGCTGCAGGATGGCGAGGTCGGCCTTCGGATAGACCTCCCGGTGGACCGCCACCAACGGTTCGAGGACGGGGTTCACCGCACTGCGCTGAGACGTCATCCGCCGCGCGAGCCGGGCCCGCACCCGCCTGGATGCGCTGGACGGGGTCTTGGTGTTCTCAGGAGCCACCGCGTCGGGGGTGATCACCGGCATCGGCTGCGTCTGCGTCAACGCCTGATCATCCGCCACCCGTGCTCACCTCCTGACCCGCCTGCGCACACTCAGGTTGAGGATATCCCTCAGACGACGTACAAGCTGGTGACCGCCAAGTCCGACACCTTCGACCGCCCGTTCAAAGCGGCCAACTCCAGCACGACCGCGGTGGCCGCGACCCTCGCACCGCCGGTCCTGAGCAATTTGGCCGCCGCCGCCAACGTTCCACCGGTGGCCAGCACGTCGTCGATCAGCAGAACGCTCAACCCGCGGAGGTCCATTCCGTCGGCCGGAATCTCCAGCGTCGCCGTGCCGTACTCGAGCGAATAAGTCTCACCGTGCACGGGGGGCGGCAGCTTGCCGCCCTTGCGCACGGCCAGCACACCCGTGCCGAGCCGTGTCGCCACCGCTGCCCCCAGCAGGAAGCCGCGTGCGTCGATACCCGCCACGAGGTCGACGTCCTCGGCCACGGACGCCAGGGCATCGGTCACGACGGCGAGCCCGCGCGAATCGGCGAGCACCGGGGTGAGGTCCTTGAACTGGACGCCGGGCTCGGGGAAGTCCGGCACCTCGCGCATCAGCGAACGGATGACCGCCGCCACGTCTACCAGACCCGGGTCACTGCTCTCCCGCCCACCGCTCATCGGTTCAGCGCCCATCGGTCCATGTTCCATCCTGCCCCCCAGCGCGTCGGATTGCTGCTCACCGCAGTCATCTTCGTCGACACCAGCAGAGTGCGCTGCTGGCGGTAGAGCGGAAGGGTGGGCATGTCGACCCACAGTACGGGTGCGCCCTCACCCAACAACCGGGCCAGCTCCTTCGGGTCTGCCGTGACCGCCAGCGCTCCGATCACACCGTCGACCTGTTCGTTGGCGTAGCCCGACAGATTGTTCCCGTTGCCGCTGAACAGGTCGTAGGCGTCCATCGCGGACGATCCCGTCGAGCCACTGCCCGCCGCCCCTCCCGTGCTTGCCAGGAGTGCGTCGATCTGATTGTCGCGCAACGTCTGCGGGCCGACGGCGTCTGACGACGCGTCCTGAACCGTGATGCCCGCCGGCTCGCAGGCCCGGGCGATCGCGCCCACGGTCGCGGCCAGGCGTGGGTTCGGGCTCTGGTAGCCGATGCGGACGGTCAGCGGACTTCCTCCGAGGGCGTCGCGCGCCGCCACGGGGTTCGACGCGCTGAACTGGCCGCCCTCGGTGACGCTCTCGGCGGCCGTGATCGAGTCCTCGGCAGTGGGGTTCAGCCGGCTGTTCGCGATCGGCGTCCCCGCGTTGCGCGCGATCTGATCCCGGGGCGTGCAGAGCGCCACGGCCCGTCGCGCCGCCGGATTCAGCAGCGGTCCGCCGGGCGCGAAGATCAGCTGCTCGATGCCGGCCGACGGGCTGTCGGACTGGGCGTATCCGTCGGGAAGGGTCAGGGTGCCCGCCGAGCCCGCCGCGACGTCGACGACGTCGTACTCGCCGGCGTTCACGCGGTCCTGAACGTCGGCGCCGCGCGGCCACACCGTGATCTGGCCGGTCACTGGTTTCGGGCCCCACCACTTGTCGTTCGCGACCAACACGACCGTGCCGTCCTCGCCGACCGAGCTCAGTTTGTACGGGCCCGACGACGGAAACCTCTTCAGATCCAGGTCCGGCGTCAGATTCCACGTAGAGTTCCACAGCTGCGCGATACGGGCGATCGTCGGGAGATCCCGCGCCTGCAGAGCCGTGGTGACCGCCCCGTCGCCGGCACCGAGTTCATCGGCGATCACGTGCGACGGCATCAGCGTCGTCGCGGCGAACAACTGACCGAAGTCGACGAAGCCGCGATCCTGGGCGAACGTCACGCGGGCCTTCTTCTGCCCCGGTGCGCAGTCGACGCCGGCCACGTCGCCGTAGCCCGCCCGGCTGGCCGCGTCGAAACCGAGGAACCGGCCCGACTGCGCGGCCCACGCGAGCACCATGTCGTCACAGGTGACCGGCTTGCCGTCCGAATACACGGCGGCATCGCTGATCTGATAGTCCAGCACCAGCGGCGCGCGGCCGACCACGGCGATGGTGCCGAAGTCGCGGTCGCCGACGACCTGTCCCTCGGGGCCGTGGTAGTTGAACCCCGTCAACACCCTGGCGAAGGCCTGTGGACCGGCTGAGGCCGCGCCCACCACGGTGTTGGTGTTGTAGGTGACCAGCGTTCCGTCGATGGCGTAGTGGATTTCGTCTGCAGGTCCACTCGCGCACGCCGACAGGCCGAGAACACCAACGAGAGAGATCACTGCCGCGAGGCTGGCGAACCGCCGGGGTCGGGCAATCATCAAGGCTTACCGCCTGGTGTTCCGCTTACCCGACGGCCTACCGGTGGGACGGACCGGCCTCGCGCCTGGCGCCGGCTTGTCGGGGGCCGGGGTAGCCGCGACCGACACCGTCTCGCGCGCGGCGACCGTCTCGTCCACCGAGTCGATCGCGGTGTCCGAGGCCTTCGCCGACGAAGCCTTGCGCCGGTTGTTGACGCGACGGGTGTGGTTGCGCACCAGGTCGGTGCGTTCCCGCATGGCGACCAGCAAGGGTGTGGCGAAGAAGATCGACGAGTACGTGCCGACGATCACGCCGACGAGCTGGACCAGGGCCAGATCCTGCAACGTGCCCACCCCGAGCAGCCACACGGCGACCACGATCAGCGCGATGATCGGCAGCACCGAGATCAGGCTGGTGTTGATCGATCGCATGAACGTCTGGTTGATCGCCAGGTTGGCCTGTTCGGCGAACGTCCTGCGGGTGGTGTGCTCGAACCCGTGGACGTTCTCCTCGACCTTGTCGAACACGATGACGGTGTCGTAGAGCGAGAAGCCCAGAATCGTCAGCAGACCGATCACCGTGGCAGGGGTGACCTCGAACCCGACGAGCGAGTAGACACCCGCGGTCGTCACCAGATCGAAGACCAGCGCGGCCAGTGCCGCCGCGGCCATGTACCGCTCGTACCGGATGGCGATGTACGCCGACACCAGGACCAGGAAGACCACCAGCGCGATGAGCGCCTTCTTGGTGATCTGACCACCCCACGTCTCCGACACCGCCGAATCGCTGACCGCCGCCTTGCTCGGCTGACCGTCGGCACCCTTGGGCTGGAAGGTGTCGAACAACGCCGTCCGCAGCTTCTCGGTGTCGGGATTGCTCAACGTCTCGGCACGGATCTGGATGGTCGCCGAGCCGCCGTTGCCGACCTGGACCACCGATTCGGGGGCCCTGCCGAGCGTCTGGGAGAACACGTCCTCCACCTGCTGGGTGGTCACTTGACCCTGTACACCCGACGCGGGCAGGGACACCTTGGTGCCGCCCTCGAAGTCGATGCCAAAGGTGAAGCCGCGCAACAGGATACTGGCCAATGCGATCAGCATGATGGCCCCGCTGACGCCGAACCACAGCTTGCGCCTGCCGACGACGTCGAAGGCACCGGTACCCGTGTAGAGCCGGACGAAGAAGCCGTGCCGTGGGGCCTCGGCGCTCGAGGCGCCCAGCTCCGCGGCTGCCGACGTGTCGTCGAGCTCGACCGCGTCGCTGCCGCCGGTCACGTCGGTGACCTGCGTGGTGTCGACGTCCTCGGACTCGTGCTTGGCCATGGCCCTACCTCCCTACCGCTGACGACGCGGCGGCTCGGCGTTCGCGGGCGATCTGCTGCACCGCACCGAGCCCGTTGAATGCCGGCTTGGACAACAGCGCCGACTTGGACGACAGGTACACCAGCGGCCACGTCACCAGGAACACGACGACGACGTCGAGGACGGTGGTCAGACCCAAGGTGAACGCAAAGCCCTTCACCTGGCCGATGGCCAGGACGTAGAGCACCGCGGCGGCCAGGAAGCTGACCGCGTTTCCGGACAGAATCGTCTTTCGGGCCCTGGCCCAGCCTCGCGGCACGGCCGACCGGAACGAGCGTCCCTCGCGGATCTCGTCCTTGATGCGTTCGAAGAACACCACGAACGAGTCGGCGGTGGTGCCGATGCCGATGATCAGACCCGCGATGCCCGCCAGGTCGAGCGTGTAGCCGATGTACCTGCCGAGCAGCACCAGGATGGCGTAGACCATCGCGCCGGAGGCCACCAGCGACAACGCCGTCAGCAGGCCGAGCACGCGGTAGTACAGCAGTGAGTACAGCAGCACCAGCGCCAAACCGATCGCGCCGGCGATGAGCCCGGCTCGAAGCGACGTCAAACCCAGTGTGGCCGAGACCGTTTCGGCCTCTGAGGACTCGAATGACAGCGGCAGCGAGCCGTACTTCAGGACGTTGGCGAGCTCACGGCCCGAGTCCTGGGTGAAGTTACCGGTGATCTGCGTGCGACCGCCGGGGATGGCCTCGTTGATCTGCGGGGCGCTGACCACCTGCGAGTCGAGGGTGAACGCGGTCTGCGTGCCGACGTTGGCAGCGGTGTAGTTCGCCCAGATGTCGGCGCCCTCACTCTTGAACTGCAGGTCGACGACGTACTCACCGCGCTGCTGGTCCAGACCCGAGGACGCGCTCTCGATCTGTTCACCGCTGATGATCGACTTGTCGAGCAGATACACCTGCTGGTGATCCTGAGAGCAGGTCACCAGCGGGAGGTTCGGGTCGTCGTTGCCGGCGAGCACGTCCTCGTCGTTGCAACGGGTCGCCTGGAACTGCAAGGCAAGCAATTGGATCTGCTGATCGTCGCTCTGCCGCAGGGCCTTCTCGTCGGAGATGCGTTGCGCCAGATCGGCCCGCGGATTGGGCGGTGCGGGTGCCTGGGACGTAGGCGCCTGTCCCGGTGCGGGCGATGGTGCGGGCGACGGTGCGGGCCCGGGGGTCGGAGCAGGTTCCTCGGGGTACGGCCGCGGCTGGGGAGCCGGTGCGGGGGCCTCGGGAGCCGGCACCGGTTGACCGGCGTTGGGCGGCGAGATCGGCGCATCGGGCTCAGCGGGTGAGATGAGCGGCGGCAGGCCAGGCAGCCCGGGTGGCGCACCCGGTACTCCGGGAGGTGCACCCGGGGCTCCTGGCACACCGCCAGCGGGCGCTTGACCGGCAGGCGGTTGCGCGCCCGCCGCTGGGATCGCATGGATCACCGGGCGGATGTAGAGCCGCGCCGTCTGCCCCAGGTTGCGAGCCTCGCTGCCGTCGTTGCCGGGCACGGTGATGACGAGGTTGTCGCCGTCGACGACGACCTCCGAGCCGGACACCCCGAGGCCGTCGACGCGGGAACTGATGATCTCCTGCGCCTGGGCCAGGGATTCACGCGTCGGAGGCGATCCGTCCGGGGTGCGGGCGGTCAGGGTGACCCGCGTACCGCCCTGCAGGTCGATGCCCAGCTTGGGCTTGAGCTGCTTGTCTCCGGTCAGGAACACCAGCAGGTAGACCCCGATGAGCAAAACCAGAAAAAGCGTCAGGTAGCGGTAGGGATGCACCGGCGCCGAAGGCGATGCCACGTTCTTGGTTCTCCTCAGATTGGTACGTCAACCCGCAAAGAGTACGTGGTTGCGCTGTGTGCTCAGCCGTCAGTCTTTGGTGAGTCGATCCGGGTCGGACCGCACCTCGGTCCCGGCGGTCGGCCGGTCGAGTTCCTGCGCCGTCGAACCCTCGATGGCGTCATCGTCGTCGTCCTCGTACTCGTCGTCCTCGAACTCGTCGTCGTCGTCGTCGTCGGCGACCGTCTTCTCCTTGATGGCCAACTTCAACATCGTCACGACGACACCAGGAGCGATCTCGATGTCGACCTTGGAGTCCGTGACGTCGGTGATGGTGCCGAAGAGCCCCGCGGTGGTCATGACCTCGTCGCCGACGACCAGCGAGTCGTGCAGGTTGATCGTGGCCTGCATGGCCTTCTTCTGGCGTCGCGACGCGAAGAACATGAACGCGCCCATGACGACGAGCAGTGGTACGAAGATGGCGAGATCCATGTCAGCTCCGACTTTCGTATAGGTGTTTCGGTCATGGCTCCCCGGCACGGATGCGGTCACACGGGGGCCTCGTCTGCCGACCAGTGTGCCATCACCGCGACGCGCCGCCGACCGGCCCTAGCGTGAAGCCGCCACCTCCGACGACCCGAACTGGCTGGTCGCGCCCCTATAGCACCGGGTTCAGCCGTTCGCCAAGTCGGCGTCAGCGGCTCGGCGCGACCGAATGCGTCGGAGAAGTCGCCCCGTAGCGTCGCGATCCACCGTCAGATCCGCCCGTACCGATGTTTTCGGTCGCGTCGTCGGCGGCAAAGACTAGGCTTCAGGAGGACGCGACGCCGTCCTCTCCCCAGGCCTGTCCCCGGCCACGCCCCCTTCGCAGGAGTCATGACGTGAGCACCATCGAACTCAGCAGCATCGAACAGAGCCGCCACCTCGCGACGGCGATCCCCGGCCCCAAGTCGTCCGCGCTCATCGAGCGCAAGGCCGGGGCGGTCGCCCGCGGTGTCGGCAACACGATGCAGGTATACGCAGCGCGCGCAGGCGGCGGCATCGTCGAGGACGTCGACGGCAACCGCCTCATCGACCTCGGGTCCGGCATCGCCGTGACCACGATCGGCAACGCCTCGCCCCGGGTGGTCGAGGCCGTCGCCGCCCAAGCTGCGCTGTTTACCCACACCTGTTTCATGGTCACCCCCTATGAGGGGTACGTCGCCGTGTGCGAGCACCTGAACCGGCTGACCCCCGTGGCGGGTGACAAGCGGTCGGCGCTGTTCAACTCGGGCTCCGAGGCGGTGGAGAACGCCGTCAAGATCGCGCGCACCTACACGGGAAAGCAAGCGGTCGTCGCGTTCGACCACGCCTATCACGGCCGCACCAACCTCACGATGGCACTGACCGCCAAGTCGATGCCCTACAAGCACGGTTTCGGGCCGTTCGCCCCCGAGGTCTACCGCGCGCCCATGTCCTACCCATTCCGCGACGCCGAGTTCGGAAAGGAACTCGCCACCGACGGAGAGCTGGCGGCCAAGCGCGCGCTGAGCGTCATCGACAAGCAGGTGGGTGCCGCCAACCTGGCTGCCATCATCATCGAACCGGTCCAGGGCGAGGGCGGGTTCATCGTCCCCGCCGAGGGCTTCCTGCCGACCCTGCTCGACTGGTGCCGGAAGAACGACGTCGTGTTCATCGCCGACGAGGTGCAGTCCGGCTTCGCGCGGACCGGGGCGATGTTCGCGTGCGAGCACGACGGCATCGAACCCGACTTGATCGTCACCGCCAAGGGCATCGCCGACGGACTTCCGCTAGCGGGCGTGACCGGCCGCGCGGAGATCATGGACGCTCCCCACGTCGGCGGCCTCGGCGGCACGTACGGCGGGAACCCGATCGCCTGCGCGGCCGCACTGGCGACGATCGAAACCATCGAGGCCGACGGCATGGTGGCCAGGGCCCGTGAGATCGAGACGTTCATGAAGCACCGGCTGGGCCGGATGCAGGCCGATGACGATCGCATCGGTGACGTCCGGGGTCGCGGCGCGATGATCGCCGTCGAGCTCGTCAAGCCGGGCACGCTCGAGCCCGACGCCGAACTGACCAAGGCACTGTGTGCGGGCGCCCACGCCGCGGGCGTAATCGTGCTGTCCTGCGGCACCTTTGGGAACGTGCTCCGCTTCCTCCCGCCGCTGACGATCAGCGACGAGTTGCTCGAGGAAGGCCTGGACGTTCTCGCGCTCGTGCTCAAGGACCTCTGACGAGCGTATTGACGAGCTAGCGACCGACCACGGTCGTCGTGTCGCGGCGTCCTCGCAGCCGGTCGCGCCAGGACCGTCGCGGCGCGTCCGTGCTCCTCGGGTGGACGCCGACCGGGTCCGCGACCGCAGACCCGGTGGCGGGCGTGGTGAGCGTGTCGGGATCGGTGACGGTGTCCGCACGGGCGTCGCGTTCCGTCAGGACCGTGCGCTGGGCGTAGTCGACGTCGCGCACGCTGCGCACCGACAGCCGGCCAAGAGCCATGGCGCCGAGGAACACGAGCAACGCGCCAAGCCCGTGAAAGTAGGTGAGCTCGAGCCAGGCCGCCTTGGTCTCGGTCTCGGCGACCGGCCGACCGATTTCCCCGATGGTCAGCGTGGTGGCCATGACGCGGCCGATGACGAACCAGGCGCCTGAGGCGACGCTGAGCCAGCCGCCGAGCATCGCCGTCGGCCGGTTCTGGGACCGGACCAGCAGCAGGCCGCCGACGACGGCGACGACGCCGGGCAGGACCTCGAGCCAACCCCGCGTGGCGCTCCACGCCGCACCCTGAGCCGGGTCGTAGGCGAAGTCGAAACCGGGTCCCAGGAACGGCACGAGGGCGCCCCACAGTCCCAGGAGGATCACTAGGAACCCGCTCGCCGCGCCACGACTGCGCGGAATGCGTAGCCTTCCACCCCTCGAACGTTCGCCCGAAACGGCCTGAGTCATGTTTCCTCCTCGATTTGGGCGTGGGGTACCCACTTGGAGGTGGGTTTAACTTTGCGGTCGAATGGCGATGTGACAGAAGTCAGCCCTCGTGGACGCCACTCGCGTACGCCGTTCCTTGCTGCCGTTCGGCGCCGAGAGGTAGTCGCCAGCGACGCCATCGGCAACCCTCGGCCGTACAGCCGAGCGCGCGCGTGGAGACCTCGCTAAAGCTGACGACAGTTGTCACGCCGGGTAAATCGGTCGCATCGACGTTTCTTGGAGAAAAGAATCGCGGACCTACGGCAAACGGCCCAAGCGTTCTGTAGTCTCCTCCAGAGACACTCGTCACTCGAGCCGAGACCTCGCTCTGATGGCATCGCAGACTAACGGCAGAGGCAGATGCACGTGGACTGGATTCGTCACTGGTGGCGACGGCCCGATCACTATGAGTGGCTGTCCGCATATCTCGACGTCCGCAATCTTCGTCGCGTCGCCCAGTACTCGATGGCGGCCACGGTTGCCGCGCTGGGACTGGTACCGGTCCTGATGCTCTTCACACCGGCCGGCCCGCAGACCCCGGTGGGACGAGCCATCTCGGTGACGATCTTCGGGTTCTGCACCGTGATGGCGTCGATGTGGGCCAGGAAGTGGCCGACCCGTGATCAGTCGGCGGCATTCGTCGTGGTCGCCAACATCTCGATCGCTGCGACGTGCCTCGTCGACGGATGGCCTGGGATGGGAATCCAGTTCTGCACCGCCTTCGCCGCCCTCGCCGGTTACGTGGCGTTCTTCCACAGCAGCAAGTACGTGGCGTTGACGTTGACGACGGCGGCGGGGACGGCATTGGGATTCGCGGTGCAGACGGCGATGGCAGGGGATCTACCGCTTGCCCTGAGCCGCCTGCTGGTATTGATCGTCACCGTTCTCGCGGTGCCGTTCTGCGTGCACGTACTCGTGCACACCCTCGGGATCGACGCCCTCAAGTCGGATATCGACCCGCTGACCGACCTGCCCAACCGGCGGGCGTTCCAACGATCCGTTCGCGTGCTGGCGGCCGAGGCTAGTCGGGACGGCACGGGCCACTTCACGATCGTGATGATCGATCTGGACGACTTCAAGCGCGTCAACGACACCGGGGGGCACGCAGCGGGCGATCAGACGCTGGTCGAGGTGGGCGCCATCCTTCGCCGCATCCGGCGGGGAGACTCCGTGGTCGCGCGAATCGGTGGGGAAGAGTTCGTGATCGCGCTCTCGGGTGATCGGAGAGCGGCCATCGGACTGGCCGAGCGGATACTCCGTGAGATCTCCCAGACCCCGTCCCGGGTGACGGCCAGCATCGGTGTCGCGAGTGCATCGCTCTTCCGGGTCGTCGCACGCGAAATCCCTTCCCAGGTAGATCAATTGCTCGAATCGGCAGACCGCGCGATGTACCGGGCCAAGCGTTCGGGTGGTGACCGCGTGCACGTCGTGGGCCACCCCAGCGAGTCCTACGTCGAGAAGCCGATGGCGAGCAACACCACCGCCACCAACGGCAGGACACCCTGGATCACCGCCGAGCGTGCCTTCGCCGGAGCGGACGCCAACAGCACCACCGCGGCGGCCAGCATGGATCCGACACCGGCGAACAGCAGTGCGGCACCCACGCGAGTACCGTCCGAAATCGTGAACGCCAGTCCCACTACCGTGACCACTGCCAAGAAGAGGTTGTAGAAGCCCTGGTTGAACGCCAGCAGCTTGGTGGTCTCGGCCTCCTCCGGCGTCGTGCCGAAGGTGGCCCTGGTGCGCGGCGAGGTCCACCGAAACGACTCGAGCACCCAGATGTACACGTGCAGCGCAGCGGCCAAGGCCGCGAAAACCAGTCCAGCAGTGATCATTTCACGCCTCCCATAGTGGCTACTCGAACATGCGCTGCTGTCCGAGACCCGTCATACCGCTCGGCGGCGTCATGCCAAGGTGCGTCCACGCCTGAGCGGTGGCCACCCGGCCGCGCGGGGTACGAGCGATCATGCCGGCGCGCACCAGGAAGGGCTCGCATACCTCTTCGACGGTCGTGGCCTCTTCGCCGACGGCGACCGCGAGCGTCGACACCCCGACCGGACCGCCGCCGAAGCTACGGGTGAGCGCCGAGAGCACCGCGCGGTCGAGACGGTCGAGCCCTAGCTCGTCGACGTCGTAGACCGCCAGCGCCGCCTTCGCGATGTCCAGGGTGACGATGCCGTCGGCCCGCACCTCGGCGTAGTCGCGGACACGGCGCAGGAGGCGGTTGGCGATACGGGGCGTCCCACGCGAGCGCCGGGCGATCTCGACGGCGGCCTCCACCCCGACGTCGATGCCGAGGATGCCCGCCGAGCGGGCCAGCACGCGTTCGAGTTCGGCGGGTTCGTAGAAGTCCATGTGGGCGGTGAACCCGAAGCGGTCGCGGAGAGGTCCCGTCAGGGCGCCGGATCGGGTCGTCGCACCAACCAGCGTGAACGGAGCGACCTCGAGGGGTATCGAAGTAGCACCGGGCCCCTTACCGACGACGACGTCGACGCGGAAGTCCTCCATGGCGAGGTACAGCATCTCCTCGGCGGGGCGGGCGATGCGGTGGATCTCGTCGATGAACAGCACATCGTGCTCGACCAGGTTGGACAGCATGGCGGCGAGATCGCCGGCGCGCTCCAGGGCGGGACCGGACGTGAGCCGCAGCGACGTGCCGAGTTCGGCGGCGATGATCATGGCCAAGGACGTCTTGCCGAGGCCTGGCGGGCCGGACAACAGGATGTGATCGGGCGTGCCGCCGCGGTTCTTGGCTCCTTCAAGCACCAGCTGGAGTTGTTCGCGCACCCGGGGTTGGCCGATGAATTCGTTCAGCGAGCGGGGACGCAGGCTGGCGTCCACGTCACCCTCGCCCACCGTCAGTGCCGCCGACACCTCACGGTCGGAGGTGTCTTCGTGATCGTCTTCGTCGAACCTCCCCACGCGCTACTTCTTCCCCAGCATCGACAGCGCGGCCCGCAGCGCACTCGACGTCGTCGCCTCGGCGTCCTCCGCGAGGACCCGGTCTGTGGCCTCCTCGGCCTGCTTGATCGCAAACCCAAGCCCGACAAGGGCTTCCACGACCAGGCCCCGCACCGCGTGCCCGCCGAACGCCCCGCCGGCGCCGGCGGACGTCACCGTCCCGATCTTGTCCCGTAGCTCGAGCACCAGGCGCTCGGCACCACGCTTGCCGATGCCCGGCACGCGGGTCAGCGCGGTGACGTCACCGTCGGCCAGCGCCTGCCGCAACGTCGGGGCGTCGTAGACGGCGAGGGTGGCCAACCCGATCTTCGGCCCGACGCCGGAGACCGAGAGCAGCGTGATGAACAGATCGCGCGATTCGGAGTCGGCGAATCCGTACAACGTCATGGAGTCCTCGCGGACGATCATCGCGGTGATCAGCCGAGCCTCCGTGCCGCGCCGCAGCGTCGCCAGCGTGGTCGGCGTCGTCATGACCTTGTAGCCCACGCCGGCAGCCTCGATGACGGCGTGGTCGAGGGCGATGTCGAGCACTTCCCCGCGCACCGAGGCAATCACGTCGCCGCCTTCAGCTTGGCCTTGTACTTGCGGCGTTGCTCGGCGGCCATCGCCTCGGCCTCGGCCAACCGCGCGATCATCGGCGCCCGCCAACAGTGGCAGATGGCCAGGGCCAGGGCGTCCGCGGCATCGGCGGGCGTCGGTTTGGTCTGCAGGGCAAGGATTCTGGTGACCATCTCGGTGACCTGAGCCTTGTCGGCGCGACCGTTGCCCGTCACGGCAGCCTTCACCTCGCTGGGGGTGTGGAAGTGCACGTCGATGTCACGCCTCGCCGCGGCGAGGGCGATGACGCCGCCCGCCTGCGCGGTGCCCATCGCGGTGTTGGCGTTCTGGTTGGCGAACACCCGCTCGATGGCGAGCACGTCGGGACAGTGGGTGTCCAGCCAGTGCTCGACGGCGTCGCTGATGGTGAGCAACCGCTTCTGCAGCGGTTGATCCGACGGGGTCCGCACGACGTCGACGTCCAGCGCGATCACCTGCCGACCGCGGCCGCTCTCGATGACCGAGAGCCCACACCGCGTCAGCCCAGGGTCGACGCCCATCACCCGCACTGCGACTCCCTACCCACGAACGCTCCCGACTCCCGAACAGCTGTTCGATACCTTATCGGCGCTCGGCGATGTCGCGCGGTAGGGACACGCCCACCGTGATCTAGCACCAGGGACCTAGCCGCCGCGGTTGATGAGCGCCAACAACAGCTTGGGAGCCACCCGCGCCCCGATCTGCGAGACACGTCCAAGCCCGATCGGGATCTCGTCCCTTCCTGCATCCAGGCCCCGCATGGCCCGGTCGAGGAAGCCTTCCAGGGACATCGCCATGGGGGGCGTCGATGGCATGTCGCGGTGCAGTGGCGTGTCGACGACCGGGGGGATGATCTCTACGACCTGGACTGTCGATCCGGCCAGTTGCCGTCGCAGGCTCACTGTGAAGGAGTGCACCGCGGCCTTCGTCGCGGAGTAGACGGGGGCCGATGCGTAGGGGACGAACCCCAGACCAGAGCCGACGTGGACCACGCGCGAGCGAGGAGCCCGACGTAGCAGCGGAAGTGCCGCTGCGGTGACGTTGATGAGCCCTGTGAAGTTGGTGGCGATCTCGGAGGCGATGTCCGCGGGTCCGGGCGGCTCGGCGGCCGTGAAGTCGAGCCGCCGCTGGATCCCCGCGTTGTTGACGAGGGTGCTCAGATGTGGGGTTTCCGCCGCCACGTCCGCCAGCCCTCGGGCGACGGACTCGGGGTCGGCGACGTCCATCACGACCACCGACATCCCGGAATGTCGAGCCGCCACGGACTCCAGCCGTGCCCGGTCCCTGCCCGAGATGATGACCTGGGCTCCCCGCGCATGAAATCGCGCGGCGATACCCGCGCCGATTCCCGAGCTGGCTCCGGTGACGAGGACGACCCCGTCGACTACGCGCTGTGCCACTTCGTCGACCTCCTGTCAGGATCACCGTTCAGGCCAGGGGGATCGCCAAGCGTTAACTTGGATGGGTGACCGTCCTCAACTCTCCCATTCCGCGGTTCCATCTCGCCATACCCGTCGACGACCTCGACGTGGCACGCCACTTCTACGGCACCGTTCTCGGACTGCCGCAGGGCCGCAGCGCCGAATCGTGGGTCGACTGGAATCTGCACGGACATCAGGTCGTCACCCATCTGGCGCCTGGCCGAGCCGCGCCCGCGCACAATCTCGTGGACGGCCACGACGTCCCGGTGCCGCACTTCGGCCTGTTGCTCGACGTCGACGAGTTTCACCGGCTCGCCGAGCGGCTGCGCGGTAGCGGCGCCGCGTTCGTCATCGAGCCGTACCTTCGCTTCGCGGGGCAGGCAGGTGAGCAGTGGACCATGTTTCTCCTCGATCCAGCTGGGAATGCCTTGGAGTTCAAGGCGTTCGCCGATGATTCCCAGGTGTTCGCCACCGACGAAGGGAAATGATGCGCGTAGTCATCGCAGGTGGGCACGGCAAGATCGCGCTCGCGCTGGAGAAGATGCTCGCCGATCGCGGCGACTCGGTAGCAGGCCTGATCCGCAACGCCGACCAGAGTGAGGATCTGCGGAGCGCTGGCGCCGAGGCGATCGTCGTGGACCTGGAGAATTCGTCGGTCGACGAGCTGGCCGCCCTGCTGCAGAACGCCGACGCAGTGGTGTTCGCCGCGGGCGCCGGCCCCGGCAGCGGGATCGAGCGCAAGACCACCGTCGATCGCGACGCCGCCATCCTGCTGGCCGATGCCGCCGAAGCCGCGGGCGTCGGTCGCTATCTGATGGTGTCGGCGATGGGGGCCGACAGCCAGCCGGCGGACAACACCGGCGACCCGGTCTTCGCCGCGTATCTCACCGCCAAGGCCGCCGCCGACGAGGCGGTCCGCGGTAGGCCGGCGCTCAACGCCACCATCGTGCGGCCCGGTGCTCTCACCGACGACGCCGGCACCGGCCGGGTCCGGGTGGCCGCCTCGACCGGGCGGGGAAGCATCCCGAGGGCGGACGTGGCGGCAATGCTGGTCGCGCTCCTCGACGCCCCGAGTACCAGCGGGGTGACGTTCGAGCTCATCTCCGGTGACGCCTCGATCGAGGAGGCCATGTCGGTGCTGAGCGGCTAGCGGTCAGTCCTCGTCGAGTTGCGCCGCGACCTCGTCGGAGATCTCGACGTTGGTCCAGACGTCCTGCACGTCGTCGCTGTCCTCCAGCGCGTCGACGAGCTTGAGCACCTTGCGGGCGCCCTCGACGTCGACCGGCACCGAGACGGACGGTTGGAAGCTGGCCTCCGCCGATTCGTAGTCGATGCCCGCATCCTGCAGTGCGGAGCGGACGGCGACCAGGTCGGTGGGCTCGGAGATGACCTCGAAGCTGTCACCGAGATCGTTGACGTCCTCCGCGCCCGCCTCCAGCACGGCGGTGAGCACGTCGTCCTCGGTCAGGCCGTTCTTCTCCAGCATGACCACGCCCTTGCGGCTGAACAGGTAGGACACCGAACCCGGGTCGGCCATGTTCCCGCCGTTGCGCGTCATCGCGATGCGCACCTCGCTGGCGGCGCGGTTGCGGTTGTCGGTGAGGCACTCGATCAGCACCGCCACGCCGTTCGGTCCGTAGCCCTCGTAGGTGATGGGCTGCCAGTCGGCGCCGCCCGCCTCCTCGCCACCGCCACGCTTGCGGGCGCGTTCGATGTTGTCGTTGGGGACCGACGTCTTCTTGGCCTTTTGGATGGCGTCGTACAGCGTCGGGTTGCCCGACGGGTCACCACCGCCGGTCCTGGCCGCCACCTCGATGTTCTTGATCAGCCGCGCGAATTCCTTGCCGCGGCGCGCGTCCTTGACGGCCTTCTGATGCTTGGTGGTGGCCCACTTGGAATGGCCGCTCATGCAGGTACTACTCGCTTTCGGTCAACTGCGAAGTGTGATCGTCCAGTCTACGTCGTCGCGTTTCGGGGGCGTCTCGCTAGAGGGAGTCGACGAACAGCCGGTGCACGCGACGATCGCCGGTCATCTCCGGATGGAACGCCGTCGCCATCGTCTTGCCCTGCCGCACGGCGACGGGATGCCCGCCGGCTCTGGCCAACACCTCGACCGACGGCCCGATTCGCTCGACCCACGGCGCTCGGATGAACACCGCGTGCACGGAACCCGACAGCCCTTCGAAGGGGATGTCTTCCTCGAACGAATCAACTTGTCTGCCAAAGGCATTGCGCCGCACGGTGATGTCGAGCCCGCCCAAGGGCAACGCCTCGCGGCCGGGCACGCCGGCATCGGTGATCTCGGTCGCCAACAGGATCATGCCCGCGCACGACCCGTAGGCCGGCATCCCGTCGACCAGTCGCGCACGCAACGGCTCGAGCAGTTCGAACTCGCGCAGCAGCTTGCTCATCGTCGTCGATTCGCCGCCCGGTATCACCAGGGCGTCCACCGATTCCAGCTCGGCCCGTCGCCGCACGGTGACCGCGTCGGCACCGGCCTCGGTCAGCGCCGCCAGGTGTTCGCGCGTATCCCCCTGCAGGGCGAGGACCCCGACTCGCACCGTCACGTGGCGGGCAGGGTGAAGTCGCGCGTGTAGCGGGTGAGACCCTCCTGCATCACCGACGCCACCATCTCGCCGTACTGGTTGAAGAGCTTGCCCTCGGTCAGCGCGCGGCCGCCACATGCCGACGGGGACGCCTGGTCGTACAACAGCCACTCGTCTGCGCGGAACGGACGCATGAACCACATGGCGTGATCCAGCGACGCCACCATCAGGTGCATGCGCTCGTCGGGGTGGTTGACCTGTGCCGAACCCAGCAGTGTGAGATCGCTGAGGTAGGCCAACGCGCAGATGTGCAGCACCGGGTCGTCGGGCAGCGGATCGGTGTGACGGAACCACACCTGCTGCTGAGAAGCCTTGCCGGGCAACACCGTCACCTGCTCGCGCGGGACGATGCGAACATCCCATTCGGCGAACTGCGCGAACCCGGCATCGTCGAACGCACCGCCCGAACGGAACCCCGGCAGATCGTCGGGAGGCGGCGCCGCGGGCATCGCGTCCTGGTGTTCGATACCGCTCTGATCGGTCTGGAACGACGCCGACATCGAGAAGATCGTCTCGCCGTGTTGCACCGCGTTGACCCGCCGGGTGGCGAAGGAGCCACCGTCGCGGAGCCGTTCCACCAGATACACCGTCGGCGCCCTCGCGTCACCGGGACGCAGGAAGTATCCGTGCAGCGAGTGCACCTGGTAGCGCGGGTCGACCGTGCGCACCGCGGACACCAGCGACTGGCCGGCCACGTGCCCGCCGAAGGTGCGCTGCAGGAAACCGGACTCCGGGCTGAAGACACCACCGCGGTAGATGTTGACCTCGAGCTGCTCGAGATCGAGAATTTCTTCGATCGACACCGCCGAAGTATCTACCAGCCGCGCTCGGCGAGCCGATGCGGCTGTGCGATCTCCTCCACGTTGATGCCCACCATGGCCTCACCCAATCCGCGCGAAACCTTCGCCAGCACGTCGGGGTCGTCGTAGAAGGTGGTGGCCTTGACGATCGCCGCGCCACGCTCCTCGGGGTTGCCCGACTTGAAGATGCCCGATCCCACGAAGACACCCTCGGCGCCGAGCTGCATCATCATCGCGGCGTCGGCCGGCGTGGCGATACCGCCCGCCGTGAACAGCGTCACGGGCAGCTTGCCTGCGCGCGCCACCTCCACCACGAGATCGTAGGGCGCCTGCAATTCCTTTGCGGCGACGTACAACTCGTCCTCCGACAGCGAGGTCAGCCGACGAATCTCGCCACCGATCTTGCGCATGTGGGTGGTCGCGTTGGAGACGTCGCCGGTGCCCGCCTCACCCTTGGAGCGGATCATCGCAGCGCCCTCACTGATGCGACGCAGTGCCTCGCCCAGGTTGGTGGCACCGCAGACGAACGGCACGGTGAACTTCCACTTGTCGATGTGGTTGGCGTAGTCCGCCGGCGTCAGCACCTCGGACTCGTCGACGTAGTCGACGCCCAGGCTCTGCAGGATCTGCGCCTCGACGAAGTGACCGATGCGTGCCTTGGCCATCACCGGGATCGTGACCGCCGAGATGATGCCCTCGATCATGTCGGGGTCGCTCATCCGCGAGACGCCGCCTTGGGCGCGGATGTCGGCGGGCACCCGCTCAAGGGCCATCACCGCAACCGCACCGGCACTCTCGGCGATGCGGGCCTGTTCGGGCGTAACGACGTCCATGATGACGCCGCCCTTGAGCATCTCGGCCATTCCGCGCTTGACGCGGGCGGTGCCCTTCTGCGTGGGGTCAACGGATTGCACGGCTATCTCCTTCAAATCAGTACTGAATCAGTCTAGTGGCCGAGCCAAGTCGGTTTGAATCCGCAGTTCTTACGGCCAACTATCGGATTGATTGCAGCTCTCGTACCCGCCCAGCGGACTCGGGGGCGGTCCATGCGCTGGCCTCGGCGAGCAGTTCGCCGAGCTGGAGCGGGTACACCGTCTCACCGCCCTCGACCAGTGCCGCGATGGTGCCTTCGTCGCACCAACGATGTCCGTGGATGGTGCGGTTCTCCAGCGGGGTGAACCCGGCCGTCGACGGTTCGAACCGCACGGTCCGGTAGATGAAGAACATCTCTTCGCTGCGGATCACGGCGCCGTTGAAGTCGAAGACAGCGTCGCGCTTCCACACCGGTCCGACGAGATCGGCCTTACTGACGCGCAGACCGGTCTCCTCCGCCAGCTCGCGGACGGCCGCGTCGGGCAGCGTCTCGCCCGGCTCGACGGCGCCCCCCACGGTGAACCACCACCTCGGCGCGGTCTCGCTCGCAGGATCCGAGCCACAGAACAGCAAGACGTGCCCGAGTTCGTCGAGCAGGATGATGCGGGCGGAGGTGCGCTTGTAGACCTGCTGACCGACGGCGCGTTGAGCGGCCCGCTCGGCGATCTCGAAATAACTTGGCATGGGCGCGGTTCCGCCGAGGTGCAGCCAGCGCACCAGGGGCCGCTCACGCAGGGCAAGGGTGTCGCGCACGGCGTCGTTGTGAAAGCGGCGACCCAGCAGCACGCGCGCCTCGGCATCCGCCATCTCGGCGACCAGGGCCACCGGTAGCGATGCGGGATCCACCCCGGCGAGCGCGGTCGACAGCTCGTTCTCGGCGGCCTCGCGCGTTGCCCGCGGAGCCCGCTCGGCGGCGTCGGCCAAGGCGGCCAGTCGCCGTCCCGCGGCGCCGTTGCCGTAGGCATCGGTGGCCACCGCGCGCGCGACGACGGCGCGCCGGGCGAGGATGCCGTCCAGGGCCTGCCAGGACAGGTCGTATCGGACGTGCAGCCGGTCCAGTCGATGCGCCGTCTGGAACGCCCAGATCCCACCGATCACCAACACCAAGGCCAGCAGGACCAGCCCGATGACCACGAACCACGTGATCATGCGATCTCTCCTGCGGCTTCACGCGCCGACCTCTTGGCCTTGCTCAGCGACCGTCGAGTGGACACCGCCGGCCTAGTGGCCGTCGTGCCCTCGACCCGGACTTTGGCGCCCGCGCTCGCGACCGTCTCGTACACGCGGAGGATCTCCCGGGCGACCACCGACCAGTCGTACTTGCGCACGGCCCGACTCGCTGCCTCGGCGTACCGCTGGCGGGCCGCGTCGTCACCGAGCAGTTCGATCAGCGCCGTCGCCAGCGCAGCCGAGTCGTCGACGGGCACCAACCGGCCCGCGGAACCGTCTTCGAGCACCCGGCGGAAGGCATCGAGGTCGCTGGCCACCACGGCCGTCCCCGCCGCCATCGCCTCGACGAGGACGATGCCGAAGCTCTCTCCGCCGGTGTTGGGCGCGCAGTACACGTCGGCACTGGCCATCGCCGATGCCTTCGCCGCGTCGTCGACCAGACCGAGGAAGCGCAGATGTCCGGCCAGGTGGCCCGCCTCCGAGGTCAACTCCTCCTCGTCACCGCGCCCGACGACGAGCACCTCGACGTCGGGAAAGGACTCGACCAGGGCGGGTAGCGCGCCGAGGAGTACGGCCATCCCCTTGCGCGGTTCGTCGTAGCGGCCCAGGAACAGCACCGACCTGCCCGGCCGGGGATAACCGTCCAGAACGGGGGCCGACGCGAACGACTCGACGTCGACGCCGTTGGGGATCTCGACGGCGTCGGAGCCCAGCGCTTCCATCTGCCATCGTCTGGCCAGGTCGGAGACGGCGATCCGGCCAACGATCTTCTCGTGCCAAGGCCGCAGGATGCCCTGAAACACACTGAGCGTCAACGACTTCGTGGTCGACGTATGGAATGTCGCGACGATCGGCCCCTCGGCGATCATCAGTGCCAGCATCGACAGGCTCGGCGCATTCGGCTCGTGGATGTGCAGGACGTCGAAGTCACCGTCGACGAGCCACCTCTTCACCATGCGATGAGTGGCGGGGCCGAACCGCAGCCGCGCCACCGATCCGTTGTAAGGAATCGGGATCGCCTTGCCGCCGGAGACGACGTAGTCGGGCAGCTTCGCCCCCGGTGACGACGGCGCCAAGACGCTGACCTCGTGCCCGTAGCTGCGAATCACCTCGGCGAGTTGCAGAACGTGTGCCTGAACACCGCCCGGCACGTCGAACGAGTAGGGGCACACCATCCCGATCCGCATCAGGGCTCCTCGACCCCGGCGAGCCTGGCGCGCCGTTCGTCGGACAGGTCGGCGATCCATTGCGGCTGCAGCATGTGCCAGTCGGCGGGGTGGGCCGCGATGTTGGCACCGAACCGATCGGCGAGCGCCTGCGTGATCGCGGTGACGTCGCCCGAGGAGGTATCGAGAGCGGCGCCGATGTCGGTGACCGCGACGTCGGGTTCGTAATAGGAGTGCACGGGCAGCAGCACGGCCCCGGTCGCGAGTGCCAACTTGGCGGGCCCGGCGGGCAGCATCGTCGCCTCGCCGAAGAGTTCGACCCCCACGCCGGATCTGGTCAGATCACGGTCGGACATCAGACAGACCAGACCGTTGCCGCGGAGCCGCTCGGCCAGGATCTCGAACGGTGGCCGCGAACCGCCGGTCAGAGGAACCACCTCGAAGCCCAGGCTCTCGCGATAGTCCAGGAACCGCTTGTACAACGACTCGGGCTTGAGCCGTTCGGCAACCGTGGCGAAGCGACCATGGGTGTTGGTCAGCCACACCCCGGCCATGTCCCAGTTGCCACTGTGCGGCAGGGCGAGGACCACGCCGCGCCCCTTGTCGAGGCCCGCCGCCACGTGCTGACCGCCCAGCGCGGCCTCGTCGAGGCGACGGGCGAGCAGGTGGTGATCCATCGACGGCAACCGAAACGCCTCCCGCCAATAGCGCGCGTAGGACGCCAGCGAAGCACGGATCAGCTCTTCCGGGACGTCAGCCGGTGCGACACCGACCACCCTCGCGAGGTTCTTCCGCAGCTGTTCGGGGCCACCGCCGCGCGACGCGTACCGCGCGCCCGCGTCGAAGGCGTTGCGAGCGGCGAATTCTGGCATTGCGCGCACCACGCGCCAACCCGCCGCGTAGCCGAGGTCGGACAGTTGGTCACCAAGGGGTACCCGCACCCCGCGCGCGCTCGGCAAGCCCGCCGGGAATCTTCCCGCCAACCCGCCCCCATGGGGCGTGCTCACGGCTCGCTCGCTTCCTCTTCGGAATCGGTGGGCGGCTGCGGTGTGGTCTTCAGCGGATCGGTCGCGCCGGGCGAGGTGCGCACGGAGTGCAGCCGCTGGCCCAGCGTGACGAGGCTGGCCACCGCCAGTACCCACATGGCGACGTGCAACAGCCACGGCACGTGCAGGAACGACACCCCGGACAGGCCCGCTCCGAGCAGCACGATGATCAGGCGCTCGGGACGTTCGATGAACCCGCCGTCACCCTTGAGCCCGTTGGCCTCGGCCCTGGCCTTGACGTAGGAGATCACCTGAGAGGTGACCAGCGAGATCATCGTCGCGACCGCGAGTGAGGCGTTGTGCGCCCCGAAGGCCGCCCACCACAGCAGGCCACAGAAGACGGCCCCGTCGGCGAGGCGGTCGCACGTGGCGTCCAACACGCCGCCGAAGGGAGTGCTGAAACCGCGTTCGCGCGCCATCGCGCCGTCGAGCATGTCCGCGAGCACGAAGACCGCCACGGCGAAGGCGCCCCACCACAATTGTCCGATCGGAAACAGCGTGAGCGCCGCGATGATGCTGCCTGCGGTTCCGATGATGGTGATGCTGTCCGGGGTGAGGCCCATCCGCAGCGAGGCCTTCGCCACCGGTCGGCTGAGCTTCGCGTACGCCGCCCTGGTCAACAGGTAGAAGTCGCTCACGTCTGCGCCGCCCACTGGTCTGCCAGCAGCTTGCGGGTGTCGCGCAACAGCTGTGGGATCACCTTGGAGTCGCCGATGATCGTGATGAAGTTGGCGTCGCCGCCCCATCGCGGCACGACGTGCATGTGCAGGTGTTCGGCGAGGCTCCCGCCCGCCGAGTGCCCGAGGTTGAGCCCGACGTTGAAACCGTGCGGCCGCGAGACGGTCTTCATCACGCGAATCGCCTTCTGCGTGAAGGTCATCAGCTCGGCGCTCTCCGCGTCGGTGAGGTCTTCGAGTTCGGACACCCTGCGGTACGGGACCACCATCAGATGCCCGGGGTTGTACGGGTACAGGTTCAGCACCGCGTAGACGAGTTCGCCACGCGCGACGACGAGGCCGTCCTCGTCGGACATGGCCGGGATGTCGCTGAACGGCTCCGATGAGGCCGCCGACCCACCCCCCACCTTGGACTCGGCGATGTAGTTCATCCGGTGGGGCGTCCACAGCCGCTGCAGGTGGTCGGGTTCGCCGATCCCGCGGTCGGTGATCGTGTTCTCCGGATCCACGGTTACACCGTCACTGATTCCGCTGTGGGAGCTGCATTCTCGCGTCGAGCGATCCAGTCCACGATGGTGGCGACGGCTTTCTCGCGCGGCACTCCGTTGATCTGGGTCCGGTCACCGAACCGGAAGCTCACGGCTCCGGCCTCCACGTCGCGGTCCCCCGCGAGCAGCATGAACGGCACCTTCTGGTTGGTCTGATTGACGATCTTCTTCGCCATCCGATCGTCGCTGGCGTCGACCTCTACCCGGACGCCATGCGTCTTCAGTTGCGCGGCAACGTCTTCGAGGTACTCGACGTGCGCATCGGCGACGGGGATGCCGACCACCTGGACCGGCGCCAGCCAGGCGGGGAAAGCCCCTGCGTAATGCTCGGTGAGCACCCCGAAGAACCGTTCGATCGAGCCGAAGAGCGCGCGGTGGATCAGCACCGGCCGCTGCCGGCTGCCGTCGGCTGCGGTGTACTCCAGCTCGAAACGCTCGGGCATGTTGAAGTCCAGCTGGATGGTCGACATCTGCCAGGTCCGCCCTAGCGCGTCCTTGACCTGCACCGAGATCTTCGGTCCGTAGAACGCCGCGCCGCCAGGGTCGGGCACCAGGTCCAAGCCGGATGCCTCGGCCACCTCGCGCAAGGTCTCCGTGGCCTCGTCCCACACGTCATCGGCGCCGACGTACTTGTCGGGATCCTTCGTGGACAGCTCCAGATAATATTCGTCGAGCCCGTAGTCGGCGAGCAGGTCGAGCACGAACCGCAGCAGCGAGCTGAGCTCGTCGCGCAGCTGCTCCCGGGTGGCGTAGATGTGGGCGTCGTCCTGGGTCATGCCCCGCACCCGGGTCAGCCCGTGCACGACGCCGGACTTCTCGTACCGGTAGACCGACCCAAATTCGAAGAGCCGCAACGGAAGTTCGCGGTAGGACCGCCCGCGCGCCCGATAGATCAGGTGGTGCATCGGGCAGTTCATTGGCTTGAGGTAGTAATTCTGCCCCGGCTTGCGCACGGTGCCGTCGTCGTCGTACTCGGCGTCGATGTGCATCGGTGGGAACATGCCGTCGGCGTACCACTCGAGGTGGCCCGACGTGATGTACAGATGTTCCTTGGTGATGTGCGGGGTGTTGACGAACTCGTAGCCCGCCTGCTCGTGCTTGCGACGGGAGTAGTCCTCGAGCTCTCGCCGGATGATGCCGCCCTTGGGGTGGAAGACGGGCAGTCCGGAGCCCAGTTCGTCGGGGAAGCTGAACAGGTCCAGTTCGACACCGAGCTTCCGGTGGTCGCGGCGCTGCGCCTCCTCGATCAATTCGAGGTGACGGTCCAATGCTTCCTGGGACTCCCACGCCGTCCCGTACACGCGTTGCAGGCTGGCGTTCTTCTGGTCGCCCCGCCAGTACGCCGCCGAACTGCGCGTCAGCTTGAACGCCGGGATGTACCGGGTGGTGGGGATGTGCGGACCCCGGCAGAGGTCACCCCAGATGCGTTCGCGGGTACGGGGATTGAGGTTGTCGTAGGCCGTCAGCTCGTCATTGGAACCGGGGGGGCCGACCTCCATGACGTCCGGATCCCCGGACTTGTCGTCGACGAGTTCCAGCTTGTACGGCTCGCTGGCGAGTTCCTCCCGGGCCGCGTCCTTGGACTCGTACACGCGACGGTCGAACAGTTGCCCGTCCTTGACGATCTGGCGCATGCGCTTCTCCAGCGCGGCCAGGTCCTCGGGCGTGAAGGCGCGGGGCACGTCGAAGTCGTAGTAGAAACCGTCCGTGATGGGCGGGCCGATGCCCAGCTTGGCTTCCGGGAACAGGCCCTGCACCGCCTGCGCGAGGACGTGCGCCGCCGAGTGGCGGATGACGCTGCGGCCGTCCTCGGTGTTGGCCGCGACGGGCGTCACCTCGACGTCGGCGGCCGGGGTCCAGGACAGGTCGCGCAGTCGGCCGTCGGCTTCCCGCACCACGACGATCGCGTCGGGTTCGCCCCGGCCCGGGAGTCCGGCGTCGCGAATGGCCGCACCCGCGGTGGTCCCGGCAGCGACCCGGATCGGGGCTGCTGGGGCGAGGCTGGCGGCGGCGGTCATCGGGGGGGTCTCCTCATCGGGGGGTGGGTGGGCGAACGGTCGAGGATGGCGGGTGCGCGGAACGCGACCATGGTATCGGTGCTGGTGTTCACGAACCCAGGCCGATGGGACTCTTCAACCAGGGCTGCTCGACACCGATCAGGCCCGCGGCGAAGCTGAGCGCCCCCAGCAACCACAGAGTCGCCGCGACCACCGCGGCGGTCAGCATGAAGCCGAGGACCTTCACCCACAGGCCCTGCGCCTTGAACCACTCCATGAACCGGTCGTAGCGCTGCCGCGTGTACTTGAGGAGTCGGTGCGCCCACTCGAACTCGGTTGCCAGGATCGCCAGGCCGACGAAGACGATGGCCCATCCCGGACCCGGGTAGGGAATTGCCAGGATGCCGAGACCGAGCACGGCCAGGCCGACGACACCGACGACGATGCGATAGGTGAGGTCCGCCGTTCGTCGTTCCCGCAGTCGGTCGCGCCATCGCGCCCATCGGCGCTTGGTATCGGCGAACTTGCTCATGGCTGCCCCGGTAGCAGCTTGAGGAACAGCGCCTCGGCCTCACACAGCACGTCGTCCCCGTCGAGCAGTCGCCCGCCGACGAAGATCTTGCGGCCCTCGATGCGCACGATGCCCGCGTCCATCCTCAACTCCTTGTCGATCGGAACGATCTTGCGATAGTCGACGTGCAGGAACGCGGTCCGCTGCCGACGGCTCTCGCTCAGTTTGAACGCCGTGAACCCCAACAGCGAATCGAACAACAGCGCCAACGCACCGCCGTGCACTGCGCCGTTTCGGCCCAGGTGGAACCGGCGGAAGCGCGCCGTCCCGCTGACCCGGCCGTCCTCGGTGACCGTCAGATCCACCGGGACCTGCATGATGTTGCCCCGGTTCGGCAGATCCATCCGCCGACCCGACGGCGAGTGCCATTCGTCGGCGTCGTGCGGAGCGAGCAGCCGATTCACGTCCTCGATCAAGTCGGCCGCTCGGGTGACGACGTCGTCGGGTGCGTCGGCGCTACGCGTCAGGTCCTGCAGGCTGCGCACGGCCTCGACGAACCTGCCGTAGTCAGGACCGCCTCTGGTCGTCGGAACCGGCGGGTTGAATCCGCCGCCGGACTGCGGTTCGGGGTCGGTGGCCACTGGACCACCGTATTGCCTGAGCGGTTGCCGACAGCCGTCGGTCCCGTGGCCGGACGTCTAACCGTCGGCGCTCCGCAACGCCTCGAACTCCTCGTCGGAGAGGGTGACTTCGGCCGCGGAGACATTCTCGTCGAGGTGCGCGACGCTCGACGTGCCGGGGATCGGCAGCATCACCGGAGACCGCTTGAGCAACCAGGCCACCGCCAGTTGAGACGGCTTGACGTGATGCTGCTCGGCGATCCGATGCAGGGGTCCACCGTCGGCGACGAGCGGTCCCGAGCCAAGCGGCGCCCACGGAATGAAGCCGATCCCCTGTGCCTCACACGCTTCGAGCAGGGGTTCGGCTTTGCGTTCGGCCATGTTGTAGCGATTCTGCACCGAGGCGATGGGCGTGACCTGCTGTGCAGCCGCCAACTCGTCCACGGTGATCTCGGACAGCCCGATGTGGCGGATCTTGCCCTCGCTCTGCAACGCCGCGAGCTCGCCAACCTGGTCTTCGGCGGGGAACTTCGGGTCGATGCGATGCAGCTGGAACAGGTCGATGCGGTCGGTGCCCAGCCGGCGCAGACTCATCTCGACCTCTTGGCGCAGGTAAGCCGGGAACCCGAGCGGTGTCCACTGATCCACTCCGGTGCGGAGGAGCCCGGCCTTGGTGGCGATGACGAGGTCGTCCCGGTACGGATGCAGGGCCTCGCGAATGAGTTCCTCGGCCACGTACGGCCCGTAGGAGTTCGCGGTGTCGAAGAAGTCGATGCCGAGTTCGACGGCGCGACGTAGGACGCGAATCGCTTCGTCGTGGTCCTTCGGCGGGCCCCAGATGCCCTCGCCGGTCAGCCGCATGGTGCCGAAGCCGAGCCGGTGGACCGTCAGATCGCCGCCGAGTGTGAACGTTCCGGAGGCGCGAGCTATGGGTTCGGTGGTCACGGTGCCGACGTTACGCCGGGACTGGCATGGTGGATCGGTGAGATTGAGCGACCTCGCCGGACTCTCGTTGACCTATGCCGAGATCGGCGCGACGGCCGGGCCATTGCCGGACGGCTACCACCATCAGCACGCGTCGGCGGTGATCGGCCACGGCCGAGCACGTTTCGAGGCGGCCGCGGCGGAGGTCATGCGATGGGGCATGCTCCGCGGCGCCGGAGTGCGCGTCGAGGCGACGACCGAGGTGGCGGAGGTGGGTTCGGAGGTGATCGTGGGGCTCGGCCCGCTGCGGGCGCCGTGCCGCGTCGTGTACGTCGTCGACGAACCACACCGGCGCGGCTTCGCCTACGGCACCCTGCCGGGGCATGCCGAGAGCGGTGAGGAACTGTTTGCCGTCCGCTACGACCCCGAGGACGAAGCCGTCCACGCCGAGATCAGCGCGTTCTCGCGGCACGGCACCTGGTGGAGCAAGCTGGCAGGACCGTTCACCTCGCTCGCTCAGCGCGTGGTGAGCCGGCGCTACCTGCGGGCGCTGTAGTCGGCGGGGGTCGAGTCGTCGCCGGACGTCCCTGCTGAGGCCACCGATTTGCGCAGCCAGTCGAGGACCGGCGGGGCGACGTCGCCGATCGCCGATTCGGCGATGATCCAGTGCGGCTTGCCCGGATGCACCTGGTGCTCGGCACCGTAGCGTTTGGCGATTCGCCGCGAGACCCACGACGGCACGTTCTGGTCCGCTCCACCGCTGACGCACAGCACCGGGCAGGTGACCTCGGCGGCGTTGACTCGGGTGGCCGCGGTACCCATCGAGATCTGGCGGAACACTCTTCCGGAGTCACGAACCAGACGCGGGATCACCGCCTCCTGCTCCACCACCGGCAGCGTGTTGAGCGGGACCGCGCGCATCGTCTTCGCCGACGGTAGGAATGGTTTGCCTGCAACGATTTTCGACATCAGCGGCAGCAGATGCGGACTCGACCGCAGCCGAGGCCATGACACACCCGGAGGAACCGGAGCCAGCAGTACCGCGGCCCGAGGGTTGCGCGCGGCGGCGATCTTCTGAGCCAACAACCCACCGAGGCTGTGGCCAATCACGATCGCCGACTGGCCGATTCGGTCGTAAGCGTCGAGCGCGACGGCGAAGCATTCGTCGATGCCGGTATGCGCGAGCACGGCATCGTCGGCCGGGTCGCGGCCGGGCAGTACCGGTGCGTGCACGGCGTAGCCCTCGGCTTCGAGGAGCCGCGTCCAGGGTGTCAGAAGCGAAGGGCTTCCGAATAGGCCGTGCAGGAACAGGATTGGTGGCACGGTTCTGGTCGTGGGTTCGCTGTCCATGACCACGAGTGTTCCCCGTTCCCGGCGCGAGGTCGATTACCTCGGGGGTAGTCGGGACGCGCCAAACGGCGAGCGTGGATTCACGCCCTCGCTAACTACCCTCGTCGAAGACCGGCGGTGGTTGGGGTTGGAAGGGTTGGTACCACCACCAGTCGGCGCGTTCGCCGGTCGGTCCGCGACACGGTGCGACCCGTGGTGGGGGTCGGGTTGGTGGGCGGGCCAGCGATCCCGCGGTGAGCGTTCGGCCCTGGGCGTCGGTGACGACGAGGTGGTGGGCGGGTCCGGTGAGGGTGATGATCTCCCGGTGATGGAGGCGGTGGTGGTGGGGGCACACCAACGCGAGGTTGCTGACTACTCGTTAATATACCCTCCCTTGTGAGTTTAGCCGGGTTTAGCCGGACTGGAGGGGATTTCAACGGGGAAACCCGCTGACCTACGAAATCCGAGATCTGTCGGCAGCCAGCTGACCCAACAGAGGTGGGACCGCCCTAGGTACCGATGCGGCACAACGTCTCTGGCATGTTATGTCTTTCTCTGCTGTTGGGTGCTTCAGCAACGCAGTCGGTCGGGAGCTGCCAGGATCGGGGTGTTTTTCGCTGCCCAGCCCGCTGCGGTGGGGGACCCTGGCGCCATGGCGATGAACCGCTCTGCGACGTCGCGCAGCTTGCTGTTGGTGACCTGGGACACCTCGCGCAGCATCGCGAACGCGGCCTGCGCTCCGATCTGGTGGCGAGCCATCAGTATGCCCATGGCAATACCGATCTCGCGGTTGCTGCGTAGTGCGGCACCCCAGGATCGTTCGGTCGCTATCACGGCGACGGCGCGCTCGACCAGCAGCGCGGCGATCGTGGCGTCAGCAGAGGTGGGGTGGTGGGTATGCCAGGCGTGCACCACGATCCCAGCGTAATGCGGCTGCGCGCCCACCTCGGTGAGCCGAATCACCGTACGCGTCGAGAAATGTGGGGTCTGCGCCGATACGTCCGACTCGACGAGGGGGTAGCTGATCCGGTAGGCGTCCTTATGCTCCTCAACGACGTCGACGGTGCAGGTATCGCTGAAGGAACCGACGCTGAGCTCGGCCAAGCTGGCGAACACCACCGCCGGTTCAACCGAAGAGGTCAGGCCCGTCAGCCGCAGCGCAATGGCGCGGTCGGGCGATGCCGCGACCGAATCAGGCGCAGCCAAGAAGTCACGATTGGTGCGGGTGATGGTGCTCCCAGGTGAGGATTCACGGAATACGCCAGCTGATGAAGCGGTCGCTCACGGCGACAGGCAGTGAGTGCGGTGTCGCCGGTGCAGGCTGGCTATTTCCTAACCGCCTCCAACCTAACCAAGCTCAACGGAGCCGTCCAGCCGGGAGCACCGCGGCCGGATCAGCTGGTGGGGGTACTGCGGTGTCGGGTCATCGCGGAGCCGAGGTCGGCGAGCATGCTGCCACGAATGTCGGGATCTCCAGAGATCACGATGCCCGCGACCTCGGAGAGGTGCTGATGGTGGCCTCGGGCGTAGTCACGCAGCCGGGCGAACGCGGTGGCCATGCTCAGTCCATGGACCTCGGCGAGCACCCCCTTGGCCATGTCCAGCACACCACGGCTGTTCACCGCGGCCTGCAGTCGCGGCGTCACAGCGTTGCTGACGGTGGTGTCGTGCCGAAGGATCGCGATGGTGGCGACGTGGGCCAGCGCCTGCGCCAGGTTCAGGTCCTCGGGGTTCAGTGCCCCCGGGGCGGCGCCGAACAACCCCAACGTGCCCAACACCTCGTCGCGCAGCCGCAGGGGGATGGCGTGCACCGAGGCGAAGCCCGATTCGGTGGCCGCGGCCACGAACCGCGGCCACCTCGCCGACTCGGCCGCGAGGTCGGCGACACTGATGGCGCCGCCGCCGCGGTAGCAGTCCAGACACGGCCCCTCCTCGCGTTGCAGCTGGAAGATCTCCAGCTCGTGAGCTTCCTCGGAGGTCGCGGCGAAGAGGTGCAGCACACCGCGGGCGTCGGCGAGCAGCAGACCGGCCGCCGTGATGTCCAAGAGCCGCGCGCAGTCCTCGGTCAACCGGGTCACCAGGTCCAGCACGTCGTAGTCCTCGACGAGGCTGTCGGCGAAGCTGATGAAAGACGCGACGATGTCGCGTTCCCGGCTGTGCGGCATCACGATTCGTCGTTCCGATCGTCATCGAGGCGCAGCCGGCGCCCGATGATCTCCCAGGCGACCTCGCTGGCGGTCATGTCGTGGGCGAACGCGTAACCGCGTAGCCGCACCAACGCCTCGGGCGGACCCACCCCCAGTTGAGCGATCAGCATGCCCGTGGCCTGGTACACCTCCGTGCGAGATAGCGACGACAACGCGTCCCAGGCGGCACTGCCATCGTCGTCGACGGCGGCGTCCATGTCGCCGCTCATCACGTCCAGCAACGGCAGTGCCGCGAATTGGGCCGCGATCAGGCTGTTGGTCAATTCGGCGGCGTCCAAGTCGCCGGTGCCGGTCCGATACAGATCCAGCGCGCCGACCGGGATGCCCGACACCGACACCGGCAACGCGAACACTGCCCGCACCCCACGCCCCATCGCCGCCGCCGCGAACGCCGGCCACCGCGCCTGAGCGTCATCTAGATCACCGACCAGTACCGGCGCCTTGCTGCGGACTGCGTCCAGGCACGGGCCCTCCCCGAAGGTGAACTGCAACTCGTCGAGTTCGTGGCTCAACGGGCTGCTCGCGCCCAGCGAACCGCGCAGGGACTCGTCGTGAATCACCGATAGCGCAGCCCCGTCGACGGCCAGTAGGTCCACGCACGCCCCGCACAGCCGCGATGCGAGGTCACTGCCCCCGCGCCCGGCCAGGGCGGCGTTCAAGCCGTCCCGTACCCGCTGTGCACCGCTCATCGGCGAGCGCGCCCCACGAAGCGGGCGCGACGCCTGGTGACCGTCATCATCCATCCATCAAACCACTCTGATCGTGTCGGGCCTACGCATAGCGAGCTGTGCGTCCTGCCGGTCAGGTGTCGCCGTCGGTGCGGCGGGCGCGGGCGCGCCGCGTGGCCCCGTCCACGACGCCGCGGGCGATGTCGGCGAGCTTGGTGTGTTCCTTCTGGCTGATCGCGCGCAGTGCGGCGAATGCTTCGGCGTCGGTGCCGCCGCTGCGGCTGATGATGATGCCGATGGCCTGATCGATGACTGCCCGGCTGACCAGGGCGGTCTGCAGTTGCTCGATTTGGCGTTGCGCCGCGTTGAGCAGCTTGGCGTTGTGCACCGCGACGGAGGCGGCTTCGGCGAACGATTCACCGAGTTGCGCGGCGTGCTCGTCGAAGGCGTCCTTAGCGCTGGCGTACACGTTGATCGCCCCCACCACCCGATCGGGCAGCAGCAAGGGCAACGACAACGCGCTATGCACCCCGAGGCGTCCCGCCCGCGGGCCGAAACGGGGCCACAAGGTTTCCCCACCCAGATTTCCGGACCTGAACGTGCGCCGCTCTGCGGCGGCACTGACACACGGGCCCTCACCCAGACCGTATTGGATGTCGTCAATCTGGTGGACGAACGGCGCCGAGGCCACCACCGTGGCCGAGCGACCATCCTCGTGCATCGTCACCCCGGCTCCATCGGCGCCGGGGGTCGCCCGGACCGCGAACTTCGCCACCCGGATCAGAAGGTCGTTCAGCGGCAGGCTGCCCGCCACCAACAGTGACATCCCAGCGAGCCCGCCCGCCAGATCGTCCTCGTCGTCGGCGACGTCCCGTCCGGTCGACGCCGCGTCAATCGAAGAACCCGCGCGATCGCCCTCACCGGGACCGGACACCCGCATTTCGCCACCGTCCATCGTGGACATCACTCTATAGTCGTCACTGGCCTCACCGCCATGCCAGCCTTCGCCATCTGACGATTCCATGACGGCGCCGTCCGGAGGATGCCCGTGCATCTGCCCTCAGTGCAGCCAAGATGGCCACCTCAGCGGTGGCCGAGCCGGGTAGACGACCCCGGTCCGGGGGGCTACGTTGAGGACGGCTTGGACATAGCCAGCCCGCACCAGTGACACCGCCCCTCCGCCGCGGTCCGTGTCGCGGTGAGCACATCCGCTCGCAGCCGGGCTTACTTGGTCAGACCCCCGCCAGGGAGCACCATGACCACCATCACGACCCCCTACGGCCCGTCCGAGAGCCGCATGTTGGCCAACGCACCGGTCGACCGGATCGGCTGCCCACCCCACCCTCGGGCCTCGCCGCCGATGCCGCAGACGAGACCACCCACCGCCGCAGGGATCGGGTGCAGCGCAGCCACAGTCGCTGTGCACCCATCCCGATGGCGCGGTGCCGATTACGAACAGGTCTTGATCGTGCCGATCACCGGGAGCCTCGACGCCGCGACGGCGCCAGACTTCGCTTCGTGGTTGCGCCCGCTAGCCTCCCAAGGATACCGCCTCGTCCTGGACCTGTCGGGGCTGACGTTCCTCGGGTGCGCCGGACTGACATTGTTCGTCCAGCTCCACCAGGACGCCGCCGCCTCAACGGGATCACTGCAGTTGGTTGAAGTTCCCTCCCACCCGCTGCGGATACTGCAGCTGACCGGACTGCACACCGTCCTACGCGTTCATGCTGACTGCGCGCCGTTGCCGGCCAGGTCGCAAGTGATGTCCAGGAATCCAACAACCACAACCCCACCCGGGCCGGTACCACCGCCCGCCCGGCCGCTGATCGGCGTCGTTGAGCAGGAACGAACCTGGCGCACGGTACTGGACAGCGATCGCCAAATCGGAATGGCCCTAGGCATTCTCATGACACGGCACCACCTCGATGAGAATGCGGCGTTCGCGATGCTGCGCGAGCAGTCCTGGCGCACCAATACCAAACTGCGCGTTGTGGCGCACCGGCTGGTTGCGAACGCTGCCGGATCGGCCATTGCTCACGCCGGAGCTGCCGCGGTCGTGAACCCGCACGGATCAGAATGACTCCGACGCCGGGCTATCGACATCGATTAGTCGGACCCCCACCTTCGGTCGCGGACGTTCCTCGTTGATCGCCTCTTTACGGACGTAAGGTCATCGAGATGACGACCTCTGGACCGCCGCCGGGTGACACCTCCCCACCTCGGGAGCCGACGGCGGCGGGTGACCCAGCCGCACATCCGGAGCCAGAACCCGACGGCGATGGTGAGGAGCATCTCGGCGGCTACGGCTTCCCGGCCGGGGCGTGGCGGACGCTGGAGAAGCATCCGCCGCCGGGGTTGTCGAAGATCCGGTGGCGCAGCCCGCTGCGGGGGCCGTGGCTAACGTCGGTGTTCGGGTCGGTGCTGTTGGTGGTGTTGCCGGTCGTGATCCTGACCGGGTTGCTGTCCTACATCGCCTACGGTCCGAAGTTCGGCCAAGCCATCCCCGCCGAGGTGGGGTGGCTGAAGCTGCCGTCCTTCGATTGGCCGACCCGGCCGTCGTGGTTGTACCGGCTGAATCAGGGTCTGCACGTCGGTCTGGGGTTGATCATCATTCCGGTGGTGCTGGCCAAGCTGTGGTCGGTGATCCCGCGGCTGTTCATCTGGCCGCCGGCCCGCTCGATCGCCGCGGTGCTGGAACGGATCTCGCTGCTAATGCTGGTCGGCGGGATCCTGTTCGAGATCGTCACCGGTCTGCTGAACATCCAGTACGACTACATCTTCGGGTTCAGCTTCTACACCGCCCACTACTTCGGGGCGTGGGTGTTCATCGCCGGGTTCCTCGCCCACGTCTGCCTCAAACTGCCGAAGATGTGGCGCAGCCTGCGTTCTCGGTCGCTGCGCAGCGTCCTGGCGACCTCGCGGGCCGACACCCAACCCGAACCGATGGACGAGGACCGCCTCGTCGCCGCCGACCCCGATCCGCCCACCCTGAGCCGCCGCGGCGCGCTGGCCGTCGTCGGCGGCGGTTCGCTGCTGATCGCGGTCCTGACCGCCGGACAGACCCTCGGTGGGTTCACCCGGCCCGCCGCGCTGCTGCTGCCCCGCGGCCGCAGCTACGGCAACGGACCCACCGACTTTCAGATCAACCGCACCGCCGTCGCGGCCGGCATCGACCCGGCCACCACCGGTGATGGGTGGCGACTGCAACTGTCGGGTGGCCCGAACCCAGTGATGCTGGACCGGGCCGCGCTGGCCGCGATGCCGCAACACACCGCGGTGCTGCCGATCGCCTGCGTCGAGGGGTGGTCCACGGTGCAGACCTGGACCGGGGTCCGGCTCGCCGATCTGGCCGCCGCAGCCGGTCGCCCCCGACCCGGCTCGGCGATGGTGTCCTCGCTGGAGAAAGCCGGAGCATTCAATCACGCCGTCCTGCAAAGAAATCAGGTCACCGATCCCGATGCGTTACTGGCGTTGAAGGTCAACGGGGCGGACCTGTCAGTAGATCACGGCTACCCGGCCCGCGTCATCGTCCCAGCGCTGCCCGGTGTGCACAACACCAAATGGGTGGCCGCCATCGACTTCCGGGACACCTGACATGCCGACACCGGTTCAGCGGGCGCACCGGCTCTACGGCGCACGCCTGGGGCATCTCATCGTTGTGCTGGGGTCTTTGGCGCTCGCCGGTTATACCGTCGCGGTCCTCGGGGTGAGCCAGCTCGTCAACCCCATGGTGTGGTGGCAGTCCATCGCAGTGTGGTTCGCCGTGGCGGTGATCGGGCACGACCTGATCCTCTTCCCGCTGTACGCGCTCGCCGACCGGCTGTTGTCACGAACGCCGAGGCCCTCCGTCGAGCACTCTGAGGCAACTGGGTCCGTGCCCGGGCCCGTACCGCTGATCAACTATCTGCGGATGCCGACGCTGGCCGCGGGTCTGCTGCTGGTGATGTTCCTGCCCGGCATCATCGAGCAGGGCGGCCCGGCCTTCACCGCCGCCACCGGACTCACCCAAGCACCCTATTTGACCCGGTGGATTCTTCTCACCGCGGCCTTCTACCTGATCAGTGCCCTCTGCTACGGCGCGAAAACACTGTTGCGGCATCACGATTCGGCACCCGCTGCGCCGGTAGAATCGGCGCCCGCCGGGTGACGCCCCGTGGTTCGCCCACACGACTCGTCGATGTCCGCGTGCGTGCAGCGGGGCGGTTCTGGGTGGCCACCGGGTGCCCTCTCCTGGGTTAGACGGTCAGTACCGCGATGATCCGGGAGTGGATGTCGACGATCTCGGCGACGTTGAGTCCTGCGGTGTTGGCGATGACACGAAGTTCGCCGGGACCGACACGCGACCAGGGAAACCAGTGCCCCACTTGGTGTTCGGTCTCCCAGCGCAGCATTTCCCGACCTGGCAACGGTGAGCGGGAATCGATTTCGGCGATGACGCTACCGCCAGGGGCGAGCAGGTCTGCGACGCGCCTCAAGATCTTAACGGGGTCGCCGCCGATGCCGATGTTGCCGTCGGCGAGCAGGATGTGGTCCCAGCAGCCCTCCGCAGGCAACGGCCCGAAAACGTCTGCGCGCAGCGCGGTGCCGCCGCGGGCACGGGTCAAGTCCACCGCGGCCTGTGAGGTGTCCACCCCGAGTGCCGCGTGTCCGCGGCGCTGCAGAGCAGCGGTGAATCGTCCGGGGCCACACCCCACGTCCAGAGTGGGACGCTCGGAGCAGTGCGCGAGGATGTGATCGTCGGCGACCTGGTCTGCGGTGGTGGTGTTAGGTCCGGCGAACCACCGTGTCATGGGCAGGTCTCGGACCTGTCCGTGGTGATTGCGCGCCCAGCAGTCAGCCCCGCGTGCCGCTGCCCGATAGATCAGGTCCACCGTGGGGGCGCTGGCGGTGCCCTCGGCAGTGGCGACTACCGATGACGGCCAGGGCCGCAGGGAATGACTGGTGGGGCACCCGGCTCCGTCGCGCCGCGGGGCGGTCAGCTCGTCATCACCGCGGCGGTCCGTGCCACGCAGTGTCACGCGGAGTCGCATTTCCGCACAGCGCTCACCCCAGGAGAGGCGCAGCGACGAAGCTCAGCGTCACCTGGTCGGAGACGGACGGGGGTGGTGAGATCGGAGTGTGGACGATACGTCGCCGCGGGCAATACCGGGTCGTGGGCCGGGAGCACTCGTTCTCCTAGATGATCCGCAGTGTCGGACACAGATGTGCCGCAGGTGCCCGGCGCTTCGTCCCGGCGGCACCGACGTCGAGAGTCAGTACCACCGGGATCTGAAGCAAGACGGAGGGGTGGCGGACGGATGGGCGAGGGGGGCTGCGTCAGCCGCCGGTCTTGAGGTCGCCGTTGGCGCCGGCGGGGAAGAATCCGCCGGCGCTGGCACCCTTTTTCAGGTAGACGATGTCGAGGACCTCGCCGGGGGTGCGGCCGAACGCGATGCCGTTGCCGTCGGCGGGAATGAGGTTGGGGCCGCTGATGCCCTGGTCCTTGCCGCCGCCGAGGCTGCCGCGGGCGTTGGAGATCGCATCGGCGGAGGTTTGCAAACCCATGTTGTACAGGGAGGTGCGGATGATGCCGGCGTGGTAGGCCTCCACGGCGAGGATCCCGGCGGCCGCGTCGAGGAACGTCTTGCTCGAGATCAGGGGGGCGGCGCCTTTGTAGGCGGTGACGCCGACATCTTCGAAGACGAAGGCGCCGAGCAGAAAGTTCTGGTCGTTGGCGTAGACGTCGAACGTTTCCCCGGGCTGGATCAGCCCGGCGGCCTGGGCGGCGGCGGTGAAGCTGGCGTCGATGTCGATGGCTGGGCGGGCGACGGCCGCCGACCCGAGGGCACTGCGCAGGTACGCGACGTGTTCGCGTTCGTCGTCGGCGATCTCCTGGGCGTAGCCGCGGATGACGGGATCGGAGAACGGGACCGCGCGGCCACCGGAAACGGGGCCGGGTGTGCCGACACCGCCGACGAGGTTGTCGGGTAGGCCTTGGCCGTAGACCGCGCGCTGATAGAACTCGGCCTCGAGGTATTCGAGGTTGAGCGCAAAGTTCAGGATGGCGCCATCGGAGATGGCAGGTGCGGCGGAGGCGGTTCCGGCGCTGGTCATCGCCATCGCACCCGCGCCCAGGGTGCTCAGACCGGCGGCTCGCAGGAACCGGCGCCGCTCGAGAGGGTTTTCCGAACTGTGGTTGATCGCGTTCCTGATGAAGGCCTTCTCGAACATGGACTCGCCCTTTCACGGTGCGCAAGCCGCGGCCGCGGCGGGTCAATGGATTGTCAATACCCACGCGACCTTCACATAAACCTTCGACGTCCGCCTAGCAAACTCTAAATCCGTCACCGCGCAAAAACACATTGCCGAGCCCCGGTCGCCCGGCAGGCATCGCAGCACACAGTGCAGGGCTCCGGCAAGCAAGGCCAGTGCTCCGGGGCGACACCCTGCGCTGCCGTGCAGGGCAATCGCCCCGAATCGAGGCCTACCGCCTCCGGTGATGGTTTATAATGCGACACACGATCAGCCGCGCTCCCCGCCTCGCTTCGGGCGGCGCTGGGAGTCTTCGTGAACCACTCATGCCCCACGCCCGTTCAGTGTCCGCAAACGAGGTCTATCGCGCCGGAGCATCGGGATGGTCCAACAGCGGGCCATGACTAGCAATCGTTTGTCGTGAAGGGTTCGTCGTGCACGCTCGCTCGCTGGTATCGCGCTCTCGCCGGGGTGGCACTGCACCCCGGTGTGGGGTCGGGGGCCGCCCGATTTCTAGCCTGCGCGCAAACGGTTACGGGCTGATTCTGGACAGGGTGCTGCTCGTGGTGGCAGTCGGTGTCCGGGTGTGTGGCCGCCGATGCAACTGAGGTCACTGCGGCGGGTTGGCGCAGCGGCGCCGCAGGGGGTGTCCCTGCCAATGGTTCATCCACCGGCCCCTGCAGCGGGCGATGGTCCCGACACCGCTCTAGGGCCAGCTGCACGCCGCGACTGCGGGGTCAGCCGTGACGTGCGGTGGGCGTTGGCCGCTGCTGCGGTGGTGACGGCGGCGTTCGTAGTCGCCAGTCTCCGTCTTGGGTGGATGACACCGGTGGCCACCGACAGCGCCGGGGTGTTTCACGACTTCGGTGGTTCGGGGGCGCCGCTGTTCGCGTGGTGGCAGCCGCACATCGGGTGGGGAACCCCGATGGCGGTCACGGTGGGCGCCTGGGTGATCGTCGCTGGTCCACGTGTCGCCCGGTCGGTGTCGTGGCGGTTACTGCCCGCGTTGTCGTGGGCCGCGTCGGTGGCGTGGATCGTGTCGCTGGCGATGATCGACGGCTGGACCCGCGGCATCACCAGCCGGTTGACCTCGCGCGATGAGTATCTCTACGAGATCCCCCGCGTCAAAAGCCTGGGACCGTTCCTGTCGGAATTCACCCGTCACATCGTGGATGGCCAGGCCGAGTCGTGGACCACGCAGACCTCCGGGCATCCCCCGGGCGCCCTGCTGGTGTTCCTCGCGCTGGACCGTGTTGGGCTGGGCGGCCCGACGTGGGCCGCCGTGGTGTGCATCGTGGTCGGCGCCAGCGCGACGGCGGCCATCCTGGTGGCCCTGGCCGCGTTGACCAACCCTGAGACCGCCCGGCGGTGCGCCCCGTTTCTGGTGCTGACCCCTGCGGCGGTGTGGATCGGGGTGTCGGGCGACGGATTGTTCGCCGGGGTCGCCGCGTGGGAATTGGTCTGGGTGGCGCTGGCAGCCACCCGCACCGGCGTCAGCCGTCACGGTTACGCGCTGGCGGCCGGCGTCACCCTCGGTGCGTGCCTCTACCTCAGCTACGGACTGGTGCTCTTGGCGGTTCCGATGGTCGCGATCCTGATCACCACGCGCACGCTCCGCCCACTGCCTGGAGTTCTGATCGGAATCAGTGCGGTCGTCGCCGTGTTCACCGTGTCCGGGTTCTGGTGGCTCGACGGCTACGAGCTGGTGAAAGTCCGCTATTGGCAGGGCATCGCCCAAAGGCGACCGTTCGCCTACTGGGGGTGGGCGAACTGGGCGTCGCTGATTTGCGCTGTCGGGCTGGCGGTCCCGGCGTCGCTGAACCGGGTCCTGACGGCCGCGCGGCTGCGCGCCCGAGACCCGATCACCTGCCTCGTCGTCGGAATGCTCGCTGCACTGGTGCTCGCTGATCTGAGCCAGATGAGTAAAGCCGAGACCGAACGCATCTGGCTTCCGTTCGCGGTGTGGCTGACCGTCGCCGCCGCCACCCTGCCGCTACGGACTCAGCGGTGGTGGCTACTCGTCCAGGCGCTAGCCGCGTTGGCCATCAACAGCCTGCTGCTGACCAACTGGTAGGCCCGGGACGTGGTTGACGGCATTTCCATCAGAGCGGTGATCGTTTAGGCCGACGCGGAGGTCGATGTGCCGAGGACGACCAGACCCACGAACTGGCCCACCTGCGAAGCACAGTGCACTCGATAACAGTAAAGAAAGTTCTCACAGCGCGGGTGTGAGCACTGGCGTCGTGGTCGTCCTGGGTGGCTGATCTGGTGTAGGCCGTGGTGGCGGACGGGAGCGCCAGCGGACGGGAGCCGCCACGGCGTGTGCTGGTCGGGCTGGGGCAGGGTCTGCTCGGTAGTCTGGCGTTCATGGATGGCGTGCTGAAGGTGCGGGCTCGGCGGCTGGCTGAGGTGCGGCTCGCGTCGTTGGCGACTCGGTTGGCGCATGTCCGCGGCGTGGCGGGTGCGGCTGAGCGACTGGTGGAGCGGATCGGTCCTTTGGAGTCGGAGTCGGTGGTGGCGGCGGCGTGGCTGCACGATGTCGGCTATTCGCCGTCGGTGCGGTCGACGGGATGTCACGCGATCGACGGTGCCATGTTCGTGCGCGCGGAGGGTTTCCCGGCACTGGTGGTGTCGCTGGTGGCCTATCACACCGGGGCGGTGTTCGAAGCGCGTGAACGTGGGTTGTCCGCGGAGTTGGCTGACTTCGCGGTGCCGCCGGAGTTCTTGCTGGATGTGTTGACGTGTGCGGACATGACGACCGGACCGGACGGCGCGCCGGTGGCTGCTGATGATCGGCTCGGCGAGATCTTGTCGCGGTACGGCGAGGACGATCCGGTTCATCGGGCGATCACGTTGTCGGGGCCGTTGTTGTTGGCTGCGGTCGCTCGGGTTGACGCGCTGACCGGCTGAGAAGACGACGGTAGCGCCTGCTCTGCTAGCCGAGGTAGGGGGCGGCGCGGTGCTCAAGGTAGTGCTGGATGCGTAGCCGCATGGACGGGTGCATGGTCAGCGCGGGAATGTCGTCGGGACTGGTCCAGGCGATGTCCGTGCTTTCGGAGTCGATGAGAAGGGTGCCCCCGACCAGTCTGGTCGTGAAGCACAGCGAAAACTGTTGCCGGACTTCTCCGTCGGTGTAGGCCATCACGTGGTGTGGGTTGGTGTAGACGCCGATGAGGCCGGTGACTTCGACGTCGAGTCCGGTTTCCTCTTTCACTTCGCGTACGGCGCAGTCGACGATCGATTCGCCCAGGTCCATCCCGCCTCCGGGCAATGCCCACAGGTCGTTGTCGCGGCGTCTGATCAGCACGATCCGAGCCTGGTCGTCGATCACGACGGCGGTGGTCGACGGCACGACACTGTTGGCCGGTGGCGCGTCGGGATCGTTGTAGTGGTCAGTGCGGGCCATCTGTCGTCCTTCCACTAGCTGAGTTGGGGGTGTGTGTTCGGATGGGTTGTGCTGTGTCCCAGGCTCGTTGGAAGGCGAGCAGGTGGTCGTGCCACAACTCGGGTGCATCATCGGCTCGGATGACGAGGGCGGGATTGTCGCTGGCGGGGGCACCGTAGAGGTGCGGGTTGGCGATGAGGGTGCCGTCGGCGCGGAACATCGAGGTGTACAGCGGCGTGGTGTGGGTGCGGATCTCCAGTCCCGTCGTGCCTGACAGTGGTTGCAGGCGTGCCAATGTCATGCGGCAGCGCCCGGCCAGGTTGGAGCCGATCTCCTCTTCCTCGCCGCGTTGCGCGACGGCCTCGGAGTCGGGGTCACCGATGACGAACCGGATCGACACGCCGCGTTCGGTGGCCGCGGTGAGCAACTTGTGGAAGCGCGGTATCGCGTCGAAGAGGAACGTGCCGCCGTAGACCAGGATGTCGATCTGCTCGCGGGCGGCGCCGAAGAGTTCGGTCCACACGGTGACCGGAACATCAGCGCGACTGGCGTACACGCTGACCGCGACGGTGCCCGCGCTGGGCGGGGTCAGCATCGGGAACAGGTCGGGCCACAGCTCGGCTGGCTCACACTGCAGGGCCTCGGCGACGCGGCGCGCATTCTCCGGATACGGGACGGATGTGCCGGACAACCACCGTTCAACGGTCTTCGCGTCGACCCCCACGCTGTCGGCGAGCGCCTGCACGCTGATCCCGTGCTGGGTCATGCGCTGACGAAGAGCGCGGTGGGGCGATGGCGAACCCGAGTCCTTCCCGACCACCCGATTGCCCCCTTACTGCCTGTGACATCCCGCTCACCGTAGATGTCGATGCGCTGTCCGAAGTGTGGCACGCAGATGTCTGAAGATGCCACCAAGATGCGGTTCCGATGCCCTGGATGTCCGGCTGAAGTGGTCATTACGGCCCGATTAGCGGCCGGACACATCGAGCAAAGGGATTGCGACACATGAGGCTTCGGATCGACACCAACGGGGTGCAGTTCTTCTGCACCCGCGCCGCCGAGCAGCGGACCGTGCACGAAACCGGTGCACCACGCATCGACAAGGAGACCGGGGCGGTGCTCTTTCAGGTCCAGGTGATGGCCCTCGACAGTGCCGGCGGTGAGGTCCTGGCCGTCACCGTCGCCGGTGAACCGGCGGTGCGGGTAGGCGAACCCATCACCGTGGAGGGGCTGATCGCGATCCCGTGGTCCCAAGGCGACCGCTCCGGGGTGGCGTTCCGGTCCACCTCCATCCGGGCGGCCGGGGCGTCGGCCGCCGGACTCGGTGTCGGTTCACCCGCGAGTACCGGTAGCCCAGAGGGAACCGGCCGGCCGACCGCGCCGGGCACCAAACCGACCCCCTGACCCCCGTCGTTGGCGCCTGCCGCGAAGGCCACCGTTGTCGCGGCAGGCACCGACGAAACACCCATGCGTAAACCCCCGTTCACCACATCCTGGACGCGTTCCGCGCGGACGTCTTCGGAGAGGACGACACCACCGTGGCATCGAACCGCAAGAGCAGCAACGGAACCGAGCACGACGACTGGCTCGGCGACCTCCTCGTCGGCGCCGTCGGGCTCGCCGGGATCGGGCTGTGGCGGTTCGCGCTGCGATGGCCCGACCTGGCCGCCGTCATCGCCGTGACCGTGGTGACTGCCGCGCTCGCCGATCTGCGGTGGGCCTGCGTCGTCGGGGGTCTTGCCGCAGTGCTGGTGTGGGGGTGGCGGCTGGGCTGGCCGGACTCCTACCAGGACTGCGTCGGGCGGCCCGTCGCCGACTACCGCCGCGCCTATCTGGTGTACCGGCGGCGCTGGCGCACCATTTGCGAGCATCACGGCCTGAGCATCAGCCCGCGCGGGGACCGCGGCGCTGACCCGGTGCTGCCGACGCTGCGCGAGGTCCGCATCGGCGCGTGCGTCGACATCCTGGTGGTGCGGCTGCTGGTCGGGCAATCGGCCAAGACGTGGGAATCCACCGCTGACGGTTTGGCAGCAGCGTTCGGCGCCCACACCGTCGTCATCACCGCCGGACCAGTGGATGCGGGGCGGGGCCGCGACATCGTGGTGCGGGTACGCCACCACGACGCTCTGGTGGCACCGATCCCGTTGCCCCGACCCCGGCCCGACACCCGACCCACGTTGGCTCCGGTGGCGGTGGGGGTGACCGAGGACGCCACACCGTGGACGCTGCCCGTCACGGGACGTCACATCTTGATCGGCGGGGCGACCGGCGCCGGGAAGGGCAGCGTCATGTGGTCGCTGGTCGCGGGCTTGGGACCGGCGATCCGCTCCGGGTTCGTGGTGGTGCGGTGCATCGATCCCAAGGGCGGGATGGAATTCGGGGCGGCGGCACCGCTGTTTGAACGGTTCGCCCACGACCAGGACCACATCCTGTCGGTCCTGCGCGACACCGCCGCCACGATGCTGGCGCGGGCGAACCGGCTGCGCGGCACCACCCGCCAGCACCGGCCCAGCCGGGCCGAACCCCACATCGTGGTGCTCATCGACGAGCTGGCCACCCTCACCGCCTACGTCACCGACCGCAAACAACGCAACGAGGTCGACCAACTCCTAGGTCTACTGCTGTCCCAAGGACGTGCGGTCGGGGTGTGCGTGATCGCCGCCGTGCAAGACCCATCCAAAGACGTGATCAGTCTGCGCCAACTGTTCCCGATCCGGGTCGGCCTGCGGATGACCGAATCCACCCAAACCGCGATGATCCTGTCGAGTGCCGCGCACCATCAGGGCGCACGGTGCGAAGACATCCCCGATCACACCCCCGGGGTCGGCTACGTGCTCACCGAAGGCACCACCACCGTGGCGCGGGTCCGGGCTTACCTAGTGACCGACGCCGACATCAACTACCTGACAACACACTTCACGCCGTTGCCTCGCCCCCACGGCGACCCGGCCGGACAGAAGTAGCCGTGGCGATCACGGCGAGGACGCTCCCTTTCCTGGGCTCGACCAGTGGCGACATGGCCCTGAACTCTGACATGTTTCCGGGCGTTCCCTCGACCGTCGATCACGCCCATGTGCTCGCGCAAATGGTGCGCCGGGCAGCCTCACCCGGGTTCGAACGCTGGTGGCACCGCGCCAAGACGGCGGGATTCTGCGCCAACCCAGTCCAGCTGACCGGCAGCGACCACCACGGCGCGATCAGGGTGTGGACGCGATGCAACAACCGCCGCGCGGTGGTGTGCCCGTCGTGTTCCGATCTCTACGCCCGCGACACCTGGCAACTCGTGCACGCCGGCATCACCGGCGGCCACCACACGATCGCCGCCACCGTCGCCGACCACCCCCAGGTCTTCGTCACGTTGACCGCCCCCAGCTACGGTCCGGTACACACCGCCCCTCGGGGAGCCGGGCACCGGGGCGCACGCTGCCATGAGTACCCCCGCAGCGGTGAGACGCGCTGTCCACACGGTAGCCCGTTGTCCTGCAACCAAACACACGGTGCCGACGATCCGCTGGTTGGGCAACCGCTGTGCGAGCGCTGCTACGACTACACCGGCCACGTGCTCTTCAGCTGGCACCTGCCCGAACTGTGGCGCCGCTTCACCATCACCGTGCGCCGCGCGCTGCGCCGCAGCTTGCAGGACGCCGGAGTCACCCCCGATGCCGTGCGCATCAGCTTCGTCAAGGTCACCGAAATGCAGCGCCGCGCCATCCCACACCTGCACGCCGTGATCCGCCTCGACGGACCCACCGAACCCGGACAGTCGCCCCTGCCGCCCACCGCCGGCGTCGCGGCTCCCGAGCTGGCCGGCCTGGTGCTGGACGCCGCGCGCAATGTCACCCTGACCGTCGCCAACCCCGAGGCCGCGACCGACACCGGCGACCGGACGCTGCGATTCGGCACCCAGATCGACGCCCAACCGCTCACCACCGCCGGACCCGCGGACCACGACGACCTCACGCGCGGAGTCCGGTCGGGCCGCACGATAGCCGGATACCTAGCCAAATACGTCACGAAATCGGTCGCCGAATTCGGTGTCGCCGTCCGCCGAATCTCTCCGCTGGCCATCCCCACCCTCGAGGTCACGCCGCACGTGCGGGCCATCCTGAGCACCATCACCGTCCTCGCCGAGCACGGATTCCCCGACATGATCCGGTGGTTGCACACCCTGGGCTACCGCGGGCACATCACCACCAAGTCCCGCCAGTTCTCCACCACCATGGGCGCGCTGCGCGCCCACCGCGCCGCCTGGACGCACCAACAATCACTCAAACACTCTGTTGGAGAGCACTATTCGAAGCCCGGGGCCAGGCAATCCTCCGGTGACGTCGAGTGGACGTTCGAACCATCGGCAGGGCATCGAACCCTCGGCGACCTGGCCCTGCTCACCTCGGCCGCCCACCGTGCCATCGAAGGCCGCCACACCGCCCGGGATGCCCGGCGGGCCCACCACCCGCCTGAACCATCGGACGGCCTGCCGTGACCTCCGTCTACACCGAGGAAACCGCTGTCCCGCAGTGCGCCTCACCGCAGTCCGCGTCATCCGCTCGGCCCTACGGCCACGAGGAATTCCTCGCCTGGCTCACCGCGTCGTGTCAGAGCCAACACGTGCCGCTCACCATCAACGACCCTGCCGTCATCGCGCACGTCGTCGCACTTCTCGGGGCGCCCAGTCCCGAACGCCGTTCCTGCGGCAGTCCCGAAGGTTTCAGACGTGCCGCGGTGACGGCTACAGCCAGTTCTAGTCGGCGTCGGTGACGTGATCGGCGCCGGCGGCTGCCAGCAGGGCGTCGCGGGCTGGGTAGAGCAGGTCTTCGGCTGCCTTGAAATCCAGCGCGGCATCGGCGAGCAGAGCTCGGCCGGCGGGATGACCATGCGCCGCAAGTGTTTGTGCAGCGGTTCTCACGGCCTCGGCGTAGCCCATGAGCGCAACGGTGTAGCGGGCAGTCGCCATCGGAGTCGCGCCGCCGGGACTTTGGAGGTGGCTGGCCATCAGGCCCTGCCAGTCCTCGATCGTGGCGCGGTCGAAGTAGTACAGCGCGTTGAGTATCCAGCCTTGCCAGCGCGGCGGCCGGTGCGCCGAAGAGCGGAACGGAAGCGGAGGAGTCACCATGGCGTCAAGCGTAGGACCATGGACGGACACCTCAGCCGATTCCCGTTTGAACCCAACGGGCGGACGTGACCACCCGGGTCACACCACCGACGACGCACGCCGACAGACTCGGCACACAGCTACCCACCAAGCTCGATGTCTTTGGCGCCACGTAGGTCGATCGGGTGCGCTGACCTCATTCCTGGCATTCATCCGGGTAGTGGCCGCAGTGTGCGGTTCGGGGATGGCTGTCCAGGTTCGACCCCTGGGCGACCGCGTAGCGGCATGGCCTTGACAGCCATCGGCGAACCGTTCACCACGATGGGCCGGCACGGAAGGGACACCAGGGTGACTCACCACGCGTTTGTGCGTTTCGTCAAGTGATTTGGCCCCACCGTCGTCATGAATTTTGGCCCCACCTGGTCTAGCTGGCGCGCTTGGCTCGGGTGGAGGTCTTGCTGGTGCGTAGTCGGTAGGACTTGGTGCCGGTCTCGATGATGTGGGCGTTGAAGGTGACGCGGTCGACGATGGCGGCGACCAGTCGGGGGTCGGGAGACACTGTGCCCCATTCGCTGAAGGGCAGGTTGGTGGCGATCGCGACCGAGGCCCGTTCTTCGCGTTCGGTGATGATTTGAAACAGCAATTCCGCTCCGCGAGGGTCGATTTGGACGTATCCGAGCTCGTCGAGGCAGAGCAGGTCCAGGCGCCCGTAGCGGGCCACGACACGGGAGAGGACCCGCTCGTCGGCGGCTTCGACGAGCTCGTTGACCAGCTGCGCGGTGGTGACGTAGCGGACCCGGCGCCCCTGCTCGCACGCCGCCAACCCCAACCCGATCAGCAGGTGGGACTTGCCGGTCCCGGAGTCACCGAGCAGCACGACCGGTTCGCCGGCATCCATGTAGTGCCCGGCGGCCAACTGTCCGATGGTGGCGGGTGCGATGCCGGGGACGGCGTCGATGTTGAACTCCGCCAACCGTTTCAGCCTCGGGAATTTGGCGTCGTTGATTCGCCGGGTGCGGCGCCGCTCGGTGCGGTCGTCGACCTCGGCGGCCAGGACTTCGGCGAGGTAACGCAGATGGGTGTGGCGTTCCCGGTCGGCGATCTCGGCCAGGCGGACCGCTTCGGCGCGCACGGTGGGCAGGTGCAACTCGCGGGCCGCGGCGCCGATGGAGGCTTGGGCGGCGGCGTCGACGGTCGTCGTCTTGCTGGCCGTGGTGGTCATGAGTCGCTTCCGGTGAGCAGGTCGTCGTAATCGGTCAGCGAGGGTGGTGGCCGGTCGTAGCGGGCCAGACCGTCGATCGTGGCCACCGGTGCCAGCGGGGCACTGGTGTGGCGTCGGACGTCGATGAGGACCGTCTCGGGATCCAAACATCCCGAGGCGACGGCCCGGTCCATCGCGGCGATCAGCGCGGCGGCGGTCATGGTGCGGTGTGCCAGCAGGATGGCGATCAGGGCGCGGGTTCCCTTGGCGTCGCCGCGGGCGGATCGAGCTGCATCCCAATAGCTTTGATGCGATGCGGTGAACACCCCGCGGGCCTTGGCTTGGGCCAGTGCGGTCGCGCCGGGCAGCGCCCCGGGTTTGGTCTTGAGGACCTCGAGGTAGTGATCCAGGCACAGCACCTCGACGTAGCGTCCGACCGCTCGTTCGTGGTGGGCCACCAGTCGGGGTCCGTCGTAGACCTCGACGGTCCTCGCGGCCAACCGCACCGGGAGGCGTCGCCCGGCGTAGCGGGCGGGGACGGAGTAGAAGCATTGCCGCACAGACACTCTGGCCCGGTTGTCGACCCGGGCGTTCAGCAGTCGGGCGCAGTCGAACGGCTCCGCCGGTAGCTCCATCAGAGTGGTGGACTCCAGTGCGAACGCTCTCCCGATGGTGATCGGGCGACCGGTGATCACCCGATCGTCGTCGAGGAGGTCAGCAGCGCCGATGACCTCGTTGAGTTCTGCCAGCGAGGCGACCTTCGGAACGGGGACCAGGTGGCGCCGCCGGAAGCGGCCGATCTCACCCTCCACGCCGCCCTTCTCGTGGGCACCCTCGATGCCGGGGCGGCAGAAGAACGAGTCGAATCCGTAGTGGGAGCGCAGCGCGGTGAACCGTTGGGATTCGGTGCGGTCCCGGCCCTTGAGGACCCGGATGACGGCGGGTTTGAGGTTGTCGTACCGGATCCGGCCGGGCACACCGCCGAAGTATTCGAAGGCCAGCACGTGACCCTCCAGGAACGCTTCCTGGGCTTGGGTGCCGAACGCGACGTGAAACGCTTTGCCCGAGTGCGACAGTCGCATCACGAACATCCAGCACTTCACCACCAACCCGGCGATCGTGGCGTAGAACTCACCGAAGTCGACCTCGGCCTCAGCGCCGGCCAAATGTGTCTGCGGAATCGACACCTCCTGCTGGAGCAGCCCCAACTCCAGCCGGCGGCGTGCGACATGACGCGACACCGTCACCTCCGAGCACGTGGCCTGATGCTCAGCGACCAAACGCTGCCAGACCCGGCGAGCGGTGTGGCGTTGCTTGCGCGGAGCGTCCTCGTCGGCGATGAGCCAGCCGTCGATCAGCGTCGCCCACTCGTCGATCGCCGGCCGGGGACGTACCGGATAGACCTTCCGCGGCGGCGGGACCGCGTCATCGAGGGCTTGGCGGACCGTTCGTCGGTGCGTCTTGTGTCGATCGGCGAGCTCGCGAATCGACACCTCACCAACACGGTGGTCTCTCCTGATGTTCTCGAACAGTTCCACGCGTGACCGCATCCTGACCGACCTCCCTGACGACGGCCGGGGACGGCGGGCGACAGGAACGATCTGAACGAGGGTGGGGCCAACATTGGTGACGACACACCGCACCCCACCCGAGACGAATGCTCACCACCCCGATGGGGCCAGAATTCGTGAAGAACGATGGCCAAAGTGGGGCCAAGTCAGGTGACCACACTCACGTTTGCTGCGGACGGACAGTCGATGTGCTTCTCGGAGGCACGCTCAACGCCGAGGACGTGGACGGGCACGGCGACCCGCGGTTACATGCGCCAGCTGGGTTGGACGCGGTTGATGTCCAGGCTGCGCGATCCGGGGGTACCGGGGGCGATGACGGCGTGGTCGAGGATGGATTTGATGATGGCGTGCTGGCGGTCCAGACCGAGGTCGGGGTCATCCCATCGGTCGCGCAGCTGCGCGCCGGTGCCAGCCAGCTCGTACAGGCCGCCGGTGTCGGTGGCGGTGGCGATCTGGCGCCGCGTATCACCGATACGGGCGGTGATCGGGTCCCGCGCGGTGATCCACTCTCGGGCCGACACCGCACCCTCGGCATACAGGGACGCCAGCTCGTCGAGGCGGGCGGTGTCGGCGTCCAACCGGGCCGACAGGGCAGCGACATCGGCGTCAACGGTGGATCTGCCGGACAGTGCGTCGGCGAGCTGCGGGGAATCCAGCCGGGCCAGCACGGCGTCGGTCAGCAGGTCTTCGACGGGTTGGGCGACAACGGTCAACCGTCCGCAGCCACCGTGGTCAGGGCCTTTGAGGCAGACGTAACGGCGCACCCTGTTCGTTGGATTGGTATGCCGGGCTTGGGAGTACAGCCGATTGCCGCACCGCCCGCAGCGCAACATCCCCGACAGCAGGTAGGTGCGCGGTGCCCGCGTCTTGGTCACGGTGCGCGCCGCCATCCGGGCCAGCACCCGATCCCGTTGCGCCGGAGTGATGATCGCTGGCCACACCGCCGGGCCGATCACCTGCCCGTGATGCTCACGCAGCCCGGCGATCCGGCCCGAGCCGAGGATCTGGCGGACAGCGGTGGTCTGCCACGACGTGGCGATCGCCGGCGCAACCTTGGTGTCGTTGAGCCAGATCGTCAACCCGCGCAACGATTCCCCAGCAAGATAGCGCTCCACCATCTCCCGCACGACCGCGGCCTCATCCTGGCGCACGGTGATCTTGTCGTCGTCGTAGCCGAACGGCCGCGCCGAGCCATGCGGCAACCCTTTCTCGGCGTTCTGCAACAACTTCCGGCGGACCCGGGCGGATTTGCGGCCGGATTCCTTGGCGGCGAATGCGGCGAAGATGCGGGCCATGAACAACCCGTCGTCGTTGCCCAAATCGATGTCCGCGGTCACCGTCGCCACATCGCGCACCCCGGCGCGTTCGCACAGCGTGACGAAATCTTCCAATTCCACCGGGCGGCGGTGCAGCCGGTCCAGGTTGTAGACGATCACGCCGTCCCGATCGCCGGAGGCCAGATCGGCGAGCATCCGCTCATACTGGCGTCGCGGTTTCCCCGAATACGCGGACACGTCGTTGTCGACGTACTCCGCACCGACCGGCCAGCCGCGGTCCGCGGCGAGTTTGCGGCAGTCCTCCAGCTGCCGTGTCACCCCCAACGACTTACCGTCCACGTCGGCCGAAATTCGGGCGTAGATCGCCGCGGAGGTCACTCCGACCCGCTGAACAGCCGTTTCCCGTTTCGCCATGAGGGTAGTTTAGCAACACTTTAGCTTGGCCAGCTCGGTGAGCCCGCCGTCTTCCCAGTGCCGAAGGTGGTGGGCGTGCAGACCGCGGGTGGCCCCGCAGCCGGGGACCACGCAGCAGCGGTCACGGTGCTCCAACGCCCGACGCAGCCGGCGGCTGATCAGCCGGGTCTCCCGGCCCGCCCCGATCGGCTGGCCGTGGCGTTGGAACCAGACCTCGCAGGTGGCGTCACAGGTCAGGTAGCGGCGGTCGGCGTCAGACAGCAGCGGACCCAGATGCAGCGCCGCGATGCGCTGCTCGACGTCCAGATGGACCACCACGGTGGTGCGCTGCCCGTGCGGGCGCCGCGCCACGTCGGCGTCCCACCCCGCCTCGACCAGGCTCAGGAACCCGTCGATGGTGCTCGGCACCGGCGGGCACTGCCCACCGCCGCCGTCGGGGTGGTCGCGTTTCCACTGGGCGATCAGGGCGTCGGTGTGGGAGTTCACCGCCGCGTCGAACGTCGCCGCCTCGGCGTGGGGCAGGGTGATCCGAAACGTGGTGGATTCCTCGTCCTCGGTCTTGCTGAACGACCGCGGCGGTTCGGGGCGAGGCTCGGGCTCGGCATCCGGGTCGGGGTCGGGGTCGGGGTCGGGTTCGGGGCGGGGTTCCCACTTGACCGCGTTGCGGAGCTGGCTGACCGTGGCACTGGCCGCCAACTCCGCGTAGTGGGCATCCGAACCCGCGCCGGCACGCCCGGCGATGACACCGACCTGATCCAGCGACAGCCGGCCCTCTCTCATGTCGGCCGCGCAGCGGGGGAACTCCTCGAGCCGGTGCGCAACCGTGGCGATGGTCTCCGCGTTCGCCGGGGACACGCCGGTCTTCCACGCCACCAACGCCGGAATCGAGCGGCACCCGGTGGCACCCCACAACTCGTCACGGTCGATCTCGGCCACCACCTCCACGATCCGGCCATCGATCGCATTGCGCTGACCGGCCAACTCCGCCAACTCCTCGAACAACACCTCCAACCGCTCACAGGGAGCGAGAGAGGTTGCCGTCGAAGACATGACGTCATCATCACAGAGGGGTACGACAAGTCCCTGTCGCGAGGTCTACCGCAATGCCGAACGTTCCTTGAACCGGCCGCCGACCGCGCGCTAGCGTGTTCGTCGGAGCCACGCGGCGCGAAGTGGGCGGGAGGGGCGATTCGATGAAGGTGCACCACCTCAACTGCGGAACCATGGACTCTCCCGGTGCGCCGATCGTTTGCCACGTGCTCCTCGTGGAGACCGCGAACGGTCTCGTGCTCGTTGACTCCGGGTTCGGGCTGCTGGACTGCGCAGATCCAGGCCGGATCGGCCCGGCCCGGCGCCTGATTCGGCCGCGCTTCGACGCTGCGGAAACGGCCGCCCATCAGGTAACGGCGCTCGGCTTTCGCCGCGAGGACGTCCGCCACATCGTCACCACCCACTTCGACATCGACCACATCGGCGGCATCGCCGACTTTCCCGAGGCTCAGATTCACGTGACCGCGGCCGAAGTGTTCGGCGCAATGACGGCACCGACCCGGATGGAGAAGTTTCGCTTCCGGTCGGCGCAGTGGGCGCATGGCCCCAAGATCGTCGAGCACGACCCCAACGGCGAGAAGTGGCGCGGGTTCGCGGCCGCCAAGGAACTCGACGCGATCTCCCCCGGCATCGTGCTTGTCTCGCTGCCCGGCCATACCCGCGGACACGCCTGCGTCGCCGTCGACGCGGGCCACCGCTGGGTGCTGCACTGCGGTGACGCCTTCTATTACGAGGGCACCCTCGACGGCCGGTCGCCCGTGCCACTAGGCCTCAAGATGTCCGAACTGATGGTTGCCTTCGACCTGAAGGCCGTGCGCGACAACCACGCTCGCCTCGCCGAGCTGTACGCCCGTCGGGACCCCAATCTGTTGATCGTCTCGGCGCACGATCCGAAGCTGCTGGCCGACGCGATGGCCGCCAACGAGTAGACGACCATTCGTGGGTGCTCAGCTGCTTCCCCAGGTGTTCCACCACGTGACGGTCGCCGACGGCGGCCGGACGGCCGGCTTGAAGTTCGTGCCGATGGTGTACGCCACGGGGAGCAATGCTGCCTGCGTCACTGAATCGGGAATGCCGAGAATGTCTGCTACGGCTCGCTCTCTGGCCAGGTGCAGCGTCGTCCACACCGAACCGAGGCCCCGCGATCGCAGTGCCAGCTGGAAGCTCCACGCTGCCGGGATGATCGATGCCCACGCCGAGGCCGACACCACCAGTGGCGCATCGTCGAAACGACGGGTAAGGCAAGGAATTACGTGCACAGGAACTTCGGCCAGTATCGAGGTGAGCGCGTGCGCGCTCTCGTAGACGCGACGCGTCTGCGGATCGGAGGCGTTCGCTGCAGCGGTCGCCATGTAATCACCCGCGAGGCTGCGGTAGACCTCGGCGATCGCGGCCCGCTTGTCGGCATCCGTCACCACCATCCAGCGCCAGGTCTGCTCGTTACTCGCCGTCGGCGCCTGCAAGGCCAGGTCCAGACAGTCGAGAATGACCTGTCGACCCACGGGACGTTCGAGATCGAGCCTGCGACGCACCGCGCGGGTCGTCGAGAGCAGTTCGTCAATATCCATGTCTCACTCCATCATTCGATCCTGTCGCCAACCGACCCAAAAAACCGTTTCCACCGTCGACGCTGAACACGGTCCCTGAGACGCTATAGCTGCTAAAATGGCAAATCAAGATGGGCGCCTGCGGCGCAGCACCGCGTCGCTCTCCACGTTCGCTGCCGGAATCGAATGACTGCGATCGGAATTGGGCCCGAGGTTCGACGCAGGTTGTCAGCACGTCGCACGGCCGAGATCGTCGCCGAGGAACTCCGGCGGCAGATTCTCGACGGCGAACTCGCCGACGGTGATCTGTTGCCCCGACAAGACATCCTGGTCGACAGGTTCAAGGTCAGCCTGGTGTCCCTGAGGGAGGCATTGCGGATCCTCGAGACCGAAGGCCTGATATCCGTGCGCCGCGGCAATCGCGGCGGAGCGGTGGTGCACGCCCCGGCGAACTCCTCGGCCGCCTACATGCTTGGCCTCGTGTTGCAGAGCGACTCCGTGCGGTTGACCGATCTCGGTCGGGCGCTGCAGGAACTGGAACCGTCCTGTGCCGCGATGGCGGCCACGAGGCAGGACCGCGCGACCACGCTGGTGCCGGTCCTCGTCGCGCTCAACGACCTCGCCGAGCAGCATCTCGACGACGGGTCGCGCTTCACCGACATCGGGCGACAGTTCCACCACGAGATAGCCATGGGATGCGGCAACCACACGATGGCCGCGGTGATGGGCAGCCTCGAGGCGCTCTGGTCCAGCCATGAGCGGCAGTGGGCGGAAAAGACTGCGGCACAAGGCGAGTACCCGTCGCTGGGGGCGCGTCGGACCGTCCACGCCGCGCACGTGAAACTCACCGCAGCCATCGAGGCCGGGGACGTTGAGCGCGCACGTCGGCTCGCCGCGCGGCATGCTGCCGACACCCAGACCTATGTCGTCGCCGACGATCCCGACCAACGGGTTCACGCGCTGCCGGCTCAGGTGATGTCGCGGACTCGCCGTTCTTGACGCATCGACACCCGTGTTGCCTCTTCCCTCCGAAGGAGCCGTGATGACACCCGACCTCGCCGAGTCGGCACCCACGCCGTCGACCGTCGACGACGGCATCCCCTTCGGCGAACGGCTTCGCCAATTGGCTCTCGCCAAGCCGAATCTGATTGCGCTGACGATGGTCTCCGAGACCGGCGTCGACCGCAGCTTCACGCTCGAGGCGGTGGATCGGGGTGCGAATCAATGGGCCCGCATGCTCGCCGGGCGGGGAGCTCACCTCGGCGCGCTGGTCGGCATCGCCATCCCCAACTCCGTCGAGTTCATCCTCGCGGCACTGGGCTGTTGGAAGATCGGCGCGGTTCCCGTCCCGATGCGGTGGGACCTGCCCGACTGGGAGCGCACCCGACTCCTGCAGACTCTCGGCGCGGCGGTCGTCCTCGATGGCGACAACCGCGAGGAACTCGTCGCCGATGCCATGTCGCGCACCCATGCGCCGCTGCCCGAGGCGGTGTCCCCAATGCAGAACGGGATCTGCAGCAGTGGTTCCACGGGCCTGCCGAAGATCATCCTCAACACCCGGCCCGCGGAATGGACGGCGGCGCTCAGTGAGCCCTTCGCGGCGCATTGGGCGCCGGTGCCGCGGCCTCAGACCATCCTCGTGCCCGGTCCGATGTATCACACCAACGGGTTCAATCCGCTGCTATACCTGTTGGGCGGAGACCGACTGGTGGTGCTCGAGAAGTTCAGCGCAACAGCTGTTCTCGACGCAATCGAGTGCCATCGCGTGACGAACTTCACCGCCACGCCGACGATGCTCGCGCGGATCGCCGCCGTCCCCGGCGCATCGAACCGCGATCTGTCCAGTATCGAGTGGATCATGCAGGGGGCAGCCGCCATGCCCCCCGACGAGCTCCGTCGGTGGTTCGAGCTGCTGGGGCCAGAGAAGGTGGTCATGGCCTACGGCATGACCGAGAACCTCGGGTTGACCAGCTTGCGCGGTGACGAATGGTTGACGCACCCGGGCAGCGTGGGCCGTGGCTTCCGCGAAACCGAGATCCGCATCCTCGACGAACACGGGCAGCCGATGCCCGTGGGCGAGATCGGCGAAGTCTTCCTGCGTGCGCCGATGAACGACACCTACCGGTATCTCGGCGGGGCCGCGCCGGCCGCGCCGACACCCGACGGCTTCCGCTCGGCGGGTGACCTCGGCCGTCTCGACGAGGACGGCTACCTCTACATCGCGGATCGCCGCACTGACATGATCATCAGCGGCGGTGCGAATGTCTTTCCCGCGGAGGTGGAGAACGCCCTCATCGCCCACCCCGGCATCGTCGACGTCGTCGTGCTAGGTCTGCGTGACGCCGAATGGGGTCGTCGCGTCCATGCCGTCGTTCAGTTGGCAGACGACGCCGCGGCCGTCTCCGAGAGCGACGTCATCGCCTACGCCAAGAATCGACTCGCCCGCTACAAGGTGCCGAAGACCGTCGAGTTCGTCGACGAGATCCCACGCACCGCCGCCACCAAGGTGAGCCGTTCGGCCATGGTCGAGGCGCGGGGTGGTTGAGCCGCTTGTCAGGGGAGCTGTCCGCGAGAGCGTCGATGTTAGGGTTTTACCTTGACCATCCTGGGAATTGGCGTCGAAGCGCACCGTCGGCTGTCGTCGCGCCGGACCGCCGAGATCGTGGCAGACGAGCTGCGACAACAGATCGTCGACGGTCGGCTCGGCGATGGCGATCTCCTACCCGGGCAGAAGCAACTCGTCGAGCACTTCAACGTCAGCCTGGTCTCAGTCCGGGAGGCGTTGCGCATCCTCGAGACCGAGGGTCTGGTCTCGGTTCGGCGCGGCAACAGGGGCGGGGCCGTCGTGCACGCACCCGCGAAGTCCAGCGCCGCCTACATGCTGGGGTTGGTGCTGCAGAGCGATTCGGTCCCCATCGCAGACCTCTGCACCGCACTCAGAGAGCTCGAACCGTCCTGCGCGGCGCTCGCGGCCCTGCGACCGGACCGGGCGATCACCCTCGTGCCCGAACTGATCCGGAGCAACGATGCCATGGCCGACCACCTGAACGATCCCGAGAAATTCTCCGAGATCGGCGGCGAGTTTCATCACCTGCTGGCGCGCGGCTGCGGTAACCACACCATGGTCGTGGTGATGGGCAGCCTCGAAGCGCTGTGGGCGAGTCAGGAAGGTGAATGGTTCAACCAGGCCAGGGAGCAGAACGCCTTTCCGACGCCCGCCAAACGGCGCGCCACGTTGAACGCTCACCTCAAGGTGACGGAGGCGATCGCCGACGGTGACGTGGACCGTGCGCGCCGCCTGACCTACAAGCACGTCAACGACGCCCACACGCACGCCCTTCCGTCGTCGGATCAGCCCATTCGCGCGCACTCGCCGCAGACGATGTCACGGCGCTCCTGACCTCCGAACTACCAGCGAGCCTCGTTGCAACGCCCGTCGGTGGTCACCGACACTTCGAGACCAAATTAACTCCCGCGACTCGGCATCCAGCAGGAGGTCGCGTTCGCGCACTCGGGCGAGCGCCCGTCCCTCGGCGGTGTCGAGTACCACCAGACCCTGGGTCGGGCCGCCGTCGCGACCGTGGGCAACTGTGTAGGCGCACACAGTCCCCGGGCCTGACCACGCCGTCAGCAGTGGCTGCGGGGGCTGGGCGGCATCGACCTCGGCCTGCAGCGCGGGCAGGTCGGGCTCGAGGACGGGCGTATGCGGGCGACTGGACCAGACCGCGGCCACGTGCTTGGCCAGATGCATGCCGACCCCGGTCAGCAACGCGTTCCCGGGCTCTCGACCCATCCGGTCGAAGGTGCTCGCGATGGCGTGGGTGAGGTAGCCGCTTGCCGGACCACCCGCGAAGGGCAGTCCACCCGTGACGGTGTGCCCCCGCGGGTCGTCGAGTCCGAGCCCGAGCGCGTCGCACGCCAAGCGCACCGACGACGGAAAACAGGAGTACAAGTCGAACGCGTCGACGTCGGAGAGGCCGATGCCGGCCGACGCGAGCGCCTGCCTGCCGACGACGGCCATCGCCGCCGAGCGGGACATGTCCGAACGGGCGGCGATGCTCGCCGGATCCGCCGCGTATGCCCACCCCGTCAGGTACAGCCGACGCTCCTCGTCGATACCGAGGGCGTCGGCCTTCTCCGCCGTGGCCACCAGCAGCGCCGCCGACATGTCCACGTCCATCACGGCGACTTCGTGTTTGGTGTAGGGCCAGCCGACGTAGCGGTTGTCGGCCGTCGGCGTGGCGATCGTGTCGGCGTCGAGTGCGGTCGGACGCCACGCGTGCGGGTTGGCCGCAGCCACGTCGCTCATCGCCGCCATCACGCGCGCGGCCTCGGTGGCGTCGGCGTCCAGCGAGTGTCCGAGCCGCGCCCGGCGGGCGGTGTCCCACAGCGGGAACGTCTCCCACGCCTGCATCACCTCGTGTGCGAGCTCGGCTTCGTGCGGTGGTTCCCACGGGAACGGCGAGGACTTCCGGTGCCTCCACGACAGCCGTTCACCGCGCCGCTTGGCAGCGCGCACGGTGGCCAGCGCTTCGGCGCTACAGATGAGCGCGAGATCGAGGTCGCCGCGCTGCATCGCCAGCGACGTGCGGTTCACCAGGTCCTGGGGCGTCGTACCGCCGATTCCGGAGTAGAGCCGGTGCTTCGGCGAGGCACCGAGTTCGGCAGCCAGCCGCCCCGGCGGGTCGTCATAGGGCCAGCTCTGGCAGTAGACGACCTGGATCGAGTCAATTTGTGGCAGAACGTGACTCACGCCCGCCGCTGCTGCGGCCTCGCGGGCGCGCTGGGCCCAGCTGACGAGGGGCTCCGGCGCCGCGGCATCTCGTACCGTGCGTTGCGAGGCGCCGATCACGCAGAGGCCGCGGGGGTCGCGGCCCCCCGCGTCCACTAGCCGCGGCCCGTCGTGCAGGGCAGCCGCTTGATCCCGTGGAAGAACGACGAGCGCAACCGGTCGGGTCCCGCGGTCACGGCGAGACCGGGCACGGCGGGATAGAGCTCCTCGAGCAGTACTGACAATTCGAGTCTGGCCAGCTGGGCGCCGAGGCAGAAGTGCGTCCCGCCACCTCCGAACGCGGCGTGGCCCGCATCGGCGCGCGTGACGTCGAATTCGTCGGCCCGTTCGAAGACGTCCTCGTCCCGATTGGCGGACAGATAGTGGATCAGCACCCAGTCGCCGGCAGAGATCTGCTGCCCGCCGATCTCGACGTCGACCGTGGCGGTGCGGCGGAAGTGCATCACCGGCGTGGACCACCGCAGCAGCTCCTCCACCGCCGCCGGGATGGCCTTCGGTTCGCACGCCAGCAGGGCACGCTGCTCGGGATGCTGCGAGAGCGCCAGGATCCCATGGCTCAGGGTGTTGCGGGTGGTCTCGTTGCCCGCAATCGCCAGAAGCATGAAGAACTCGTTGAGCTGATCGCGGTTGAGCTTCTCACCGTCGACCTCGGCGGCGAGAAGTGCCGACAAGATGTCATCGGTCAAGCCGTACTTGCGCCGATGCTCGACCAACTCCCCACAATAGGAGAACATCTCGGCGGCGGCTTGTCCCAGCGCCTGCGGCGTCGGCGCGTAGTCGGGGTCTTCGATGCCAAGGCTCCCGATGGCGTTGCTCCATCGGAAGACGTCCATCCGATCCTCGGCGGGAACACCGAGGACGTCGGCGATCACCTGCAGTGACATCTCGGCGGAGATGTCGGGCACAGCGTCGAACTCTCCCTTGGCGATGACGTCGGCGACGATGTCGCGCGCCACCTTTCGCATGTGCGGCTCGAGGCGTTTGACGTTGCGCACGGTGAAGCCCTGGTTGATGAGCTTGCGCATGAGAACGTGCCGTGGCGGGTCGATGCCCGGCAGCATCGCCGACGTCGAGTTCATCTCGACCTCGACCAAGGTGTTGCCCGTGGCGCTGCTGAACGTCTCGGTGTCGCGGCTGACCCGGCGGACGTCGGCGTGGCGCGTCAGCAGCCAGGCCTTGGGCATTCCGGGAAGGGTCACGGGGTGCACCGGGGATTCCGCTCGCAGCCGGGCGAGTGCCGCGAACGGGGCACCGGCGACGTAGGTATCGGGATCGAGTACCGCAGCAGCGTCGAGATCCGCGGCGCCACCGCCGTGTTCGGTCACCAACGAGCCGAGGCCGGGGGGTTTGGGGATGCTCATCGGTCCGCCACGGATGCCTGGATTCCAGCGACGATGAGGGCGAGACCCGCCCGATACCGTGACGCCGCCTGCCGTTTGGTCGGTGCGGGGACTCTTGACGGCCGCGACTCCTCGAGGCTGACCGACCCCAGCAGATAGGTGTACGACACCGCGTGGGCCGCGTTCGCCTTCGCGGTGGTCAGCCCGGACTGTGCGATGAGCGAGCGACCGAGCCCGTCGAGACGGTGGGCCGACTCACCACCGCCGTTGGTCTGCAGCACCCCGGCGATACCCGAGACGCCGAGCAACACTTCCCTTGCTCCGCAATATAATTCGACTAACCGCTGAGCCCAGGGGCCGGGCGGGGGTTCGGGGATCTCCGCCAGTACGGACTCGGCGAGCAGATCGAGGGCCGCCTGTTTGCCCGGCACGTGGTAGTAGACCGACGGCACGGCGGCACCTAGCTCCGCCGCGAGTTCGCGCATCGTCACCCGCTGCACGCCGACCCGTCTCGCCAGCGTCTGCAACGAGGCGACCACCTGGTCGCGGTCCAATTCGCCGTACGCGCGACGCGATGGAGCGGTCATGCCGGCACTCCATAGATCGACTTCATCTCGACGTACTCATCGAACGCCTCCGGGCCGTACTCCCTGCCGATGCCGCTGGCCTTGAATCCTCCGAAGGGAACGCCGAATTCGGGGGCGAACGAGTTGATCCCGAACATGCCGGTGCGCACCCTACGGGCGATGCCGAAGCCCGCCTGGCGGTCCTTGGTCCACACTGAGCCGCCGAGGCCGTAGGGCGAGTCGTTGGCGATCCGGACGGCGTCGTCGATGCCGTCGTACGGGATGACGACGATGACGGGACCGAAGATCTCCTCGCGCGCGATCCGCATGGAATTGTCGACGTCACGGAACACCGTGGGCCGGACGTACTGGCCGTTCTCGAGACCCTCGATGGCGTCCGCTCCTCCGGCGGCGAGGGTGGCGCCCTCGGCGACACCCAGCTCGATGTAGCCGCGCACCCGCTCGCGTTGGCGGGCCGAGACCAGCGGCCCGATGTCGGTGCCGGCGTCGCGGGGATCACCCACGACGAAGGCGTTGGCGGCCTGGGCCAGAGCACCAGCCACCTCATCGTATCGGCTGCGGGGCGCAAGGATTCGGCTCTGGGCGACGCATGCCTGTCCGTTGTTCAGGAACGACGAGAACCCTAGACCAGCGACCGTGCGCTCGACGGAGGCGTCCTCGCAGACGATGGCCGCGGACTTGCCGCCCAGTTCGAGACTGCACCGGGCAAGGCGCTGCCCGCAGCTGGCGGCGATCGTCCTGCCAACCTCGGCGCTGCCGGTGAAGGCGATTCTGTCGACTCCGTCGTGCTCGACGAGGCGCCGTCCCGCAGCGGTGGCCCCGGGGATGACCGCGGCGACCCCCGGCGGCAGGTCGGCCTCGGCCAGCAGTCCGGCGAGCAGCATCGCGTCGAGCGGGGTCTCCGGCGCAGGCTTGACCACGACGGTGCAGCCGGCGATCAGCGCAGGCAGCAGCTTGGCGGCGATCGTGACCTGCGGGACGTTCCACGGCGTGATGATCCCAACCACCCCCGCCGGCTCGCGGACCAGCGCACTGCTCCCCCGGCGCTCCGTCCACGGGTAGGACTCGGCGAACTCGAGCGTCTGCTGCATCAACATCAGTGGGCCGATCCCGTGGGCGGCTTCGGCGAAGCTCGCGGGCGAACCCATCTCGGCGGTCACCAGGGCGGCCAGTTCCGCGGTGTGTCGGGCATACGCGTCGAGGAACGGCCGCAGGGCCGTGAGGCGTTCCTCGACCGTCAGGCGCGGCCACGGCCCATCGTCGAAGGCACGGCGAGCCGCCGCGACCGCGGCATCGACGTCGGCCGCAGTGCCGATGGGCGCGCTGCCGACCGCGGAGCCGTCATGCGGTGAGCGGACGTCGAACGCGTCACTGGTGGCGGGCACCATCCACCGGCCGTCGAGAAACAGGCGGTCGTAGATGTACATGAAACTGGCCTTCCAAAGATTCGAGCGGTGTTCCAATATATTCGAACACCGGTAGAATTCAACCACGGAAGCAAGGACAGCCATGAGCGAACGGGCCGCCATCCTGCGCGAGATCGGCAAGCCGCTCGAGATCGGCGACATCGAGCTCGCCGCCATCGCGCCCGACCAGGTTCGGGTGCGGATCGCCGCCAGCGGGGTCTGCCATTCCGACCTGTCCATGGCGACGGGAGCCTTGCCGGCCGGCGCGCCATGCGTGCTGGGGCACGAGGGCGCAGGGGTGATCGAAGCCGTCGGCGACGAGGTCCACCACGTCGAGCCCGGCGACCACGTCGTGATCGCCTGGACGGCGGCATGCCAGCGCTGCTGGTTCTGCGTCCGTAGCGAGTTCCACCTCTGCCGCAACGCGATCGCGGACACTTACTCGATGCCGTATGCGACCGACGGCGACGGTAAGTCACTGTTCACCTCGATGGGCGTGTCTAGCTTTGCGACCGCCACCAATTGCCTTGGTAGAGCGGTCATCCCGATCGATCACGATATCCCGCTCGACGTGGCCTCGTTGGTGGGGTGCGGTGTCGCCACGGGAGCCGGCGCGGCGTTCAACACTGCGCCCGTCGCACACGGCAGCTCGGTCGCCGTCATCGGTCTCGGCGGCGTCGGCTTGGCGACACTGATGGCGTGCGTCGTGCGCGGGGCGGCCGAGGTCATTGCGATCGATCCCGTCGCGGCCCGCCGCGAGGTCGCGGCGTCCTTCGGGGCGACCCACCTGATCGACCCCGCCGACGGTGACGTCGCGAGGCAGGTCAGAGCAGTCACGGGACGACGCGGTGCCGACACCGTCTTCGAAGCGGTCGGTCGAGGCGCAACGATCGAGACCGCGATCAAGGCCACCCGTCGCGGTGGCACCACGTGTGTGGTCGGGGCCGCGGCGCCCGGTGACGTCGTCACATTGTCGGCCTACGACCTCTTCATGAACGCCAAGACCCTGGTCGGCTGTCAGTACGGATCGGTGGTGCCCGCGCGCGACTTCCCGATGCTCCTAGACCTCTGGCGCAGCGGCCGCATGCCGCTCGACCGACTGGTCTCGCGAAGGGTCACCCTCGACGAGGTGAACGACGCCTTCGCCGATCTGTCCGAGGGCAGCGGGATCCGTACCGTGATCGTCAACGCGTGATCGAAGCCGTCAGCGCCCCGACCACTGCGGTGTCCGCTTCTCGGCGAACGCCCGCGGCCCCTCCTTGGCATCCTCCGTCGCAAACACCTCCTGCGCGATCCGGGACTCGTTGCGGTAGGCCTCCCGCATGTCGAGCTTCAACCCCTCCAGCACGCTGCGTTTGGTGGCCTGGATCGCCAGCGGAGCATTCTTGGTGATGCGCCCGGCGTACGCGAAGGCGGCGTCGAGCAGCTCGTCCTCCGGGACGACCGCGTTCAGGAGACCCATCTCGGCGGCGCGGTGGGCGTCGACGACATCCGCGCACAGCAGGAACTCCATCGCGTGGGCGAACGGGATCTGTCGGGGCAGGCGCACGGTGGTGCCACCGCCCGCGAACAGTCCGTGCGACGGCTCGAGCACCCCGAAGGTGGCGTGCTCACTGGCGATCCGGATGTCGACACCACCCAGCATCTCCATGCCGCCGGCGACGCACGGCCCGTTGATCGCCGCGATGATCGGCTTGTAGATCTTGCTGCCCCGCAGCACCGCGTCGGTGCCGTCGGACAGCGAGTAGCCGCCGACGGCCGTGGCGGTGCCGTCCTTGATCTGCTTCGAGAGTGCGGTGATCTCCGGGACGTAGGTCTTGAGGTCGGCACCCGCCATGTACGACCGGCCGACGCCGGTGAAGATCGCCACCCAGGCGTCATCGTCGGCCTCGAACCGCTTCCACGCCTGAGCCAGCTGGTGGAAGTGCTCGAGATCGCACGCATTCTTCGCCTCGGGGCGGTCGAGCGTGATCAGCACGACGTGCGCTGCGTCGGAACGCTTTCCGAGTTCGTAGTGGACGGGCACGTGACCTCCTGTGGTTTGGCGATCGGATCAGTCGTCAGCGGATGGGTAGGCGGCCATCCGGCCGTGGGCCGCGAAGCTTTCGCTCAAGGCATCCCGGTCGGCGCGCGTCATGAGCGCATATTCTCGGGAGCCGGCCGGTCGCCACCACACGGGGTCCTCGACCAGCCAGGCATCCCGGCGCAGCGGTCGCTTGTCCACTTTGCCGTTGCCCAGCACGGGGATCGCCCCGGTGACGCGAACGAATCGGGGCGCCCACTTGGTGCCGAGATCGGTTTGTGTCGTCAAGAACTCGGCGAACTCCGTCGGATCGAAGGTGTGCCCGTCGAGCAGTTCGACGACTGCCAGGACCTGGTCGCCCGCGACGGGATCGGGTACGCCGACCACCGCGACGGCTGCCGCGGGCCCGAAGCGGCCCACGATCCTCTCCACGGGTGAGGCCGCGAAGTTCTCCGAGTCCACCCGCAACCAGTCCCCCATCCGGCCGGCGAACCAGAACACGTCATCGGCATCCCGGTAAGCCAGGTCACCCGACCAGAACCACCCGTCACGCAACCGATCGGAGTCTGCCTCGGGGTTGTTCCAGTAACCCTCGAATGCTCCACCGGCGTTGCGGCGCACCAACTCCCCGATCGCCCCTTCGGCATTGCGCAGCTTCCCGGCGGGGTCGAGTTGGGCGCGCTCGCATTCCCTGCCCGCAGGGTCCACCACCGCGACGTCGGCATCCGGGGTCGCTCTTCCCAGGGAGCCCGGCTTGCGGGACGGCACTAGCACGATCCCGCCCTCGCTGGAGCCGTAGCCGCTGAGCACGGTCACCCCGAACCGCTCCTTGAACTCGGCCATGTCACGCGGTGACGCCTCGGGGGCCAGCACCACCTTCAGCCGGTGATCGCGGTCGACGGGCGTCGGCGGGGTCGCCAGCACGTAGCCCAGCGCCCTTCCGACGGTGTTCGTGAACGTCACCCCGTGGGACCGGACGTCGTCGAGCCATGCCTTTGCCGAGAAGCGATCGCGCAGAAGCAGTCTCGCCCCGCAGGCGAGCGCGGGGAAGAGCGCCGCGTTGAGCGCGTTGCCATGCGACAGCGGCATGGGACAGTAGAGCGTGTCGTCCGGCCCGAATCCGCGCATGGCGCCACCGGCCATCCGGCCCTGGCTGCACTTCGCCGCCTTGGGCGCCGACGTCGAGCCCGACGTCAGCAGCAGACACATCAGCGTCTCCGCAGGCGGGTCCTCATCGGGTAACACGGCGTCCCGGTACAGCACCCACGGTTGGTCCTCGACCCGCAACGGTCCGTCTACGAGGTCGGCGTAGGCGTCATCGGCGATCACGAATTGGCAAGCGGTGTGGTCGATGTCGCGGGCCAGTTCGGCGCCACGACGCGTCGCATTGAGTCCCACGACGCACGCTCCGGCCAGCGCGGCGCCGAACATCTGGAACGCGTACTCCGGCGTGTTGGGCAGGAGCACACCGACGTGCGGAGGTCGCGCGGGGTCGAGCACTTCGCTCAACCAGGAGGCGCGCACCGCGGCCTCCGCCACCACCTCCCGCCACGTCCAGGAGCGGTCGCCGTACGACAGGCCGACGTTGTCATCGTGCGCACGCGCCCGGACCAGCTCGGCGACCGTGTTGGCACGGTGTCGGGTCGCGGCTTCTCGCACGGGTCGAGTCTCCCCTTCCGGGCGCAGCCTGAGGGCTGAACCCGCCGATGGCTCTGGATTCGAGGGATCCGATGGTAGTAGTTTAATTTAGTGATAATAGCCAGATGGCTTTCGCGCTCAATTTGCGAGGGCAGGTAGCCGTGGTCGACACGACCAGTGCAGAGCTTCGGTATCCGTTCCAATTGGTCCGGGGTGAACCGGAATTCACCTTTCCCGCAGCGGAGGGCATCCATCCCCACTGCCAGTCCGATACCTGGTTCCTTGCGGGTGAACTGACCGGCACGACGTCCGGCCGGAGATTCGCCTTCCTGACGATCTTCAACCAGAACCGCCCCGGCGGAACCATCGTGGCCGACTTCCACACCATGGCCATGTTCAACCTCGATACCGGCGACTACGGGACGTTCACCGACTACGACATGCCGCCGAAGAACATGGCGGAGGGAACCGTCCACAAGATGACCGCGACCACGGGTCATCTCGACATGAGCTTCGACAGTCGTGCGGGCCAGTCCTCGTGGACCGCGCGGCGCGACGCCGACGGGCAGCTGGTCCCGTTCGGATACGACGTGAGGCTGGCCGGTATCGACCAGGCCGGCGCCACGATGGAACTCCGGCTGGAGGTGTCCGCGACGAGGGCGCCGGTGCCCGTGGGCGCCAACACCTACCGCGGCCGGTTCTCCTGCCTCGCCCAGCCTGAGACGTTCTCGTACTTCCAGACCGGCATGGTGATGAGCGGATCGTTGACGTGGGGCGGCCTGACCGAGGAGGTGTCGGGCAGCTCGGGACACATCGACAGGCAGTGGTTCCCCCTACCGGCCGGCGGCGGTGGCACCGGCGGTGATCCGCGCGCAATCTCCTACGAATGGCGCACGATTCACCTGGATAACGGTGCCGACGTGGTCTCCTGGCGACAGTTCGACCGGCGCGACCGCAACGCGAGGCGACCCTTCACCGGCGCCACCGTCGCGTACGCGGAGCCCGGCCGCGAACCGGAATGCGTCGAGGACATCGAGGTCCACACTCACAGCTACGTGCGCTGGCCGGAGTCGGTACGTCAGCTGATGCGCCCACCCGTCGCGGCCCGCTGGATGCCGGATAGCCATACGTTCGTGTCGCGGGCGCTGGACCTCGAACTGACCGGCGTGCCACTGGTCGCCGCACCCGCGCATGCGCTTCCCGTGGAGTACATGGAGGGGCCCTTCACCTTCGAGGGCACCATGCGCGGTGAACCGGTGCGCGGCTTCGGAATCTCGGAGCGTTCCATGGCGCTGTACCGCGACTGGGAGCTCGTCGACGTGCTGGCCGCGACAGTCGCGGACCACGCCGCCCACGATGTGGGTCCCCTGGTGGAGATTCTGCGGCCGATGGTCGTCGACGGCAGCCGGGTTGCCGCACTGGACTACCTCTTGGATACGGTGCGGCCGGCGATAGAGGCGCTGCCCACCGCCGACGAGACGCTCTCTCAGCTCCTCGACGATCTCGCGGCGGCGCTGTCCCTCAGCGAGTGAGCAGCATGCATCCCGCGATCGGTCCGCCACCCGCGGCCACCACCGCAGTGTCCGGGCGCCGTCGCAGTTGCCGTTCCCCCGCCTGACCGCGCAGCTGCAGACACGCCTCGTGCAAAACCCAGTAGCCATGCATACGGCCCGCCGAGAGTTGGCCGCCATAGGTGTTCAGTGGCAGTTCGCCGTCCAACGCGATGCGCGTCGCTCCTTCGACGAAGGGGCCGGCCTCGCCGTCACCGCAGATCCCGAGGGCTTCCAGCCACGCGAACGTGAGATACGTGAAGCCGTCGTACAGTTCGGCCACGTCGAGGTCCGTTGGAGTGAGATCCGTTCGCGACCACATCTGGACAGCCGCCTCGGTCGACGCCATCTTCGGGAAGTCGTCGCGATGGAACCAGCCGCCCGTGCCGTAGGCGCCGCCGACGGCCTCGACGGACACGGGATTCGGACAATCCACCGCGTAGTCGCGGTGCGATACGACCACGGCGATCGAACCGTCCACCGGCACGTCGCAGTCGTATAGACCCAGCGGTGACGAGATGGGCCGAGCGGCCAGGTAGTCCTCCATCGTGATCGGATCGCGATATGTTGCAAGCGGATTCAGTCCGGCGTTGCGCCTGCTGTTGATCGCCAACCAGCCGAGCTGCTCCTTGGTGGTCCCGTAGAGCTCCATATGTCTACGACAGTGCATGGCCACCCAGTTGGAGGCCGAATACGCGTGCGCGGCCAGAAGTTCGCCGATGTCGCCGTTGGCGCCCACCCGCCGCGGCTGCCCCGGCGACCGGGGCTCGGCGGGTGGCGATGTCAGCGCGTTGGGCTCCGGCGGCAGCTCGGCCGACGAATCGATCATCGAGCCGCCGAGCATCGCGACGGTGCGGTACACCAGGACGTGTCGCGACCGGCCCTCGGACACGGCGAGGAAGGCTGACATCAACGGGCTGTACAGGCCCGCGGTGTCGAAACCGGAACTGCGGTTCTCGGCGTCGAGATGCAAGGCTTCGATCACGTGCTGACGCGGGGTATCGCCAAGGGTGGCGATGCCGTCGATGTCGGCGGGCTGCAGGCCCGCGTCGGCAATTGCGGCGCGGGCGGCATCCAACGTCAGTTCGAGACCGGCAATTCCGGTGCGCCGGCCAATGTGGGAGATGCCGACGCCGCTGATGATCGCGTCCTTCTCGAAGTGCGACACGCTCGGCTCCATTCCGCGATCCCCGTCGCCGCAAAGATAGCGGACGGTAACGTGACCCCATGTCAGGTGAGGTGGCCGCACTGGGTGTCGTCGATGGTGAACTCCACGTCCCGTACTGCGTGTCGTGCGCGCGATGGGTTCTGCCTCCCGAATCGTCGTGTCCCCGCTGCGACCAAGCGCTGGGCACCCGGGCGGTATCCGGCGAGGGCACCGTGTTCACCCATACCGTCAACCACCACGCCTTCAACCCCGCGTTGCCGACGCCCTACGTCATCGCGATCGTCGAGCTGGCCGAGCAGGACGATCTTCGGCTGGCTGCCAATATCGTGGATTGTGAACCAGATTCGGTTGAAATCGGCATGGCCGTGGCAGTCCGCGTCGAACGCCAGCAGACGGTGTTCGCGCCACGGCGTTGAGGCGGCGCGAGCGCCCTACTTGGGTACCGGCCTGCTCAACAGCTCGACGGTGACGCCATCCGGGTCGACGACCGTCGCGGTGATGCCGCCCGGTGATGGCATGGTCCGCGGTGTGCCGCCGAGCCCCAGGTCGGCGAGTCGGGCCAGGACTTCGGCGACCTGGACGTGAAAGGACAACAGGAACAGACCGCGGTGCGGTGTCCCCGATCCCCTTTGTTGCCCTCGTATTTCGTCGTCGCCAAGGTCCAGTAACTCGAGGGCGCCGGCATCCGGACTGTCCAGCGAGCCGAGGAAGATCGCCCGCACGTGACTGGTCGGTCGTCCGAGCAGTGGCTCTAGGTCAGCGTCCATGGTGAAGTCCGTCAAGACCGTCAGGCCGATGCCGTCGCGGTAGAACCGAAGGGACTCGTCGATGTCCGCCGCGCACAGCCCCGTGTGGTCGACCATCGCCATGAGTCAAACCCCCACCCTACGAACGCTCACTTGGCTACTCCGATCTCGGTTTCCGGACCCGCCTGGGGATTAGTAGACCATGATGGGCGATCGTGAGAACCGCATTGATCACCGGTGGCAGCGGCGGTATCGGCATGGCCTGCGGTCGCCGGCTCGCCGAAGTCGGCTACGACGTCGTCTTGACCGCGCGGCGGGAGTCCCCGCTGCGGGCCGCCGCCGAGGCGATCGGTGCCCGCTTCGTCGTCGCGGACGCCGCCGATCCCGATTCCTTCCGAGAGGCCGTTGCGTTCGCCGGGCCCCTTCATCTGGTGGTGCATGCGGCGGGCGTCCTCGGGGGGACCTACGTCCGCAAGCAGACCTTCGAGCAGTGGCGCGAGATCATCACCGCCAATCTCGACTCCTGTTTCGTGGTGTCGTCCGCGGCGTTGACGAGAATGGCGGCCGGATCGCGGTTCGTCTTCATCTCGTCGTCTTCGGCACACGATCCGATGCCCGCGAGGACCGCCTACTCGGCCTCCAAGGCGGGTATGAACGCGTTCGCCCGGGCTTTGGCGCGCGAGGTGGATCGCGACGGAATCACTGTGCACACCGTCACGCCCGGCCCCGTGGAAACCGATATGCTGCAGGATGTTCCGTTCGAGATGCATGCGATCCGCGCCTCCGACGTCGCCGATGCCGTCGCCTGGATCGACACCCTCGATTCGTCGGTGGACCTGCCCGAGATCACGCTGAACGCCATCACCCGGGGGCCGACGGCCCGGGCGCCCATCGTGCCGATCGAGGTCGAGCGCAGGCGCGCCGTGGGCGAACCCTAACCCGTATCGAGCATTTCGGCGGCCGCGCGGTTGTGCTCGCGTTCGCGGGCGATGCGGCTGGCGCGGTCTTGGGCGCGGGTGCGCTTGCGCCGCGGCATGGTCAGTCCCGGCGCGTGATTGGCCGGTGGCGGGGTGGCGCCGGTGACCGGTGCGGTGGGTTGACAGAGTTCGGGGAATAGCAGCCGACTCCCCGGGGTGGTGACATGGGTCTGCCCATCGGGTGCGGTCCACTCGACTGTGCCGTCTGGGTATTGCCGGTCTCGCCAGCCGGGCCAGAACGTTTTCAGCAAGTGATGTTGACGGCAAAGCGCTTTCAGGTTGGCGGCTTGGGTCGGACCGTAGGGCCACGGAATCGTATGGTCCACATCGCAATTGGTGGACGGTTCGTGGCAGCCCGGGAACCGACACGTCAGATCGCGGCAGCGGACGAAGTCCGCCAACTTCTTCGACGGCCGATACCGCGGTTCGGGTGGGGCCTGGCCGGGATGGAAGATCCGGGAGATGGCGGCGTTGAGCATGACGCGTCGGAACACCGGCCCCGGCAGGAACCGACCGCGGGTGGTGACGGCGGGCCGGACCTAGCTCAGGAAGCCCGGTGTGCGCGGGATGAGGCCGTCGGTGAGTGGGCGGCCCTCGGGTGGGCGGATGAACACCGGCGGCACGAGCCCGTCGAGACCTGGGTGTTCCTCGGCAGGCGCGCTATCACCGGCGCTATCGAGATCGTCGGTCGTATCGGATGTGGGCGGCGTCTCGGGAAGGTCCGAGGTGCCGTTCTCAAGGTCGCTATCACCGGCGCTATCGAGATCGTCGGGGGCATCGGGGCGGGGCCCATCAGGAGGCGGCGGTGGGGGATCCTGGGCGGGGTCGCCGAGGCTGTCCTGGTGCGCGATGACGTAGACGACCACACCGCTGGCGGGTGGGTTCTGCGCGGCGGTGCAGTCCTCCCTACCGCACAGGCAGGGCAGGCGGTCCTGGTCGCGGCCCAAAGCGCCGATCGCATCGGAGCGGAGCTGATCCCGCGTCCGCGGATCATGCCGACACACCGTATCGGCCATCGCCTCCAACCGGCCGCCGAACGCTTCGGCATCCGGGACGAACAGCGTCGCGAACAACTGCGCCATCCCACTACCGTCGTCGACGTCGATGTCCACGCTGCGGCCCCGCGCGCGGGTCTGGACGCGGTGCAACGCCAACGGGTCGAACCGGGCGATGAAGTCATCGATGGTCCCCTCGGTCCGATCAAGCGACATCGGCTCCCAGGACACCACCGCATCCGCCAGTGCCTCGTCCAGTTGGGCGAGGGCGTCGGGGTCGGTCACCGCGGCCGAGCGGGTCACGATCAGCCGGACCTGCGCCAAGGTCAGCAACCCGGCGGCGAACACCGCGGCGACCTTCGGGAACCGTTCCTTCAACGCCACCGCCGTCAGCAACAGATTCGACACCGACCTACCGCTCATCCGCTGCGCCGCACCGACCTGGTCGCAGACGGCGTCCCAGTTGTCGTGGCACCACTGGTCGCGGTCCGCGGACCCGTCGAGTGCGTACGCGGCCTCCAGGACCGTGACCATGGCCGCCAACCGACGAGCGCATGCCGCGGACTCCACCCGCGCCCACGCACCCACCGCACCGGTGCCATACACACCAGCCGTCGCCGCCACCAACGAATCGAACATGCATTCGAATCTAGGGACCGGCTCCGACCGAAATCGTCGAAACTGCGAGCGAGAACCCCGCCTTGGGGATGAAACGCCAACTGTGGATAACCCACTGTCGGGAGACCAGATTCGTCGGTACTTCATGCTATTCAACGGGCACGACCTCGGCCAGCTGCTATCTTCGTAAAAATAGTGTTTCCGGAGCCCGTTCGGCCACCAGTGCTACCCAAGCCCCAAAGTCGTTGACCAGAAACATGATCCGCATCAGCAACAGCGCCAGACCACGTCCGCCAGGTGACACGCTGGTTGACACCAACGAGAGTTTTTGTAACATCAGCCTTGACGCCGGCGGAAGGGACGATCATGGCCTTCGATCCCGATGCCGTGCACGCCAAGTATCTCGCGGAGCGCGACCGGCGCCTCGTACCGGGGCGCGCGGCGATCCGCGATCTCACCCACGACGAGTACGTCTCCGGCTATCTCGCCGATCCCTTCACTCCGTACGCCCACCGCGAGGCCATCACCGACGACCCCGACGTCGTGATCGTCGGCGGTGGCATCGCGGGCATTCTGGCAGGGGCGCACCTCCGCAAGGCGGGGGTCGAGCGCATCCGCATCGTCGATGCGGCAGGTGGCATGGGAGGCACCTGGTACTGGAATCGCTACCCCGGTGTGATGTGCGATGTCGAGTCCTACCAATACCTTCCGATGCTGGAGGAACTCGGCTACATCCCGTCGCGCCGGTATGCCTTCGGCGAGGAGATCCGGCAACACCTTGACTCCGTCGCCGAGCGTTTCGACCTGGTAGGCGACGCCTTGTTCCATACCGGTGTCACCCACTCGACGTGGGACGACGGCGTGGGCCGATGGACGGTTCGCACCGATCGGGGTGACGAGTTGTCCTGCCGCTACTACGTCTTGGCGGTCGGGATACTCAACCTCTTGAAATTGCCGGCGATTCCGGGCATGGACACCTTCGGGGGTCGTGCCTTCCACACGGCGCGGTGGGACTACGGCTACACCGGCGGCGGTCCCGGTGAGCCGCTCACCGACCTCGGCGACAAGACCGTCGCGCTGGTCGGGACGGGGGCAAGCGGGTTGCAGTGCCTGCCACCGCTCGTCGCGGCCGCCAAACACGTGTACGTGTTTCAGCGCACGCCGTCGGCGATCGGCGTGCGGGAAAACCGTCCCACCGATCCGGCGTTCGCCGACGGGCTCGAGCCGGGCTGGCAGAAGAACCGGATGGACAACTTCCAGTCGATCATGCTGGGCCGACCCGTTGAGGCGGACCTGACCGACGACGGTTGGACGCATCACTACGCCGCGGTCCAGAATCCGCCGCGGATCAAGGGTGCAAGCGTCGAGGAATTCATGTGCGCCGCTGAGGAACTCGACTACGGGATCATGGAGGAGCACCGTCGCCGGGTCGACCAGCTGGTCGACGACCCCGCTGTCGCGGCCGTGCTCAAGCCCTACTACCGGTACCTCTGCAAGCGACCGTGTTTCCACGACGAGTACTTCGGCGCGTACAACTGCGACAACGTCAACCTGGTCGACTGCCCGGAGGGTATCGAGGGCATCACCGAGCGAGGCCCGGTAGCCGGCGGCCGGCAGTACGACGTCGACTGCATCGTCTACGGCACCGGCTTCGAGGCCGAGCTGACGCCACTGCAGCGCCGGGTCGGCCACGACATCGTCGGCCGCGGTGGCGTCTCGCTCGCCGAGAAGTGGGGAGACGGTGCCGCAAGCCTCTTCGGAATGATGAGCCGCGGCTTCCCGAACATGTTCGTGATGCCTGCACCCGGCCAGCAAGCCGTCGTCACCGTCAACTACACCCAGATCGCCGTCCTGGGCGCCGAATTCATCGCCGGGACAGTGCAACTGCTCGAGGAGCGGGGCGCGGTGTTCGACGTGGGCGCCCAGGCGGAGGCCGAGTGGATCCAGCGCATCGTCGAGACCTACGTCGATCCCAGCGCGGTGATGTCCGCCTGCACGCCGTCGCGCATCAACAACGAGGGCAACCCGGGCGGCATCAGGGCACGTGACACCAACTTCGGCCGGGGGTTCGGTGACTACTTCGCCTACCGTGAACTGCTCGAGAAGTGGCTCGCCGCTGGCGACCTCGCCGGACTGGACCTGGCGTGACCGAGCGTCAGCGGGTGGTCGTCGTCACCGGCGGGGGCGGCGGGATCGGTGCCGCCATTGCCGAATCGCTAGGTCGGGCAGGCGCTTTCGTCGTCACAGTGGATCCGCTGGTCTCCATCGACGGTTCCGAACGGCTCCCCCCGCCCGAAGAGACCACGGCGGGTCGCATCGTCGCGTCAGGCGGTACGGCGCGGGCGTCCGGAGTGTCCGTGACCGACGAATCCGGGATCCGCCGGCTGTTCCACGAGCTCGCCGAAGAGTTCGGCGGGCTCGACGCCGTCGTCAACGTCGCGGGCATCAGCCGTCCCACCGGCTTCGCCACGGGGAGCGCCGAAGATTGGCGCAGCGTGCTGTCGGTGCACCTCGACGGGTACCGCAACGTCCTCGGAGCTGCCCTCCCTCTGATGGCGGCGGCGGGACGCGGGCATGTCCTCGGTGTCACCTCCGGGTCTGGCTGGCGGCCGGCCGACGCCGGCGCCTACGGTTGCGCCAAACGTGCCGTCGCTGCGCTCACCTGGCAGCTGGGTCGGCACGCGCCGGAGGGGGTCGTGGTCAACGCCATCTCCCCGATCGCCGCCACCCGCATGGTCACTGCCGCGCTGGGTAATTCACGGCCAGCGAGCGGTGCCGCCACCGGCGGACTGTCCCTGGGCTCGATGCCCGCGCCCGAGCAACTCGGACCGCTGGGCGCTCACCTGGTGGACGGCACCTTCGCCGCGTGTCACGGCCGCGTGCTGTTCGCCGCCGGATCCGAGATCGCGGTGATCGACGAGCCACGCCTGATCGAGGTGGTGCGCAGCGAGGGCGTGCCGTCAGCCGCGTGTCTCGTCGAGGCGGCGACCACCATCGCCCTGGCTCCGGCCCAGACTCGCCAGGTCAGCGGGGGCGGTAGCAACGCGCGCTTCGGCGCGCTGTTCGAGGCGCCGTCGGCCGACGGCCTTCCCACCAGCCCCGTGCGATCGTGCGCGGTCGTGACCGACCGGCCCCTGGTGGCGACGGCACTGGCCGACGCGCTCGCTGCCTGGGGCGTGGCATCGCATGCGATCGACTCCCCCACGGCGCTGGCCTCCCTCGACGCTCTCGACGCCGTCGTGGTCGCCATGGCCGGCGCAGACGAGACCGAGGCGGCGACGTCAGCGTGGCAACGCATCCTCGACGAGCACGCCGACATCGCCGAGCAGATCCACGCCGACGCCCGATGGGCGAGAGCCGTCGCCGACCTCGCCGTGGACGAGCAACGTCCCATTCGCCTGGTGACCGTCACCGCGGCCACCACCGCAGGCGGCCGCACCCGGGCTCAGGCCGCCGCGCAACTCGCTCGAGCCGGCCGGGCCGCCACCGGCGACCTCGTGTGGGCGTTCGCGATCAGCGCGGAATCCGAGGACGTCCCGGCGCGATTCGCCGCGCACTTGGCCTGTAGCCCCGAGGCCGTCAGCCTGGCGGGCGCCGAATTGGCCTCGCAGACGAGCTGGTTCGGCCTGCGTAGCCACCCGCGCCCCATCGGCAGCATCAGCTTCGGCGGGCCCGCCGTGCCTGGCTGGTTCGACGACGTGCTTCGAGAGATCGTGGCACCGCGGTGACGACTCCCGCGGCAAGGCCGACCCGAATCGTCGATACCCACGTCCACCTGTGGGATCCGGCACGCACCGATTGGTACCCCTATCTCTCGACGGGGCAGGCGCAACTCGACATGGGTGACGTCACGGGGATGAGCCGCCGCTTCGACGCCGCGACCTACATGGCCGAGTCCACCGGCTGGAACGTCGAGAAGCTGGTCAACGTCGCTGCAGCCACCGGGGGGCACTCGATCGCCGAAACCCTCGAGCTCGATCGGCGAGCGAATACCGACGGTCATCCGGACGCGATCATCGGAGGGCTGCCGCCCACCGATTCGGTCGCCGATGCAGTGGCCGCCCTGGACGCCCAGCTGGCGGCATCGCGGTTCCGCGGCGTGCGCCCGATGGGAGCGGTCGAGGGATCCCTTCCGCAGCCGGAAGTGCTTCGCGCCCTTGCCGAAAGGGCCCTGCTGTTCGAGGTGATGTCACATCCCGATCAACTGGTGGACATCGCCGGGGCTCTGGAGGCGCACGGTGACCTGGTCGTGGTCATCGAGCACGTGGGCTGGCCCCGCAATGGTTCGGACGCCGAGCGCACCCTCTGGGCCGAGGGCATCGACGCGTTGGCGGGTCTCGGCGACAACGTCTTCTGCAAGCTCTCCGGTCTGGCGATGCCGCTCGCATCGATGGCGGTCGAGGCGCAGGCGCCCTGGCTCGAATACGCCATCGACGCCTTCGGCGTCGACCGCTGCATGTTCGGGAGCAACTTCCCCGTCGACGGGATGCACGGCACCCTCGACCAGCTGCTCACCACCTTCTCGACCATCACCGCGGGCCTCGACGCCGTCGCCCGTGACAAGGTCCTCGCCGCCAACGCGGAACGCGTCTACCGCTGCTAGCCGGGCCATGGCGAGGGATACTGTCGACATGGCTGATCTCAACGTGCTCGGTGGACCGCTCGATCCCTGTGGTACGGAGCCGATGACGGGGTTCCATCGGGACGGCTGCTGCTCGACTGGTGCCGAGGACGTCGGGCTTCACACGATCTGTGCGGTCGTCACTACCGAGTTCCTCGAGCACCAGCGCAGCATCGGGAACGACTTGTCGACGCCGATGCCGCAGTACCGGTTCCCTGGCCTGGTGCCCGGCGACCGCTGGTGCGTCACTGCCGTGAATTGGCTACGCGCACAACAGGATGGGTATGCCGCCCCGGTGGTGCTGGCCGCCAGCCACGAACGCACACTGGACGTCGTGGCCCTGGAGGTGCTGCGACAGCACGCCGTCGACGTGCCCGACGACCTGGGCAGCCTCTGAGACTGCCGTCATCAGGCTGAGGCCGTCGCGCCGAAGAAGTCCCGCTCGATCTCACCCACCGGAGTGCCGACGGGTGGATACGCCCGCACGTATTCCTCTACCCGCGCAACGGATTTCGCCGATTCACCGGCCATCGTAAACAGCCGCAGCATCACCGCGGCATCGGATTGGCTGGCATGCGCCGCCAGTGCCGCCAGCTTTTGAGCCCAGAACGCCCCCACGTCGATGACTGTGGTGACCTCGGAGTCGTCGACGCCGAGTTCGTCGGGTGGCACCCAGGCGTCGGCACCGAAGGCGCCTCGCACGTCGGACTGCACCGCCCGCAGCCGGCTGAACGACATCGCGATGTAGTAGAGCCGTGGAACGTGGCCGCCCCGTGCGTCATTCGCGATGGCACCGTGCGCCGCGGCGACGAGTTCGTGTGTGCGGATGTGGTCCGGATGTCCGGACAGCCCGTTGGGCGGGTAGGTCACCAGCACGTCCGGCTCATAGCGGCGGATGAGCTCGACCACGCGCGTCATCATTGGCCCTGACGGGCGCACGCTGAAGGCGTCCGCCGCGACCCGTTCATCGTCGGCGGGCAGCCCCGAATCCGGGTAGCCGAGCTCCACGACCTCACCTACCCCCAGCGCGGTGGCAGCCGCGGCCAGCTCCCCCGAGCGGTGCGCCGCCACCCGACGCGGATCGTGTCCGTCGTCGCCGGGTTTCGCCCCGGTGTCACCGGCGTCGCCCCTGGCGCCGTCGGTACAGGTCACCAGGACGGTGTGGCACCCCGCGGCCGCGTAGCGCGCCAGGGTGCCACCGGTCTGACTGGACTCGTCGTCGGGGTGGGCGTGCACGATCATCAGCACCGGTACGCGCTCGGTCATTGGCATCACCATGCGCCGATCTCTTCGGATGCGCCAGACGGAACCGGACACTGGAGGCATGACCTGCACGGATGCGCCGATGCGTGGTGACCGACGAGGCTGAACGCCGATCATTGACGGGCCCGGCAGGAATGACCCGGATGAAGCGCGACGTTGTCGTGGTGACCGTGAACGAAAGTGAGACCGTCCGTGCCCGGTAGCTCCGATCGACTTCATCTCGCCATCGCGCTGGACGGGACGGGGTGGCACCCCGCGTCGTGGCGTGAACCCGAGGCGCGCCCCGCCGACCTGTTGACGGCCGGCTACTGGACCGACCTGGTCGTCGAAGCCGAGCGGGGCCTGGTGGACTTCGTGACCATCGAAGACGGTCTGACACTGCAGTCCGAACACCCCTTCCACCCCGACGATCGCACCGACCGGGTCCGAGGCCGACTCGATGCCACGCTCATCGCGTCGCGGGTGGCCCCCCGAACCCGTCACGTCGGCCTGATCCCGACGGTCATCGCCACCCACACCGAGCCCTTCCACGTGTCGAAGGCCATCGCGACCCTCGACTACGTCAGCTCGGCCCGGGCCGGCGTCCGCGTGCAGGTGACCGCGCGTGAGGACGCTGCCCGCAACTTTGGCAGGCGCAACATGTCCGACCCGTCGGACGCCGACGACCTCATGGGCGAAGCGGCCGACTACGTCGAGGTCGTCCGCCGGTTGTGGGACAGCTGGGAGGACGGCGCAGAGATCCGCGACATCACCACCGGGCGATTCGTCGATCGGAAGAAATTGCACTACATCGACTTCGAAGGGTCGCGGTTCTCGGTCAAGGGCCCGTCCATCACACCGCGGCCCCCGCAGGGACAACCGGTCGTCGCCGCGCTCGGCCATGCCCAGCCGGTATACGAACTCATCGCCGATGCCGCCGACGTCGGCTTCGTCACCCCTCATGACCCCGCCGAGGTGACGACGCTCGTCCAGGCCATCGCCGCGCACCGTCGAGACCCGGCACCGGTCCGGGTGTTCGCCGATCTGGTGGTGTTCCTCGACGACACTGCCGAGGCCGCGACCCGACGCCGCGAACGTCTCGATCACGTCGCGGGACGTGAATACCGCAGCGACGCAGAGATCTTCGCCGGTACCCCGACGGAACTCGCCGACCTGTTGCAGCAATGGCACGAGGCGGGAGCCGACGGTTTCCGCCTGCGCCCCGCGACGCTGCCGCACGACCTTCGCCAGGTCACCAACGCGCTCGTTCCTGAACTACAGTCCCGCGGCCTGTTCCGGACCGCCTACCCGGGGAGCACCCTGCGCGAGACGCTGGACCTGCCCCGACCCGCCAACCGCTACTCGACCGCCCAGGACCACGCATGACCAAGGCACTCAAGCAGATTCACCTCGCCGCCCACTTCCCCGGCGTCAACAACACCACGGTGTGGAGTGACCCGGAATCCGGCAGTCACATCGACTTCAGTTCGTTCGTCCACTTCGCCCAGACCGCGGAGCGCGGAAAGTTCGACTTCATGTTCCTCGCCGAGGGACTGCGCCTACGCGAGCAGGGTGGCGAGATCTACGACCTCGACGTCGTCGGTCGCCCCGACACCTTCACGGTGCTGGCTGCGCTCGCCGCGGTGACGGATCGTCTCGGTCTCACCGGCACGATCAACTCGACGTTCAACGAACCCTATGAGGTCGCCCGGCAGTTCGCGTCACTCGACCACCTATCCGACGGCCGTGCGGCGTGGAACGTGGTGACGTCGTGGGATGCCTTCACCGGCGAGAACTTCCGCCGCGGCGGATTCCTGGCCGAAGATCAGCGGTACGGGCGCGCCGAGAGCTTCCTCGAGGCCGCGAACACCCTCTTCGACGCGTGGCGGGGAGACGAGGTCGTCGCGGACAAGGACAGCGGCGTCTTCCTCTCCGATCCGACTGCCGGCGCGTTCACCTACTCGAGCGCGCACTTCGACATCGCCGGGCGGTTCAACGTACCGCGAAGCCCGCAGGGCAGACCGGTCATCTTCCAGGCCGGCGACTCCGGCCGCGGACGCGAATTCGCCGCTGTCGCAGCCGATGCCATCTTCTCCCGGCACGGCACGCTGGAGGACGGACAGGCCTTCTACGCCGACGTGAAGGACCGGCTGCCGAAGTACGGCCGCAAGCGCGATCAACTCCTCATCCTGCCCGCCGCGACGTTCGTCCTCGGCGACACGGATACCGAAGCGGCCGAGATCGCTCACGACGTACGCCTTGCACAGGTCTCCCCGCAGACGGCGATCAGGTTCCTCGAGCAGCTGTGGAACCGCGACCTGTCCGACCATGATCCCGACGGGCCGTTGCCGACTATCGATCCGATCGTCGGGGAGAACACCATCGCCCGCGGCCGGGCGAGCGTGCGGATGCACCGCGATCCGGTCGCCACCGCGAACGCCTGGCGCGCGCGGGCGGAGGCCGAGAACCTGACGTCCCGTGAGCTCATCGTCGAAGTCACCGGGCGGCAGAACTTCGTCGGGTCGGCGGACACGGTCGCCGACACGATCAACCGTCTGGTCCAGGCCGACGCCAGTGACGGATTCATCCTCGTCCCCCATGTCACGCCGGGCGGGCTGGACGCCTTCGTCGACCAGGTCGTGCCGTTGCTTCAGGAACGGGGGGTGTTCCGGGCCGACTACGAGGGCACCACCCTGCGCGACCACCTCGGTCTGCGGCACCCGGTGACGGCGGGGGGCGCCGTCGCGGAGGTGTGAGTTCACGCCCAGCGGAGGGCATCCGACTGCGTTCACGCGCCGACATGGCGCCCCAGACGCCGTGCGTCTCTCCTCCGATCGGTCGTGTCACCCCCTCACCGTCGCCGGTAAGTCGGTCGTTGACCAGACATCGACTCGGCGTGAATGGAGGTCGCCGCCCCGGGGGCGGGTCTACGATCGACGTTTGCCGATTCCGACAGCAGCAAGGACATCGCGGTGCAGACCAAACTGGAGTCCACGACGTCGCCGCCCGGGGCCGGCCACACCCCGCCGTTCCGAGCCGCCCTCGTCCTGGGTGCCCTCGGCGTCGTGTTCGGTGACATCGGCACCAGCCCGATCTATACCCTTCAGACGCTGTTCAGCCCGACCGACCCGCACCCGGTACCGATCAGCACCAACAACGTGTACGGCGTTGTGTCCCTGATCTTCTGGTCGGTGATGATCATCGTCACGCTGACCTACATCACGCTGGTGATGCGCGCCGACAACGACGGTGAGGGCGGCATCATGGCGCTCATCACGATGCTCAAACACGGCTCGGCGACCCGCGGTCGGCGCACCGCCGCAATCCTGGCCGGGTTGGGTCTGTTCGGCGCCTCGCTGTTCTTCGGCGACAGCATGATCACCCCCGCCATCTCGGTGCTGTCGTCGATCGAGGGCGTCAAGGTCATCACTGCGGACCTCGAGGAGTGGATCGTCCCGATCACCGCGGTGATCATCGTGGCGCTGTTCACGGTGCAGCGCCACGGCACGGCCAAGGTCGGCCGGTTCTTCGGTCCGGTGATGGCCGTATGGTTCCTCGCGATCGGGGCATGCGGCATCAAGGGCATCATCGGTCACCCGGAGATCCTCAAGGCGTTGTCGCCCACCTATGCGCTGTCATTCATGGTCGGCCACTTCCACATTGCCTTCTTCGCGCTGGCCGCCGTGGTCCTCGCCGTCACCGGTGCCGAGGCGCTCTACGCCGACATGGGACATTTCGGTCGACGGCCGATCACCCTGGCGTGGTTGTTCGCCGTTCTGCCCGCGTGCGTCCTGAACTACTTCGGGCAGGGCGCCCTGCTTCTCGGTGACGAAAGTTCGGTCAGCGCGCCGTTCTTCCTGCTCATCCCAAGTTGGGCCCGACTCCCCATGGTGCTTCTCGCCACCGCGGCGACCATCATTGCGTCGCAAGCGGTGATCACCGGCGCGTTCTCCGTCGCTGCGCAGGCTGCCAAGCTCGGACTCCTGCCGCGGTTGCGCATCGTCCACACCTCGGCATCGGCGTACGGACAGGTGTACGTTCCGGCGATCAACTGGATGCTGATGGTGTCCGTGCTGATCCTGGTGTTCGCCTTCGAGAGTTCGGACAAGCTCGCCTATGCCTACGGCATGGCGGTCATCGGCACCATCACGATCGTCACGTTGCTGTTCTTCTACCTCGCCAGGACGCGATGGCGGACGCCGCTGTGGATGGTGTTGACCGGCGGTGGGGCTCTGCTGTTCGTCGACCTGCTCTTCCTGTCGGCCAACCTGACGAAGCTGGTCCACGGTGCGTGGCTGCCGCTGTTGATCGCCGTCTCGGCGTGGACGGTCATGATGACGTGGGAGCGCGGCCGCATGTTGGTCACCAACGCCCGCGGAAAACTGGAGGGGCCGCTGCGCGAGTTCGTCGACGGGCTCGACCGATACGAGCCGCCACTGACCCGAGTGCCAGGCACCGCGGTGTTCCTCAACCGCGGCAAGGAGACTGCACCGCTGGCGATGCGCGCCAACGTCGAACACAGTCACGTCCGCCACGAGCACGTGGTGATCATCACCATCGAGACGGAGCCCGTGCCGCGCGTACCGCCGGACGAGCGGCTGGAGGTCGATGCGCTCGGCTACTCCCATGACGGAATCATTCACGTGACAGCACGATTCGGCTACATGGAGCCCTCGGACGTTCCCGCCGCGCTGCGCATGCTCGACCCGGAACAAACGGAGGGGACGATCGACGTCGACCAGGCCTCCTACTTCCTCTCGAAGTTGGAACTCGCCGCGGGACCGGAGCCGACCATGCCACCGTGGCGCAAGCGCCTGTTCATCGCCACCTCCTACCTAGCGTCGGACGCCACGGACTTCTTCCACCTGCCCCACGACCGGACGGTGGTCATGGGTTCGCGGATCGAATTCTGATAAACGCCCGTGCCACGGCGATGGCCACGGTATGTAGATAGGCATGGGTGCGGGGGCGTATGTGGGGCGAATCGGTGGACTGGCAGTAGCACTCGGCATCGGCGCGGCGGTATTCACCGGCCAAGCCGTCGCATCGGCCGAACCCGACGGCTCTACCACGTCGAGCGGCGCGACCGCCGGGCCTGCCTCGACCTCGACGTCGAGCGGGCCGTCGACCGAATCCTCAGGCACTGACGCGAAGACGACGCCGGAACCCGATACCTCGACGGACGAGCCGGCGCCGTCGCGGAACGATGATGATCGAGCCGATCACGAGCGGCCGTCCGGCAGCCTGGTGAAAGGCCATCGGCGGTCGGGGCAGACGTCGCGGGAGCCGTCGGTGCGGGCCATGACGGTGGTCACGGATCGGGAGAAGGACCAAGACCAGGTCACCCGCTCCTCGACCGCGCCCGCCGCCGAAGCGTCGACGGAAGCCGCTGCGACCCCGACGGCCCCCACGACCCCGACGCCCCCGGCACAGGAGAGCCGGAACCTCGCCGACGTCACGACGACTGCCGTCACGAGTGTCATTGCCCCACAGCCGAGTTCGGTGACCGGCGATACGCCGATCGCGCCCGCGGAATCGCCGTTGGCGTGGACGCTGCTGGCGGCGACCCGTCGCGAGCCCTTCGGCAGCTCGCCGGCCCCCAGTGCCGCGGTCACTCCGGTGGGCAACTCGCTGGTCCAACCCGTCAGCCCGGTGCCCGTCGTGGCGATCACCCAAACGGCACCGCTCGAGATATTGCAACGATTGCCGGTGATCGGACCACTGCTGCTGACGCCGATCGTCGCGATCATCCACCAGATCCCCTTGATCGGCGACGTCCTCCACCCGTATCTCGGCTACCCGGTGCAGTGGGGTCTGGCGCCCGGGACACCGGTGCCGCGCGACGTCAAGGTGGTGTCGTTCGATGGCGCGCAGATCTACGTCCACTTCTTCCCCGCAGCCGGGCTCGTATCGGGCGTCCGGGCCCCCACGGTTCTCGACGGGCCCGGGCTGGCCCTGCCCGGGTCGACGAACTACCTCTCCGAGAAGGACGAGTTCCTGCCGAACGACGTGATCGGCATCGGCGCGCTGCGCAATGCCGGGTACAACGTCGTCACCTGGGATCCCCGCGGGGAGTGGAGTTCTGGTGGCCAGTTGGAGATCGACTCGCCGGACTTCGAAGCCAGGGACGTCTCGGCGATCATCAGCTGGTTGGCCACCCTGCCCGAGGTTCAGCTCGACCATCCCGAGGACCCGGCCGCGCTCGACCCGCGACTGGGGATGGTCGGCGCCTCATATGGCGGCGGCATCCAGTTGGTCACCGCGGCCATCGACCACCGCATCGACGCCATCGTGCCGACCATCGCCTGGAACAGCCTCAACAGCTCGCTGTACAAGAACGAGTCGTTCAAGTCGAGCTGGGGCACCTTGCTCGTGGCCGCGTTGGCCGGCACCTTCGCCCGGCCGAATCCCGCGCTGTACCCCGCTGCCATCTTTGGCGCGCTGACCGGCCTGGTGACCCCCGAGAATCAGACCCTGCTCGACGACCGCGGCCCGGGCGATCTGGTTGGGCAGATCACCGCGCCCACGCTGCTGATCCAGGGCACCGTCGACACGCTGTTCACGCTGGCTGAGGCCGACGCGAACGCAAAGGCGTTGCTGGCCAACCACGTCGACACCAAGGTGGTGTGGTTCTGCGGCGGGCACGGCACGTGTGTCAGCAGCGTCAACGACGGCGTGCTGGTGCAACAGAGCACGCTGACCTGGCTGGCCCACTACGTCAAACAGGACGCCTCGGTGAGCACCGGTCCCGCGTTCGAATGGGTCGACCAGCATGGCACCCAGCTGTCGTCGGATGGCTACCCCGTGACGCCGGGCAGCCCGTTGGTGGCGACGTCCACGGCGGGCGGCGTCTTGCCGCTCGTCCCGTTCATCGGTGGTTCGGGTCCACAGCTCGGCGTGTTCCTCACGGGGCCGCTCGGCGCGCTGCTGGGACTCCCGTCGGGCGCCGCCGCATTCAACGCGTACAACCTCACCATCCCGGCCCCGACCGCGACGACGTACGTCGTCGGCGCCCCCGAGTTGACGTTCACCTACACGGGTCTCGGCACCAGCCGGCACGTGTACGCCCAACTCGTCGACGACAGCACCGGGCTGGTACTCGGCAATCTCGTCACGCCGGTTCCGGTGACGTTGGACGGACAGTCGCACGTCGTGACCGTGAAGCTCGAGCAGGTCGCTCAGACGCTCGCGCCCGGCCAGACGGTGACCTTACAGCTGGTCGCCTCGGCAGTGCCGTACGAGACCATCAATTCCCTTGGTGCGCTGCAGGTCTCGATTATCACGCTGACATTGCCGACCGCAGACCCGAACTCCGTGACAGTGCGAAGTCAGGCTTGACGCGACACCGATTCGGCCTCGTCGGCATCAGGCGCCGGCTGGGGTCGCAGGACGGCCGGCCGCAGCCGTTCCGGGAGCGCGCGCAGGATGGCGGCCACCGCCAGGACGGCGGCCATCGCGCCCCCGCCGACCAGCGCAACGGGCGCACCGGTGAAGGTGCTGTCCAGGAGCATGTAGGCGCCGAAGAGTAGGAACAGCGCGGCCGCGGAGATCTGGATCGTCCGCTCGGGCAGGTGCTTTCCGGCCACCGCACCAACGATGATGGCGAGCGCGTCGGCGGCCACCATGCCGAGCGTGGAACCGATCCAGACGCCGACCCAGTCGTTGTCGGCAGCGAGGGTGACGGTCGCGAGCATGGTCTTGTCGCCGAGTTCGGCCAGTACGAACGCCGACATGACCACGAAGAACGCCGGTGCTGCTGCCTTCTGGGCACGGCTGGATTCCTCGTCGGTGAGCCTGTCACCCCGGAGCGTCCACAAGCCGAACACGACGAACATGACGCCCGCGATGACGCCGAGCAGGTGAGTCGGCAGGGCGGCGCCGAGATAGTGGCCGATCGCCACCGAAAGGACGTGCACGATGGTGGTGGCGGCGGTGATGGCGCCGAGAACCACCCACCAGCGGTAGCGCAGCGCGAACATCATCGCCATCAGCTGGGACTTGTCGCCCATCTCCGCAATGAAGATGACGACGAAGCTCAGCAGCAGAGCGGAAAGCACCATGACTCCTTGGTCATTGGCCGCCGTGGAAGGAGGTCTTCCTTCGGCCGGCAACCCAAACGGTCGCAACGAGCCGAAGGTCTCGCCCACCGGTGCGGACCGGTTCGAGTGACCGGGACGCGCGTGATACTGCCAACGCGACCAGCATGTCGATCACCCGATTGGGGGCTACTCCCCTTCGTTGCCACGACCATACCTGGTCGGGTCGGGCCGGCGCAATGCTTCGTCACCGAAAGATCAACGCCGACAGTAAGTTTGGGAACCATGGACGGGAGAGTTCGGGTACCCGGATCCCCTCGGACGGACCCCATGATCGGCGCGGACCGGTGGGACGAAGTCTGCCATCGCGAAGCCTCGGACGCCGTGCCCCGTGGGACTCCTGCGGCTGATGCGGTACCTGAGGTAGACCGACGCCGACACGCCGTCCGCGCCACCCCTGCACGCGGCCCGCTGTCCCCGCGGTGCCCTATCTTGGACCGTCGACACGTCACGCGGAGCCAACGGGAGGGAATCAGGTGGACGACCCAACGACCATGTCGGCTGCCGAGCTCCTCGAGCTCAACCGCGACATCCAGGGTTCGCCCACCCTTCGATTGCTCGCCACGCTCAACCTGGGTGTCTACGCCACGCTGATGGAGCGGCATCTCAGCGAGGGGGTCATCGCCGAGGCCGAACTCGTGGTGCGCCTCGAACGCGACCTGGACGAACTGGGCCGCCCCGGCGGCGAGCAGTCCGGCCTGACCCTCATCAAGTCCTGGGCCAGCCAGGGCTGGCTGCACCGGGTGGCCGACCAGCGCACGGGTGTCGAACGCAACCTCTGCTACCTGACGCAGGAGGCGCGGCGGGCCCTGGACCTCCTGCGCGGCATGCGCCGTCAGGACACCATCGCCACCGGCGGCTCCATCAACGGCATCGCGTCGCGGCTCAAGCAGGTCGCGCTGCGCGTGGGCCACGATCCCGACCGCATTCGGGCCGGCCTCCATGCCGAGATCGCCGCGCTGCACGCCGAGTTGGATCGTCTCGACGGTGATGCCGAGGCCACGTCGGACCGGCCCGACGTCGACCTGAGTGACTCCTACGACGAGGCCCGCGCCATCGCGCTGCAGATGGAGCGGTTGATCACCGACATAGGCCAGTACGGCACGATGATCGAACAGGCCACCGCCGCGCTCGGGGAACCGATCGACACCAACGTCGAGTACCGGGACCGCCAGCGCCAGATGTACGCCGATTACCAGGCCGCCTGGGATTCCCAGGGCCGCGACTCGCACCGGGCCTTCCTGCGCATGATCAACGATCCCGACCAGCGCGCCGAATTCGAGGCCGACGTCGCCGCGGTCGCCGAGGCCCTGCCCGCGCTGGACCCGGCGCTGCGCCGGGTGATGGCCGGTTTCTTCGAACTCGTTGGTCATCAGATCGACGAGGTGGAACGCATCCAGCAGCGCTGCGCCCAGAGGGTCAAGCGGTTCACCGCGTTCGGCACGCTGGAGCAGAGCCGCGGCGTCGCCCGCCAGCTCAACGACGCGATCGGTGCCGCCCGCGCCCTGCTGAAGGTGTCGCTGACCGACTCGCGCCTACCGCTCGAACTGCCCCTCGCCCGCCACGCCATCAGCTCGGTGGGGGCGCTCAGCTTCCGCATCGGCGACGTGTCCAACCCCAAGCCGGCGCAGTCGGCGGGCAGCGAGGTCGACCTGTCCAGCTTCGCCGCCCTGACCACCCAGGTCGACGCCCCCGCGATGTCCGACATGATCAACGGCGCCCTCGCCGAGGGCCCCGTGTCGCTGCCCGACGCGGTGCAGATGCTCGACTCGGCCTACCTCGGCCACGTCATCGTGCTGTGGTCCTGGGCCTTGAAGCAGCCCGACGCAGCGCCAGCCCCCGAGTCGGCCACGGTGCGTTTCCAGTCCCTCGATGGGCGCGACCGAGAGATGGAGATCCCGTACTTGATGTTCACCGAACCGATTTCGAGCCTGCTGGGAGCAGCGCCGTGACCGAGCATGGGACCGACGAGCGCTCGCGCGAGGAGCATGGGACCGACTACGCCGGGTTCTCCGCGCTTCCGCAGGTCGACCAGGTCGCTCGAATCCCGCACCAGCGGCGACCCCGGTTCGACGGCGACGTCAGCGAGCTGCCCGACCGTGCCTGCTGGGCACTGCAACAGCTTCTGACCCGGCGCTACGTCAGCGCCGAGTCCGATCGCGATCTGTACAGCTGGGTCCTGGAGTACCGGACGCAGTTAACCGTGCGGTTGTCCGAACTCGACCTGCTCCTGCGCATCGTGGAGGACGTCTTCAATGATGGCGGGGTCGCCTTCGTCGAGCAGGCCCGCTACGACTCCGCCCGCGGGGCCAAGCTGTTGCGCCGTGAACCTCTGGGAACCTACGACTCGATCCTGGCGCTGCACCTGGCGCAGATAATGCGTGCCTCCGGCAACCACACCGTCCTCATCAGCCGCGACGAAGTGCACGCACTGTTCGCTGGGGTGCTCAACGAGATCGACCGCGACACCGTCACCTTCAGCGCCCGCATCGACGCCGCCATCGCGCGATTGACCGGGTTGGAGATTCTGCGCAAGAGCCGTGATGACGACGACAGCTATACGGTGAGCCCCGTCATCAATGCCGTCATGACGGCCTCGGTGATCACCGAGCTGCAAGGTCAGTTCGAGCTGCTGCTGAGCGGCGGCAGCGCGGGCCAGGACCTCGAAGAGGGGGAGCTCGATGCCTGAGCAGTTCCATCTGTCCCGCCTGCAGGTCATCAACTGGGGTGTGTTCGACGGTTACCACACCATCCCGTTCGGTCCTGGCGGCGCACTGATCGCCGGCGCGTCAGGCAGTGGTAAATCCTCACTGCTGGATGCCATTTCACTTGGATTCCTGCCGTTCAACCGGCGCAACTTCAATGCTTCCGGCGACCATTCGGCCGCCGGTTCCAGCGCGGGCCGGCGCACCGTCGACAAGTACGTCCGCGGCGCCTGGGGCCAGCGCAGTGACGGCAGCGCCAGCAAGGTGATGTACCTGCGTGGTGATGGCACCGCATGGTCTGCGATCGCGGTCACCTACCGAAGCAACACCGGACGTACCGTCACGGGCCTGGTGCTCAAATGGCTCACCGGCGATTCGCGATCGGACTCCTCGAGCAGGTTCGTCCTCGCCGACGGCGATCGCGACATCGAGGGCATCTGCAATCGGTGGGCAGGGGGCCGCTTCGACGCGGGAGTGTTCAAGGACGACGACTGGCGGTTCTCCACCAAGGTCGAATCGCAATACCTCGCCCAGCTGTACGCGACCATCGGCATCCGCGCCTCCGATGCCGCCCAGCAGTTGCTCGGCAAGGCGAAGTCTCTGAAGAGCGTTGGCGGACTGGAGCAGTTCGTCCGCGAGTTCATGCTCGACGAGCCCGGCAGCCTGGTGCGACTGCCCGAGGCGCTCAAGCAGATCGACCCGTTGGTCGAGGCCCGCGAATTGCTCGCCGTCGCCCAGCGCAAGCGCAAGATCCTCGGCGACATCGAAGACGTCCAGCATCGCTACGCCTCGGAATCCTCCGACCTGGGCATCATCGACCTCGTCGACCAGCCGATGGTGCGGGCGTACACCGATCATCTCCGATCGGCGCAATGCCCCGGCCACATCGCGTCACTCGACATCGCCATCGATCAACTGGGCAACGAGTACGAGGACGTCACCCGACAGCTCAATCTGGCCAGGGCAGAAGGTGATTCGCTCAACGCACAGATCAACGGCTCGAGTGCGAGCGTCGGGCCGTTGCAGTCCCAGGTGGCCGGAGCCGAGGCCCACGCCGAGGAAGTCTCGCGGCGGCGCGCGGCCTACGAGACACTCATCCGCGCGCAGGGCCTCGACGTCCCGGACACCGCCGACGAATTCTGGGTACTGCGCGACGAACTCACCACCGCGGCCACCGAGTCATTGGCCAAACTCGACCGTGGCCGGGAGGCGTCCACGGATGCCGAGTACGCCCAGAAGGTCGCGCGGATCGCCCGCGACGAAGCCGCCAACGAGCTGCGCCGCGTCGAACACGTCGGGTCGGCGCTGCCGGAGTTCGCCATCACGATGCGCGAAAACATCTGCAGCGCACTGCGCATCGACCAGCGGGACTTGCCCTACATCGCCGAACTGATGGATCTGCGGCCCGAGCAAGGCCGCTGGCGCGTCGCCGTGGAGAAGGTCCTGCGCGGCGTCGGACTGCGGCTGATGGTGCCCGACGCCCACTACGCCGCCGTGCTGCGCTTCGTCAACGACACGAACGTGGGTGGACGAATACAGCTGCACCACGTCCGGGCGAAGTTCGTCGGCGCCAATCCCGTCGAGGCCGAGCCGAACACGTTGGCGGGCAAGCTATTCGTCGTGGACCCGGCCCACCTCTGCGCCGCCGAGGCGGCCGACGTCATCACCGCGGCGGGCGATCACCTCTGCGTGGACACGCCCGAGGTCTTCCCCCGCTTCCGCCGCGCGGTCACCGACACCGGCCTCTACAAGGACTCCGACCGGTTGGCCATCAAGGACGACCGTCGTCCGCTCAAACAGGCGGATTACATCTATCAGGGTGACGTCGCCGCCAAGATCGACGCGCTGACCGTCGACCTGGCCACCGCCGACGCCGATCACGATCGGGCCCGGCGCGCCGCCGACGACATTGCTGCCGAACGTCAGCAGTGGCGGGACCGGGCCGCAGCGTGCAGGGCGATCTGCGAGCAGTTCCCGCAGTGGAACCAGATCGACGCCGAGACGGCCGACGGGCATGCCGACCGCCTGCGGGAGCAATACGAACTGCTGCTGGCCGACCATCCCGACATCGAGGCGCTCAACGCGCGCGCCGACGACTGCTGGGAGCAGATCCAGACCCTGATGACCCGTCGCGGCGCCATCCAGACCCGTCGCGACGACCTCGACGGCAGGCGGACCCGACTGCTGGAACTCCACGAACGACTGGCTCCTGCGTTCGTCTCGGAACCGTTGACCGAACTGCTCGACAGGTATGCCGGCCAGGTGCCGGTGACGTTGGAGCTCCTCGATCCCGAACCGCACCGGGAGGCGGTGTTCACCGCGATCCGCCGCGAGCGTGAGCAACTCCGCGAGAGCCGCAGACGTTCCTACGACGAACTGGCCCGCATCCTCAACACCTTCGATACCGCGTTCCCGGATGCCATCCCCAACGACAGCGACGTATTCGACGAACGCGTGCACGATTACGTGGCGTTGTGCCGGCACATCGACGAGCGTGAGCTGCCCGAGGCCTACGAGCGGATGATGCGGCTGGTCACCGAGCAGGCGCCGGACGCCATCCTGACCCTGCATCGCGTCGCCGAGCAGGAGGCCCGTCGGATCACTGAGCAGATCGAGCGGGTCAACACCGGTCTGGGTTCGGTCGAGTTCAACCGCGGCACCCGCCTGACGCTGCGGGCCACCCCGCGCAGTCTTACGGCGGTCACCGAGCTCACCGAGATCGTCAGGGCCATCTCGCGGCGCATCGCCGAGGTGGGGTTGGGCGACAAGCAGGCCATCCTGGACCAGTACGCCGACATCCTGCGGCTGCGCAACCGGCTGGCGTCCACCGCTCCGGAGGACAAGGCGTGGACCCGAGACGCACTCGACGTGCGCAACCGGTTCACCTTCGACTGCGCCGAATGGGACGTCGAGAGCGACGACCTCATTCGCACCCACAGCAACGCCGGCGACAACTCCGGCGGCGAGCAGGAGAAGTTGATGGCGTTCTGCCTGGCGGGTGCCCTCAGCTTCAACCTGGCGAGCCCCAACAGCCCGGACAACCAGCCGGTCTTCGCGCAGCTGATGCTCGACGAGGCGTTCTCGAAGTCCGACCCGCAGTTCGCCCAACAGGCACTTCAGGCGTTTCAGAAGTTCGGTTTCCAGCTCGTCATCGTCGCCACGGTGCAGAACGCCACCACCATTCAGCCCTACATCGACAGTGTGGTGATGGTCTCCAAGAAGGAGGCCACAGGTCGTGATGCCCGTCCGGTCGCGACGGTGGCGACCAAGACGATCTCGGACTTCACCGCTCTGCGCCAGGACATGTTGGCGTCGGCTGCCGCGGCTCGGATCCCGGCGACGGTGTGACAAGCGTCATGAGTTCGCCTGCACCAGGCATCAAAAGCGTTGCGAGGCTTGGTCTTCCTGCAGGGCGGGAGCTCAAGTTTTCGGGCGGCCGGTTTTACTCCGACACAGGCGGGGTAGCAGGAAGGCAGGCGGACGCGGCGGCCGGCCACCACGTCCGTCAAGGTCTCGGCGGTTCAGAACGGAGCCGCCGAGGCCGCTGGCCGTTCGCTGTCATCGTCGCCGGAGGTTTGGCATCTCCGTTGTGGGGAACGCTCTTCGCGTGTTGGAAACATCGAAGTTCGAGCTTGGCGAGCGCATGGCGGACCTGGCCCGCACAATGCGACGCGATCGCTCCCTGGAGTCGGTCCTCGACGAAGTGACGGCAGCGGCGGTGGAGCTGATCCCTGGAGTCGACACGGCCGGCATCTTGCTGATCAAGCGTGGGGGGTTCGAATCCCTCTCGACCACCTCGGATTTGCCACATCAGCTGGACATCCTCCAAATGACCTTCGACGAGGGGCCGTGCGTCCAAGCCGCGCTAGCGGACACCGTCGTCCGGACCAACGACTTCCGTGCCGAGGAACGGTGGCCGAAGTACTCACCCGCCGTCGTAGAGATCGGCGTCCTGAGCGGTCTGTCCTTCAAGCTGTATACCGCTGACCGAACGGCGGGCGCGCTCAATCTCTTCGGCTTTCAGCCGAACGACTGGGACGTCGACGCCGAATCGATCGGCAGCATCCTCGCCGCACATGCCGCAGCGGCAATCGTCGCGACCCAGGAAGAACGTCAACTCAACGCCGCCTTGTTGAGTCGCGACCAGATCGGACAGGCGAAGGGCATCGTGATGTCGCGCTTCGGCGTGGACAGCGTGCGGGCGTTCGAGATGCTGCGCCAGTTGAGTCAGGAATCGAACGTCAAGCTCGTCGACATCGCGCAGCGCGTGATCGACACGGTGTAGGTCGAGGATCGGGCCCGCCTCAACCTTCGAGACGGGCCCGCGATCGCCTGCTGATTCGAGTACGTCTACTCCGAGGGCGGCTCGAACAGCTGCAAGGCATTGCCCTCGGAATCCTTGAACGACGCGATCCGGCCCCATGGGTTGTCGCTGACCTCGCCGATGAACTCGACGCCCGCGTCCGTCAGCCGGACGATCTCGTCGTACAGGGTGATGTCGGGCTGCAACGTGAGCATCGCACCCCCGCCGCCGACGCCGTGGGTGGCTTCGCGCGCGTTCAGCCCGATGGACACCCCATTGGCGTTCAACTCAGACCAGTCGTCACCCTCGGTCTTCACCGACAGCCCCAGGGTCTCCCCGTAGAACTTGAGCGCGCGCTGCATGTCTTCGACCGGCATCCATACCGCCGCTACACCACTAGCCATTGTTTCCTCCGTAGATCGCCTGGTTCCCCTGCGATCCCTTACCCGGTGCCGGAGGCGTTACACCCGTTGAGCGGCACGGGTTTTAGGCGGGCGCCTTGGCCAGGAAGGTGTGCACGACGTTGCGCTGCCAGCCTGGCATGGTCTCGGCGGTGACCGCCGTGAAGCCGTTGGCGCCGAGCCGGTCGCGGAAGGCCGCGACACCGTCGAAGGAGTTGACGCTACTGCGCAGGTGGCGATACAGCCCAGCGTCGCCAGTGCGGACCCTCCCCATCGGGATGATCACCGCGAAGCACACGAAGTTCCACACCGCCCGCGCCACGGCCGAGTCCCGCACCGAGTACTCGTGGATCGCCAGCGTCCCACCGGGACGCAGCAGGGTGCCGAACTCGCGAAGCGTCGCATCGGGATCGGCGAGGTTGCGGAGCAGATACGCGGCGAAGATGCCGTCGAAGGGTCCGGTCACCCCCGCCTCGGCCAGATCCTCCACTCGGCTGTGCACGAACCGAACCGACGACGGCCAGTCCTTCGCCTTCGCTTGGGCGAGCATGCCCGCGGACGCGTCGAGCGCGACGATCTCCGCTTCGGGGGCGGCTGCGAGCAGGGCAGCCGTCGAGGCTCCGGTGCCGCAACCGGCGTCGAGCAGCCGCAACCCACGCCCCTGGTTCGGCAACCCCATGCGACGGGCCGAGATCCGGAGATGCTCGTGATAGCCGGGGTTCGCCCCGACGAGACCGTCGTAGGCCGACGCGCCGACGTCGAAGGCCGCAGGCACCTCGCGGCGCGGCAGCCCGGTGGGTCCGATCGTCATGAGGTTCGACCCGCACTTTCCTGCACGGCCTCGCGTCTACACACCAACTCGACCACGTACGGTCCTCCGTCTCCGTCTGACGTCTGATTCTGTTCGACTCTAGAGGGCGGTCCAGCCGCGACCGCGGTAGCCAGCCTAAGCTCGTCGAATGTCGCTTCTGCTCGGCCCCGTTCTGCGCCACGTCGGCGAAACCACCGCAACCATCTGGGTACAAACGGTTGCCGCCGCCACCGTGGAGGTGCTCGGCTGCACCGCCAAGACGTTCGAGGTACAGGGCTGCCACTACGCGCTGGTCCTGGTCGAGGGCCTGGAGAAGGGATCCACCACCGAGTACCGCGTGCGGGTCGACGACGCAGACGTGTGGCCGGAGCCGGAGACCGAGTTCCCGCCGAGTGTGATCAGGACGCGAGGGCGAGCCACGGTCGACGAACTGCGCATCATCTTTGGGTCGTGTCGCTACCCGAAGACCGGTGACCAGAAGCTCGACGACAAGATCGGCCTCGACGCGTTGGATTGTTATGCGTCGCGACTGCCCGACCTGCCGCACGATGAGTGGCCGGACGCCCTCATCCTGCTCGGTGACCAGGTCTACGCCGATGAGCTCACCCCCGAGGCCCGTCGGCATCTGGCCGGGCGGCGCTCGTCGGGCCAACGTCCACCGGACGAAGTCGTGTCCTTCACCGAATACGAAGGGCTGTACCGGCATACGTGGGGCGACCCCGAGATTCGATGGGTCCTGTCGACCATTCCCACCGCGATGATCTTCGACGACCACGACATCAGGGATGACTGGAACACCTCGGGAGCGTGGCGCAAGGAGGTCAACGAGAAGCCATGGTGGCGCGACCGCATCCGAGCCGGACTCGCGTCGTACTGGGTGTACCAGCATCTGGGCAATCTCAGTCCCGCCGAACTGGACGCCGACGAGGACTATCAGAAAGTGCTCGCAGCGCAGGGAGACGTATGGCCGCACCTGGTCGAGTTGGCCGACCGCGCCGACACCGAGGTCGATGACGACAAGGGACTTCGCTTTAGTTACCGATGGGACCTCGGCCGCAGCCGCCTCATCATGGTCGATTCGAGGAACGCCAGGATCCTGGACTCCGGCGACCGAAAGATGTTGGGCAACCGTGAGTTCGCGTGGTTGGCGGAGCAGGTCAACGACGGGCTCGGCGACGTCGACCATCTCATTCTCGGCTCGTCGCTGCCGTGGCTGCTGCCGCCGGTGATCGGTGACATGCAGATGGTCAACGAGATCGCCGCCAACCGCGGGGGGCTCCGCGGCCAGCTCGCCGAGAAGGTTCGTCAGACAGCAGATTTCGAGCACTGGGCGGCATTCGAGGACTCCTTCCTGAAGCTGAGCCAACTCATCGCCGACGTGGCGTCCCACGGAGAGGACGGGCCGGCGACCGTGTCCGTGCTCTCGGGGGACGTGCACCACAGCTATGTCGCCAGGGCCGACCTGCCCGGTGCGACGGCCCGCGTCCACCAACTGGTCTGCTCGCCGGTGCACAACTACGTACCGGCCTTCGTCAAGCCCGTCTTCAAGATGGGCTGGTCAAGCCGGGTGGCGAAGGTCACGCGACGGTGGGCGGCCAGGCGCGGGGCGGCTTCGTTGCCGCTGACGTGGAAGAACCTGAACGGTCCGATCTTCGGCAACACCATCGCCACGCTGCATACGACCGGCCGCACGGCCGAGACCTCGTTCGAACAGCCAAGGAGTGCCACCGAACTGGTCGAAGTGTCCCGCATCTCGCTGACCGGCTAGCCGAGCGGAGAGCACTCGGCACCGAACCGAGGACCATCGACCCTGGTCTCGGATTGCAGGACGATCGACGATGGGCGTCGTGACCACACCTCAGCCCCCAGCGTTCATCATCGAGTCGATGATGCCCGAGTACGACGTGGTGCTCAGTGAGCACTTCGTGGTCGCCGCCGATCCGACCACGACGTTCGCGGCGGCACGTGCGCTCGATCTCCTCACGGTGCACTCGCCGATACTCGACCTGTCCATGTGGCTGCGTGGCCTGCCTGCTCGGTTATCCGGTAAGACGCCGCCGCCGCCGCCCAAACTCGTCATGGACGCCGACATGGCGCTGCCCGGGTGGACGTTCCTCGGAGAACACCAGGACCGCGAAATAGCCTTCGGCGCAGTGGGAAGATTCTGGCAACCCAACATCGAATGGCGCGATGTCGCGGTCGACCAGTTCAAGGAATTCGACGAACCCGGCTGGGGCAAGATCGCCGCCAACTACTCATTCCTGCCCTACGGCCGGTCCGCGACCCTGGTCACCTACGAATGCCGCACGATGACGACCGATCCCGTGTCGAGGCGTCGATTCCTGCGTTACTGGTCCTTGATCCGCCCCTTCGTCGGTCACATCATGCGAGCCACGCTGCGACGGATTGGGGCCGACGCCACGGCGGCCTCGGCCGTCGGCGTCACCGAGGTGACCACGATCTAATGGGTTGTTGCTTGCCCTTCGACCAGGCCCAGGCCGCGATCCGCCACCCCCCGGACGTCTTGCGAAGTGCCACGGTGAAGCCTTGAAGGAATTGCGCCGCATCGTATTCGGGTGTCTCGTACGCGCGCCAACTCTCCCGCAACTACTCTGCCCACTACTGGTTACGCGCTCGACGGGCGAGGACCTCCACGGTAGAGGGGGAGCAGTTCCAATGAGACAGAGATATCTGAATGTGGGATTCGCCATCGCGGTGACGACTGCCAGCGTTCTCACTGCGTCACCCGCAGCCGCGGACTGCGCCGGCGCCGGCTACGCAACCGTGTGCGCACAGGGCGACGTCCGCGGCGGCGGTCCCACCCCCCCATCGGCTGCCTACCCTTCGTACTGCGCCGACCCCTGGTATTGCGACGACGACTGGGGCATGGACGTCATCTGGAACCCAGGAGTTGGGATCGGTGGACCCGGTGTCGGCTTGCCAGGCCGGCCCGGCGCTATCGGTCCCCGTCGCTGAGACTTTCCCCAGTGCCCTCACACTCATTCGATCAAGGAGCCTCGAACATGTTCATTCGTCACCTGATTGGCGCTGGCGTGATCGCCGGTGCGATGCTCACCGGAACATCCGCAATTGCCGCCGCCGATCCGCCGAACTGCACGGCGGCCGACCTTGCCGGCACCATGTCCGGCGTGAACGCGGCGACCGCGTCCTACCTGTTCACCCACCCGGAGGTGAACGACTTCTTCACCAGCCTCAAGGGCAAGCCCAAAGACGTCATGAACACCGATGTCGAGGCGTACTTCACGGCAAACCCCCAGATCAGCGATGAACTCAAGGCGGTCAGGCAACCCGCAGCCGACTTCCGGGACCGCTGCAACGCCCCCATGCCCGACGGGCCCATGGGTTAGGACGCCCATCCAACGGGCAAGACCGCTCGCGTGGGGAAGGAATCAGCCGCGGTCGATGGTGACCTCGAAGCCATCGGACTGATCGCCGATGAAATCGGTGTGGGCGCCATCGAATCGACCGATCCTCACGATGCCGCTGTAGTAACCGACGTCGCCGTAGTAGAGGACGAGGTCTTGCGACGGGGCGTAATAGCCGAGGTCGCCCACCTGGGGGTCGGCGTCCTCGGGCACGCCGTCGGTGGTGAGGGGCTGCGGAAGCTTGGAGATCTTCTCGAGCTGGTTGAGATCGGTGAAGCTCAAGGTGATCGGCAACTGACCTGCCAGGTCGAGCGCAGTGGGATTGTCCGACAGCTGCGCCGTGATGGTCTGTCCCGCGATGGTGATTCGGATCGGCGTCATGCCGGCCTCCTGGGTCGGCCCGGTAGCAGCCGGGAGGATGGCGCTCGCAGCGGGTGACTCGACTGCGGCCGAGGTGGACGCGGTGTCGGGTCTCGAACACGCAGTGGCGACGACCAGAAGTGTCAACACGGTGGTGAGGCAAGGGTTGCGCATGGTGCTCGCCTTCGTCGACGCAGCCGGCTAGGTCGTGACGCGTGGGGTGGTGGCGCCATCCCACGACCCGAGCAGGGCGAGGGCGTGCGCCGTCGGGGACGAAGGCTCGGCGACGTAGATCGTCATCGTCAGACCCGGGTCGGAGATCATGTCGACACTCTCGTAAGCGAGTTCGAGGTTGCCGACGACGCTGTGATGGAAGTGCTTCGTACCCGCCCCGTGCAGCCGGACGTCGTGTGAACTCCAGCGGCGACGGAACTCCGTGCTGCGCGTCGACAGTTCGCCGACCAGATCGTGCAGGGCCTTGTCGTGGGGGTCGCGGCCGGCCTCGGTGCGAATGATCGACACGCAGGTGTCCGCGGCGGTGTCCCAGTCGGGGTAGAACCGCCGGGAGTCCTCGTCGAGGAATGTGTAGTGGGCGAAGTTGGGAGGATCGGCAGCAAATCGGCTGTCGTACACGGAGGCGTGCATGGCCCGGCCGAGCTGATTGCACGCCAGGAGATCCATTCGCGCGTTGCGAATGATTGCTGGCGGTTGAATGCCCTCGAGCACCCATTGCAACGCCGGCCGCGGCGTCCATCGTGCGCTGGGGCGCCGACGGGGACGCATGCCCGCGCTGGTGCCGTCTGCGGCATGCGCGAGGTGGAACAGGTGGGCTCGTTCGGCGTCGTCGAGTTGCAGCGCACGCGCGAGCGAATCGAGATCCGATGCCGAAACCCCGCCGATGGTGCCGCGTTCCAGCTTGGCGTAGTACTCCACGCTGACCTCAGCCAACGCAGCCACCTCGCTGCGACGCAATCCGGGAACGCGCCGCGTACCAGTGACGGGAAGGCCGGCCTCCTGAGGGGTGATCTTGGCTCGCCGCGATGTCAGGAACTCGCGGACTTCGGCACGGTTGTCCACGAACCCAACGGTACGACCACTTGGCCTGTCCAGGGATGCCCTATCAGTACACGTCACTTCAGTGCATCACTTCTCACACTGAAGGACGACTTACCTGGAGGCCGACTGACCGATCGTGTACTCGCCATGGGTGTACCGACAGTGACTCCCTGACGACGGTCGCCGCCGCTTGACTGTGTACATCAACCGCTGCGCGGCAACACAGTTCGCGCCACGAAGATGGAGACGACAGATGACGGATGTACGGACGTGCGAATCCGGCACGACGAGGCGGCGCGGGATGAGGCCCTTCCTTGGAGCGGCACTCGTGGCAGTTGGCGCATTGACCCTCAGCGGTTGTGCCTCCTCCGCGGGCGAGGGAACGCAGAGCGGTGCACAAGCCGCTGCCACCAACGAGGCGTGGGACAAGACATTCCCGCAGAGCGCTCTGGTGGACGTCGAACGGGTGAACTTCGGCAACCGTCTCGGCATCAACGTGGTCGGAGATCTCTACGTGCCCAAGGACATCGACAGGTCGGTGCGGCATCCGGCGATCACCGTGGGCCATCCGTCCGGGGGTGTGAAGGAGCAGTCCTCTGGCCTGTACGCCCAGCAGATGGCCGAGCGTGGTTTCGTCGCACTGGCCTACGACGCCTCCTACGGCGGAGAGAGTGGCGGATCACCGCGCAACATCGCCTCGCCCGAAGCGTTCACCGAAGACTTCAGCGCCGCCGTCGATCACCTCGGAACCAATCCGCTGGTCGATCGCGACCGAATCGGCGTGATCGGGGTGTGCGGAAGCGGCAGTTTCTCGCTGAGTGCCGCCGCCGTCGATCCGCGCATCCGTGCACTGGCCACGGTCAGCATGTACGACATGGGCCGTGCGATGCGCGAGGGTTTGAACAACGCCGTCCCCGAGGATCAGCGCAAGCAGGGTCTGCAACAGGTCGGCCAGGAACGGTGGGCCGAGCTCGACGGCGGCGAGCGGCGCATGGTGCCGGGTACTCCGTACGAACTGACCGCAGACTCAACCGCGGTGGAACGCGAGTTCTTCGACTACTACCGCACTCCTCGCGGTCAGCACCCGCGCTCGACGACGGAATTCAGCTTCACCAGCAACGCCGCGATGCAGGCCTACTACCCGCTCGCGCAGATCGCGGCGATCTCACCACGACCGCTGCTGTTCATTGCGGGCGAGAATGCCCACTCGCGGTACTTCAGTGAGGACGCCTTCAACCGTGCGGCCGAGCCCAAGGAGCTCGTCATCGTTCCGGGGGCCGGCCACGTGGACCTCTACGACCGGGTCGAGATGATTCCCTTCGACCAGCTGAACGAATTCTTCACGAAGAACCTCGCGTAGGGGTTCGCGTCGGACGGCAGGAGCGGGGTCAATCCCCCTCCTGCCGTTCGACATTCGACGGTCAGGCCAGGCCAGGCCATGCTAGCTCAGCGGAGCCGCGTCCTCTGGGCGCTCGGGGGTGCCCGACCCATGGCGGGTTCGCAGACGCCGATGCTCGACGAACTGCCAGGTCACCCCGGCAACGAGCGCCACCGCCGCGACCACGGCGCCAATGGTGGCCAATGGATCACGGCCGACCGCGAATCCGGCCAGGCTCAACGCCATGGCCACGAGGCCGATCGCGATGAGCCCGTAGCCCGGCCATCGAGCGGCGTCCTTCAGAGCCTCCCCGGCAACGGGTCCTGGTGTGGCCTTCGCGTCTCGCGCCACGTCGCTGTTTCCCATGATGGCTATTCGTCGCCGAACTGCCGTGGCGGCGTGCCAGGAGGGTGTGTTCTGCGCCACACGTGTACTGGCGGTACGCGTCACGGTGGGCACTCCCCCGGCCCGTCGAGGTCGACTTGACTGAGTGACAGCACCTTTTGCGACAACGACCCGAGACGGCATCGCAGCCCGTCGTCGCGCCCGCTCTCCGCCTCCTATGGGCGGACCACCGATTCAGGAGTCCCATGAGAACCTCGACGGCGCACGACCCCGCCCCATCCGTACGAACCGACCACGACCGCCTGCCGACGGCCGCATTGCTGGTAATGGCGCTGATGGGGTTCGTCCTCATCGCATCGGAAACCATGCCCGCGGGGTTGCTTCCGCAGATTGCGTCCGGCATGGGCGTCTCCGAAGCCACGGCGGGTCAGTTCGTCAGCGCCTACGCGCTGGGCACCGTGCTCGCGGCCATTCCGGCGACCGCTTTCACCAGGGGCCTTCGGCGCAAACCCGTTGCGCTCGTTGGCCTTCTCGGCATCCTGGCAGCCAATGCGATCACCACCGTCTCCTCCGACATCGTCCTGACCCTCGGGGTGCGCATGCTCGCGGGCGCATGCTCCGGTCTGCTCTGGGGCCTGCTCGCGGGCTACGCGCGACGCATCAGTCCACCCCAGCACGCCGGACGGGCGCTGGCCGTGGCGTCGATCGGCGTGCCGGCCGGTCTGGCGCTCGGGACGCCGTTCGGGTCATGGCTCGGATCCACGTTGGGATGGAGATACGCCTTCGTGGGACTGGCGATTCTGACGACCGTCACCATCCTGCTCACGCTCGTCGTCGTACCCGATGCACCCGGACAACGCGCCGCGTCACGGATCCCCGTGCTGAAGGTGTTCGCGATACCCGGCGTCGGCCTGATCCTGATCGTGATCCTCACGTGGATGTTGGCCCACAACACCTTCTACACCTACATCGCGTACTACCTGAGGTTCGCCGACGTCGGACTGTCGACACAAGCCGCGCTGGTCACCTTCGGCGTCGCCGCAATCGTCGGGGTCTGGATCACCGGCGCCCTGATCGACCGCGCGCTCCGCATCCTGGTGCTTGTCAGCATTGGGTCGTTCATCCTGGCCGGCGTCGTCTTCATCGTGGCGCATCAATCCCTCGCGGCGGTCATCGTCGCCATCGTGGTCTGGGGAGTGGCCTTCGGTGGGGCGGCCACGCAATTGCAGACGGCGATGGCCATCGCCAGCGGTGAAAACGCCGACGTCGCAAACTCATTGATCGGCGTGTCCTTCAACCTCGCCATCTTCGCCGGCGGCGTCTCGGGCGGCCTGCTGGTCACCCACTTCAGCGGAATCAGCCTGCCAGCGGTCATGGTCGCGCTCGCGTTCGGCGCCCTGATCTTCGCGCTCTGCGCGCGCCGGTCGGCGTTCCCGGCACGGACGGCCTGACGCAGCGACCCGCCGTGTCAGCCGAAGTACTGCTCGTCGGTGACGTGCTCCATCCAGTTGACCGGATCGTCGTCGCGCGCCGACACCGGCCTCACACTGACCGCTTCCGGGTGCGCTCAGCGACGTCGACGACCACTGATCCGCCAGCCGCGCAACGCAATACCGGTGACCGCAAACGGTCACGTGAGCTCGAACGTGTGGCCGGGCGTGTGAGCAGCGGCCGAATTGCTTGACTCGAGAACCGCCTTTGAGATGCGGCCTTCCTGGTGGTCACGGCTGGCGATCGCGCCCGTGGACGTCACAACTCGGAGTATCGCCCGATGACTACAATGGTCAGCATGGCGAACAGGACGAGGTTCACCCCGAATACCTGTTTGAACTCGCGCAGACTCCAGTGCGAGACAGCGGCACCCACCATGACGAGGGCCAAGCCCGTCGCTGCCAGCGGAGTGAGGACACGAGCGTTTTCAGTGAGCCAGGGCAGAATCAGACCGAGCGCGCCGACGATTTCCAGCACAGCCACAATTCTGATGATCCACAACGGAAATGGCGCGACGCCCGTTTGTCCGGTCTGCAGCATGCGCTGCTTTGTCATGAACGACTTCGCCGTTCCCGACATGACGAAAATTGCGGCCAGTATTGCCTGAAGCACCCACAGCGTGGTGTTCATCGTGTCTCCTCATCAAGGTCGGACATACTCGTGCCGTCGTGATCTGTCACGGATAGGACGGAGTAGGCCCGAGAAACGTGACAAACACGCGCTGGCCCGTACGCCGCGTGTCGTTTGCCATGAGCATGGGACCACTGTGACCTGATTTTGCCAGTGGGATGGGACCACCTGGATTGCCAGTTATGGGACCACCGGCGCGCCGCGTCGGTGGTCTCTTCGTTTGCCCGTTCGATCGCCGTGACAGTTCAAGTCACGGAGGCACGGGCATGGCTTTTCGGGAGGTCAGTGTGAACGAGATCAGGGAAGTGCTGCGGGTGTGGCTCGGGGTGGTGGGGTTACCGGCGCCGGGGTACCGCAGGATCGCCGCGCATTGCGGTGTGGACCGCAAAACGGTGCGCCGCTACGTGGAGGCCGCCCAGGCAGCGGGGCTGCGCCGAGACGACGATGTCAGCGCGCTCGATGACGGGTTGATCGGTGCGGTCGCCGAAGCGGTCCGCCCGGTGCGCCCCGATGGTCACGGCGCGGCCTGGGATCGGCTGCTCGAATTCGAGGAGCAGATCACCGCGTGGGTGGCCGGCGAGGGCGAGGCGCGGCCGTTGACGATCACCAAGATCGCGACGCTGTTGGACCGCCGAGGGTGTGTGGTTCCGTATCGGACGTTGAACCGATTCGCCAGTGAACGTTGCGGTTTCGGACGTAAGGACACCACGGTGCGAGTCGCCGACGGCGACCCGGGGGTGGAATGCCAGATCGATTTCGGCTACCTGGGGATGCTCACCGACACCGGTGATGGTCGTCGCCGCAAGGTGCACGCGTTGATCTTCACCGCCGTCTACAGCCGGCACATGTTCGTGTGGTTGTCGTATTCGCAGACCTTGGCGGCGGTGATCGCTGGCGCTCAGGCGGCGTGGGAGTTCTTCGGCGGCGTCTTCGCGGTGCTGATCCCGGATAACTTGAAACCGGTGATCGCCGCTGCCGATGCGGTCAACCCCCGGTTCACCGCGGGCTGGCTCGATTACGCCGGTCATGGCGGGTTCCTCACCGACCCGGCCCGGGTGCGCTCGCCCAAGGACAAGCCGCGGGTCGAACGCACGGTGCAGTATGTGCGTGGAAACTTCTGGGACGGTGAAACATTCACCAGTCTCGAGCAGGCGCAGCAGGCGGCGACCGCGTGGTGTGAGCGGACGGCCGGTATGCGCATCCACGGCACCACCTGCGCACGGCCGGTGGAGGTGTTCACCGCCGAAGAACAGCGACTCCTGCTGCCGGTGCCGGGGGCCTACGACGTGCCGGTGTTCAAGGCGGTCAAGGTGCACCGCGACTTCCACGCCGAGGTCGGCAAAGCCCTGTACTCGTTGCCCGAGCAGTGGATCGGCACCACGGTGGACGTGCGCGCCGATAGCGAGCTGGTGAAGTTCTATCACCGCGGCACGCTGGTGAAGGTCCATCCCCGCCAACCGGCAGGTGGGCGCAGCACCGACCGCAATGATCTGCCTGAGCACAAGGCCAGCTATGCGCTGCGGGACTTGGCGGCGTTGATCGCGGCGTGTGCCAGCCACGGGCCGAATGTCGGGATCTACGCCGAACGCATCCTCGATGACCCGCTGCCCTGGACCCGGATGCGGACCGTCTACCGGCTCCAGGGTCTGGTGCGCCGTTACGGCGCTGAGCGCGTCGATCGAGCATGTTCACTCGCGTTGGACCTCGACGTCGTCTCGGTCAACAAGATCGCTTCCATGCTGGAACGCGCCACCGAAACCACCACTCCGGCATTGCCCCGGGCGGTCGGGCAGTCAGCTACCCGGTTCTCGCGTGATCCATCCGAATTCACCAACACCCCAGCATCATTGACCGTCGTGGCCGATGCGCAACCCGAGGAGACCCGCTGACATGACCACGACCAACCGCGCAGCCGCCGACCCGGTCGGCGCTGATCTGCTCCGACTGCTCAAAGCACTCAAACTCGGCGCGTTGGCCGACACCCTGCCCGAACGTGCCGCCCTGGCCCGCCAACACAAACTCAGCCACATCGGGTTCCTCGAAACTCTGCTGGCTGATGAGGTATCCCGACGCGAATCCCGCTCAGCCGCCTTACGGGCGACCAAAGCCGGACTCGACCCGAGCATGCGTTTCGACACCTGGACCGCACAAGAGGACCTCCGCTATGACCGCACCCTGCTCGGGGATCTGACCTCGCTGCGGTTCCTCGACGCCGGCCAGTCCGCGATCGTCCTCGGGCCCGTCGGAGTAGGCAAGACGCATTTGGCAACAGCGTTGGGGCACATGGCTATTCGCCGACGGCACACCGTCATATTCGGTCGCGCCGACAAACTGTTCACCCGGCTACGCGCAGCCCGACTCGACCACACCGTCGACACCGAGATCCGCCGCCTGGCCGCGATTGACGTCCTCATCATCGACGACTTCGCGCTGCGCTCGCTCGATGCCACCGAAACCAGCGACTTCTACGAAATCGTCGTCGAACGTCACCGCACCAAGACCACCATCGTGACCTCCAACCGGGAACCCGCCGAATGGCTGACCATGACCGCCGACACGCTATTGGCTCAATCAGCCATCGACCGACTGACCGCGGCGGCCCACACCCTGGTCATCGAAGGACCGTCCTACCGCCAACGCGCCCGGCCCGGCCAGCTTGACCCAGACCACCCCGCCGAGCATCCTCAATAACGCGCCACGGTGGTCCCATCCTCCTGGCAATCAGGTGGTCCCATCACCCTGGCAAGCGACAGCCGCGATCGATGGTTCGGTCGGCACTACGAGGTGGACACCATGGCTGAGTGATTTCGTAACGGGCAACGGCGTCGTAAGCACGGCGATCGGCCTCTTGACTTCTGCGGCGGTATCGCCTAAGAACCGGGAAAATCGCACACCAACACAACCGCCGACAACTGAGAACGACTCCGCAGCAATCTATTTCGGGTATGGGCTGCAATGGCTCTAGGCCGCTCCGCAGTCACCATTCGCAGTGACTATGGCCCAGTGGCTGAGCGGCTCTACCTCCTTGGCGCCCTCGGCCGTCCCATGTCGATGGTCGTTTCAAAGTCGACCACACGAATTCCGGGTCGTGCTGACCTCGTGGTCTTGGTGCTATCGAGATCCTGCTCTGGAATGCCGCGCATACCAAAGCAACTGCTCGCCCAGCACCCCCAATGCCGTCGAGGATGTTCAGCCGTGAGCGGTCCGCATGTGGACCATCAAGTCATCGTCGACACCGGTGTGCGTGACCAGAGCGCCGAGAAGACCGGCAGAAGAAGGAAGCCCACGCCCACTGACCGGACCACCGCCTGCATCAGAACGGTGTTATACCCCCCAGAACGACTCCACCTCGGCCACCGAGTGCAGGTCCGGGATCCGGCGGAGCACAATGGCCATCGGCGCCCAGAACAGCGTGAGCAAGATGCCGCTCGGCGAGCCCAATCGCTGGGGGTGGATATTCACGACTGCGCCCTTTCGGTTGTGGTGGCGTCAGGATGCGCGTCGGCAAGGAACTGGGCAACCGCAGCGGAGTCGGCGTGAAACATCTGCGATCGCACCACCTTCCCGCCGTAGACCTGATAGATGCTCACCTCCGGGGCATCCAGACGCGTCCCTCTTCTGGGGTTCACAGCGCGGTGGCGGAATAGCACGCACACCCGGCCGGAGTCGTCACCCCAGAACTGGGGATCCAGCTTGATCTCGGCCGAGCCCTGGAAGGGGTCCCACGCGGCAAGAAACGCTTGCGCGTGCGCCAGAGCACCGTCGTGGCCGCGCCAGGTGCCCCCGTAGGGCAGCACCGCCGCCTCACATATTTCGACGTCCGCGGCGTAACAGGCCAACACTGCCTCTGCATCACGTCGCTCGACGGCATCAAACAGCCGGCGAACCACCTTCACCGCACCGGTCACGAGAGGCCTCCTATGTGGGTTTGGGTCAGGACGCTTCGCAGCGCGGCGGGGATCGCCGATTCGAGCTGGGATCGCACCGACGTGGGGACGGGGCGACCCATGATCAGATGTCGGCGCATGGCGCCCATCGGCAAGTCCACGACCGCACACGTCGTCCACTCAACGGTCGTTCGGGTGGCCCGTCCGTAGAGGCGGCATGCCAGCGCGCCGAGCCCCGCTTTCAGCGGCTTGTTGATCTCGTTCAACTCTGTGACCATTTTTGCGTCGGCCGTCGTTGCGACGAGGTCCTCACCGCGTAATGACGCCAACAATCGCGCGTCGGGACGATTCCGGCGGGCGAAATCAAAGAGAGCAAAGCCAGCAGCGACCGCATCCTGCACAGGGTCTTCTTCGGCGCGCAACGCTTCGAGAAACTCGGCCTGCGAACGCCGCACGGCCCGTACCCACATCGCGGCTAACAGATCATCCACCGTGGGAAATCGATGATAGATCGATCCCTTTGGCGCGCCGCTGGCCGAAACGATTCGATCAATCCTGACCGACCGCGCACCGCCGGTCAGCACCATCTCCCGCGCGACGTCGAGTAGACCATCGGTGGAGTGAAGCGCAGGCCTCGGCATGGGATAGATAATAGACGAAACGGTCTAATATGACCATGGGCGGAGTAGTCGAACACCGAGAACGTCACGCCACCCGTCACATTCGGCCGGGGTAGACCAGTCCGACTACCAGCGCGGCGACCGCCAGAGAAAAGAATGTGAACCAGTTGATCCAGCTCGGGAGTCGGGTGTCGCGTGCCCGGATGTGCGCGCCTGCTGCGCACAGAAAGTACAAGACAAGGCCGCATGCTGCGGCGGTCCCGAGCGCTGGCACGGCGAAGCCGGTGATCAGCCCGAGTGAGCCTGCGGCCAGCAGAAAGCCCAGCGGGACCTGCCATGTCACGGGCACGCCAAGCCGCTCGGCGGTCTCAGTTACCGATTTGTTGTGGGTGAAGTTCAAGACGGACGCGGCAGCGAAGGCAATCGCGGCCACGCCAGTGACTGCAATGTAGGCAGCGAACATGGGAGTCCTATCGGGCAGGCTGGTTTGGCTACATTGCTGACAAATATCGCTTGACATCAAGTAACTTAACGCCACGCTACCGAGTGGTTCCTTGATGTCAAGCTAAACTTCTGGACGTGGACAGTGACTCAGTCGACCGCATCGTGCAGGCTTGGCAGAGTGCTGACCCGCGGCTGGATTCCAGCTCGATTGAGGTCACTGGCCGCCTCCTTCTGTGCGCGAGCTACTACGAACGTGCCGTCATCGCGGCCCTCGAGCCGTTCGTGAGTGTGGTCACCTGACTTGGCCCCACTTCGGTCGTCGTTCTTCACGAATTTTGGCCCCGGCGGGGTGGTGAGCATTCCGGCTGGGTGGGGCGCGGTGTGTCGTCACCAATGTTGGCCCCACCCTCGTTCAGATCGTTCTTGTCGCCCGTCTTTCCTGACGGTCGTCAGGGAGGTCGGTCAGGATGCGGTCACGCGTGGAACTGTTCGAGCAGATCAGAAGAGACCGGCGGCTCGAGGACTTGTCGGTCCGTGAGTTGGCGAATCGTCATGGCACACATCGCCGGACGGTCCGTCAAGCTCTTGAGGATGCGGTTCCGCCGCCGCGCAAGGTCTATCCGGCGCGGCCCCGCCCGGCGGTCGAGGAGTGGGTCGCGGTGATCGACGCCTGGCTGCTGGCCGATGTCGATGCTCCGCGCAAGCAACGGCACACCGCGCGGCGGATCTGGCAGCGCTTGGTCGCCGAGCATCAGGCCACCTGCTCGGAGGTCACGGTGTCGCGTCATGTCGCAAGACGGCGTGTCGAGCTCGGGTTGGAGACCCGGGAGGTGTCGATCCCGCAGGCGCATCTGGCTGGCGCTGAGGCCGAGGTCGACTTCGGCGAGTTCTACGCCACCGTCGCCGGGCTGGTGGTGAAGTGTTGGATGTTCGTGATGCGACTGTCGCACTCGGGCAAAGCGTTTCACGTCGCGTTCGCCACCCAAGCTCAGGAAGCGTTCCTGGAGGGTCACGTGCTGGCCTTCGAGTACTTCGGTGGTGTGCCGGGGCGGATCCGGTATGACAACCTCAAACCCGCGGTGATCCGGGTCCTCAAGGGGCGCGACCGCACTGAGTCCGAACGGTTTACCGCACTACGCAGCCATTATGGGTTCGACTCGTTCTTCTGCCGCCCCGGGATCGACGGGGCGCATGAGAAGGGCGGCGTGGAGGGTGAGATTGGCCGTTTCCGGCGGCGTCACCTCGTCCCGGTCCCCAGGGTCGGCTCCCTGGCCGAGCTCAACGAGCTGATCGGCGCCGCCGACCTGGTCGACGACGACCGGGTGATCACCGGCCGCCCGGTTACCATCGGGGGCGCGTTCGTCATCGAGGCGCCCACGTTGATGGGATTGCCTGCTGAGGCGTTCGACTGCGCCCGGTTACTGCAGGCGCGGGTCGACAATAGGGCCAGAGTGTCTGTGCGGCAATGTTTTTACTCCGTCCCGGCCCGTTACGCCGGGCGACGCCTCCCGGTGCGGTTGGCGGCCCGGACCGTCGAGGTCTACGACGGGCCCCGACTGGTGGCCTCTCATGAACGTGCGGTCGGACGTTACGTCGAGGTGCTGTGCCTGGATCATTACCTCGAGGTCCTGAAGACCAAACCCGGGGCGCTACCCGGCGCGACGGCACTGGCCCAGGCCAAGGCCCGCGGGGTGTTCACGCAATCGCATCAAAGGTACTGGGATGCAGCCCGATCCGCTCGCGGCGACGCCAAGGGAACTCGCGCCCTGATCGCTGTCCTGCTGGCGCATCGCACCATGTCAGCCGCCGCACTCATCGCCGCGATGGATCGGGCGGTCACCTCGGGATGCCTGGACCCCGAGACGGTGATCATCGATGCCCGCCGCGACATGGCCCCGATGGCACCGGTCGCCGCGATCGGCGCGCTGGCCCGCTACGACCGACCGCCACCCTCGCTGGCCGATTACGACGATCTGCTCACCGGAAGCGACTCATGACCACCACGGCCACCAAGACGACGACCGTCGATGCCGCCGCCCAAGCCTCCATCGGAGCCGCCGCCCGGGAGTTGCACCTGCCGACAGTGCGCACCGAAGCGACCCGCCTCGCTGAGATCGCCGACCGGGAACGCCACACCCACCTGCGCTACCTTTCCGAAGTGTTGGCCGCCGAGGTCGACGACCGCGCTGAGCGGCGCCGTGCCCGACGCATCAACGAGGCGAAGTTCCCGAGGCTGAAACGGTTGGCGGAGTTCAACATCGACGCCGTACCCGGCATCGCGCCCGCGACCCTCGGACACCTGGCCGCCGGGCACTACCTGGACGCCGGCGAACCGGTCGTCCTGCTCGGTGACTCCGGCACCGGCAAGTCCCACCTGCTCATCGGGTTGGGGTTGGCGGCGTGCGAACAAGGCCGCCGGGTCCGCTACGTCACCACCGCGCAGTTGGTCAACGAGCTCGTCGAGGCCGCCGACGAACGCGTTCTGTCTCGTGTCGTGGCCCGCTACGGCCGCCTCGATCTGCTCTGCCTCGACGAACTCGGATACGTCCAAATCGACCCTCGCGGAGCGGAATTGCTGTTTCAGATCATCACCGAACGAGAAGAACGGGCCTCGGTCGCGATCGCGACCAACCTCCCCTTCAGCGAGTGGGGCACCGTGTTTCCCGACCCGCGCTTAGTCGCCGCCATCGTCGACCGCGTCACCTTCAACGCCCACATCATCGAGACCGGCACCAAGTCCTACCGACTTCGCACCAGCAAGACGACCACCCGCGCCAAACGAACCACCTAAACGAGGTGGGGCCAAAATCCGTGACGACGATGGGGCCAAATCACTTGACGAAACGCACGTTCGGGCTGAGCGTCGCCGACTTCGACGTCTTGAACACGTTGCGCCGCGTCGGTGACCAGCACGGCAGCAAGCCCACGGAGATGGCCCGCGCTTCCCTAATCACCACCGGCGCGATGACCTCGCGACTCGACCGCCTCGAACGATCCGGGCTAATCCGCCGCTTGCCCGATCCGGCCGACCGGCGGGGGGTCCTCGTCCGCCTCACCCCGCAGGGCACCAGGGTCGCTAGGAAGGCGCTTCAGGAGCTGATAGCCGCTAACGACGTATTCCTGAAGCCTCTCAACGGAGCGCATCGGGAGTCGATCGCCTCAGCGCTGAAAGTGCTGCTCCTGCACCACGAACCTCAATGAACGCCCGCGCGCCACATGCCGATGCGTTCATCCGAGCCAGCTCCCATCCGCACTAACTGACGGGCAATCGACCTGCCGATCATGGCTCTGGAGGATGAGACGAACACGGCGCCGGACCGGCCCATCAACCAGAAGGGCACCGCATGACCAACTTCGACGATCTGGCGCAGCACTACATCGGCGCCTGGAACGAAACCGACGCTGCCGCCCGCCCGGGCCGCTGTAGACGCGCTGTACAGCGCGGACGCCCGCTATAGCGACCCGATGGCCGTCACCGAGGGCAGGGAGGCGATCGCCTCCGCCATTGAGGCGGTACAGGGCCAGTTCCCCGGATTCGTGTTTTGCCTAGCTGGCCCGGTCGACGGACACCACGACCAGGCGCGATTCAGCTGGGTACTTGTTCCGGCCGGCCAGGAAGCGCCCATCGTAGGGTTCGACGTCGCCGTCACCGACACAGCTGGCCAGATCCACACCGTGCTCGGGTTCCTGGACAAGGTTCCCGCCGACGCCTGACCCTGCGCCGTCACCGTCCGGTGCGAGGCCGGCTGAGTAAGCACTGTCCTGCCTCGCACCGGCGCGTTTCCCGTCTCTTCCCAAAGGAGTGCAGATCATCGCTACCCCCGAAGAGGCAGCCAGCAGGTGGACCGAACAACCCGGCTTCCGGCCCGGAGTGGTTGGCTCTAGCGCCCTACGCGGTTGCAAGGGGCCTCACGGTCGACACGGCAAGCCCGCAAGCCCGTAGCAGACCCAGAGTTGTTGTCATGACCTGTGGATCGAGGCGGGTGATGAACCTACATGCCGAAGTGCGTGCGACGCACCGCCGCAACGGCCTCGGGAAGTCCGCTCACTTCGACTCGCGCGGCTGACTGACGCCCAAAGATGTACAGGAGGGTTTCGCCCGGCGGACCGCTGAGCATAGCCATCGGCTCGACCGGTCGAACCGTCACCCGCTCGTCGGTTCCGGCCCACTCGATCTCGAGCCCAGAAGCGCGGAGCCGCCGACTCAGGTAGTGGCTCCCGCGGCGCACATTTCGCCACAAGGCAGCATCCATTGCCGGCGTGAGGCTGCGGGGCCCATGCCCATTCGCTCTGCGAACGTCCTCGTGGTGAACGAAGAACTCATTCAGATTCGGGTATGAGCGGACCCATCCAATGCGGAAAAACCCGACGGGCGGGCCCTCCCGGATCCGCGCGACGAGCCACGCGAAGTCCTTCCTGTCGGCCAGCCTGACCCTGCGCCCCTCGGCGAATCGTTGGAAGGCACGAGGTAGAGCGATGCAAGGGCCGGCAACGAGATCGCGTTCTCGCAGCACGATGTGGGCGGCGAGATCGCGAGCAGTCCAGCCATCGAGCAGTGTGGGAGCGGAAGGACCGAGCGCGTCGAGGAGATCGCAAAGTTCAAGGCGCTCTCGGTTGTCCAGCGAAACATCAGCCATGAGATCGGCCCCCCAGCAGCCGAGCAAGGTTGTCACGGATGACGATACTGCCTCGGGATCGGGGTACCAGCAGCATTGCCGATGCGGTGAAGCCACGCTGCCGTCTCTTCACCAGTACGCGGTGGCGCTGTTCGTAGCGGGCCACTGCGGAGGGCAGGTCGGCGGGCGCGCGGGCGAGCTCCTCGGCGAGGGTGTGGGCTCCAGCGATGGCTAGGGTAGATCCGTCGCCGAACAGCGACAGGCTCGAAGCCGCGTCGCCGAGCAATGTCACGTGACCGGTCGACCAGTGCGGCAATCGAACTCGGCTGACCGAGTCGAAGTACAGGTCGTCCGCCGCCTGCAACTGGTCGAGGTATCTGCTGAAACAGCCGAGCCGTCCGGCGAACGCTTGGGTGACCATTCGGGTGTGCGAGGCAAGGTCGGAACGATCGAGTCCAGGCACGGCGGGATGCCGGAACATGAACGCGGCCCCTGGGGTTCCAGATGCCGGATGGACGACGAACGCACGGCCTGGGGTATTGACCATCACCACCTGGTGTTCGTCGCGGATCGGCCGGTCCACCTCTACGGTCGCCACGTACATGCCCATGTGCCGGATGAAGTCCGCCTCGGGTCCGAAGGTAAGTCGGCGCACCGTCGAATGCAGCCCGTCGGCGCCGACCACCAGGTCGAACCGCTCGGGCTCGGCGTGCTGGAAGCCGACCTGAACCCCGTCGCCGGTCTGCGTCAGCTCGGTGATCGTGTCGCCCCAGCGGATTTCGGTGTTAGCGCCAGCGGCCGACAGCAGAATCGCGGCCAGGTCGGCGCGCGCGATCTCCACCTCGCGATCCCCGGCAGAACCCTGAAAGGTCCTCATGTTGAACCCGCCTCGCTCGCGCCCGTCGGCATCGACGAAAGCGAGCCGGTTCACCTGCGTAGCCGCGGCACGTAGCTCCGGCATGATCCCCATTTGCTCGACCACGTCGGCTGCTGGTCCTTTGACGTCGACCGGATGACCACTCGAACGCTGCCCGGCGGCGTGCTCGACCAACGTGACCGTGAACGCTTTCCGTGCAAGCCAATACGCCAGAGTGGATCCCGCTATGCCGGCACCCGAGATCAACACGCTGGCACCCACGGCTGCATCCCTCCGATCGAGTGGACGAATTTCGTCCGCTTAGTTACGTTACGGTAAGCGGAAGAAATTCGTCCACCTATCCCGGAAAGGTGCGGGCGTTGACCAGTCCGTTGCGATCCGACGCGCGCAGCAACCGCGATCAGATCTTGGCCGCGGCCGAGATCGTGTTTCGCGAGCAGGGCGTCGACGTGCCGATGAAGATGATCGCTGATCGCGCGGGCGTCGGTGTCGGCACCCTGTACCGTCGGTTCCCGAATCGCACCGCGCTGATCGGCGCTGCGGGGCACGAGTATCTCAGGGGCCTGGCGAATCTGGCCGAGACAACCCGCGACGAGGCAGGCGGTGCCTGGCCCGGCCTGTGCCGCTTGCTGCGGGAATGCGCCGAATTGCGTTTGGGTGCACTGGCATCCGCGCTAGAACCAACCCTACATGCAGGCACCCTTAGCCACCCGAACCTCACCGGAGTCCGGACCACGGTGGCCGACCGGGTTGTCGCCCTGACCGCGCAGGCCCAGGCTGACGGCGACCTGCGCCCAGACGTCACCCCGCAGGACGTGGCCAACCTGATGACACTGCAGATCTACGTGCGTCCGGGCGAGTCCTATGCCGAGGCCGCCCGGCGCACGATGGACATCGTGCTGGACGGTCTGAGCCCCCGCCGGAGATCGCCTTAAGCAATTCCTGCCCGTGCCCAACGCACCACCGGGACCAAGCGCTCACTGTGGCTCAGGTTGGCGTGGCCCGAATACCGTTCGTCTGGCTAGCCCCGGTCTGTGGCCCTATTTGGGCCCTATGACACCGTGCGATGAATATCCGATTGGACGGCGCTTCGGCCAAAACCGCCCATGAGCTGCGGCTTCCCTGGTGGTCCCGGCTGGTATCGAACCAGCGACCTTCCGCGTGTGAGGCGGACGCTCTCCCACTGAGCTACGAGACCGAGGAGGCACCGGTCAATGACCGATGGACGACGAACATTATCACGCACGGGCTTGGCCCCGAGAATCCCGACTGCGTCCATCGGAGAACACCCCGGCGGTATGGTCCCGCCCATGACGTCGCGACGCGGCCTGCTCTCGCTGGTGGCGGCTGCGGCAATGCTGTGCGCCTGCGGCGGGCAAGGCGCCGAGTCAGCGTCTGCGACGGGCTCGCCGACCCGCTCGACGAAGATGGTGCAGCGAACGCCCGACAAGGCGGCGGCAACGACTAAACCGGAGGCCCTCGCCGACTTGGTGAGTTTCACGTCGCCCAGCGGCAATGTCGGCTGCTACCTCGACCCGACGACGGTGCGGTGCGACATCAGCGAACGCGACTGGTCACCGCCACCGCGCCCGCCGACTGCGAATTCGACTATGGGCAGGGAATCGCCCTCGCGGCTGGCGAGATGCCAGCCTTCGTCTTCGCGGGTGACACCGCACTCGTGGGTGGTGCGCCGCTCCCCTACGGTCAGTCGGTCACTGCGGGTTCGCTGCGGTGCGATAGCGCAGAGTCGGGGATCACCTGCATCGACTCGGCGGCGAACCACGGATTCTCGATCGCCCGGGAACGCTACGGAATGTTCTGACGCCCTTGGCATTCCGTGGATGTCAGGTTCGATATCCGACGACACACTCGCGAAGTGAGCGTCTCACGGGCCGAGGCCAGGTCTGAGGACGGCTCGCCCGCCCCCGGTGAGCGGCCGAAGCGGGCGCTGCCGCACACGCCCCAGCGGTCCGCGTCGTCGAGATTTGTGTGGCCGCGCGTCGATGCACTATCGTCGTGCTTCGCGATGGGCGAAGAACTCGCTCGTGGCGTGCGGACGTGGCGCAGTTGGTAGCGCACAACCTTGCCAAGGTTGGGGTCGCGGGTTCGAATCCCGTCGTCCGCTCGATGGTGCAGACGCATCAACCCAGCGGTGGAGTGGCCGAGTGGTGAGGCAACGGCCTGCAAAGCCGTGCACACGGGTTCGATTCCCGTCTCCACCTCCGAGATGGATCCCGCGCGATTAGCTCAGCGGGAGAGCGCTTCCCTGACACGGAAGAGGTCACTGGTTCAATCCCAGTATCGCGCACCAGTTAGACAGCAGGTCAGGCCCGGTTTTACCGGGCCTATCTTGTCTCCGTGAACTAGACGTGAACTGACGAGCGAACGTCGTCACGACACACCTCTCCGATTCGGGTGGGTTGGCCTGTCCGGTCAGTACGCTGACTCGTCGATGCAGACGCCAGATGCGGGTCAACCATGAAGTACGCCGACCTCTACTTCGGCCTCAGCGACTCTCGTAACGAGGCTATCGAGAGCCACGACGCGTTCCTGCGGAGCTATGTCGATCTAGAAGGCGCAGTCGAATCCGTCCTGAACGGGAAGAAGTTCCTTGTGCTAGGCCCGAAGGGCACGGGCAAGACCGCCCTCGCGTGGTATCTGAAAGAGACCGAATTCCAGGGCACTCACCTCGCGACCGTTCGCGACGCCTCGGACCTCCCCCTTGCAGAAGTGCCGCGCCTCCAGACTGGACAGGTCGAGGGTCCGGAGAGAACTGTCGTGGCCTGGAAATTCATACTGCTGTGTAACTACCTAGAGCTACTCTTGCGCGATCAAAGTTGTTCATTGCAACATGACAGCGAAGTTACTCGCGTCACGAAACTGCTCAAAGAGTTTGGATTTATGGGTGACGCATCAGGCAGGGCTCTCATTAAGGCGTCAACGACAACAGTTACTATTCCGATCCCCAAGCTGGGCGACATTACAAACGGGAAAGTAAATCGACTCTCAATATTTACAACTTGATACCATATATGGAGAATTGGGCATCAGAGGCCACTGCTGGCGTTCGACACGTGCTTCTAATTGATTGTCTCGATTCGATATTCCTTAACGACACGAAGTACAACGAGAGTCTTTATTCCCTCGTCCAAGCCGCTTACGGACTCAACCAGAAGTTGAAAGAGCATGTTGCTACCGGCAGTATCGTCTTGCTATTAAGGAACGACGTATTCGCACGGATCTCCCTCTCGCTGCCTGACTCGCAAAAAATGCGGGACGACCTCTCCTTTGATCTCGACTGGCGGGTGATGTCGGGGCAGGCTGGTGTCAGGGCACCGTTGTTGCAACTCGCCAATCGGAAGGCTGGCCAGGCCCTAGGCCTACCAGCAGTTGACGTTCTGAGCTACTTCCCGAGCCACATCAACTTGGGCGGCAGAGGTGGCCCCGTAAGGCGGATGCAGACCTTCCGGTACTTGATGCTTCTGACACGCCATACCCCACGAGACCCACTGCGTCTCTTTGACGAAATCCGAAAGGTCGAAGCCTCGGGAATTTATCCCGAGAGTGCGGGCAAGCTGTCGGATCAAGTGATCCTGGAAGGCGTACTTCAGTACTCGATGAAGTATTTTGTAGGCGCGATACGTAACGAGTTCGCGGGCTACAAAGGCGGACCCGAAAGCGCTGAGATCGCGATCTCTGCGTTAAAATCAATCGGTAAACAAACATTTGACCGAAATGAATTTGCGGTGGCTGTAAGCGAAGTCGCCGATGCTGACGTGGGAAAGCGAGAGCCCGACCGACTGCTTACCCTTCTTTTCTATGCTGGCGCAATTGGCAATATCGTTATGGGAGGCCACGAGACATATATGCAGTTCTATCACCGGCGAGATGAGGCCGAGATCTATCTAAAGGGGCAATTCGCCCTACATAACGCCTTGATCCATGCTTGGGGCATAAATCGCGGCCATTGATGAGTCGACTGCGCAACGCTCCTCAGTTCTTCAGCATCCGGCCGCCTCCAGCGCATCGAGGTACGGGCCTTGTTGAGCGTCTCTCGGGATGACGACCATGGGGTGTCGCGCCGTCGTTGATCTTGCCGATGTGCTGGTCGGCGTCGGCGTGGGTTTGATCTTGGTGGTCTGCACCGTCAGTGTGTCGAGGAACTGATGGGTGCACGGCGCCCCCGTTGATTTCTTGGCCGAGACGTCGGGGGCACCGTGCGTAGTGCGGAAGGCACTGATGGTCACCGTAGAGGTCGATCCCGAGCGCGTCGAGTTTCGGTTGGCTGGGGGTGATTGTCGTGTCCGTCGTGCCCCGACGGGGTGTTGGTCCGGTGGGGTTTCGCTCGGGTTCGCCGTGTCGTCGGGTCGGCCGAGCCGGTGCGGCCGCGCCGGTCTCGGTGCCGGTCGTGCGCGGCGACTCATGTGTTGTTGCCGGTGACCTTGTTGCTGCGCAGGGCCTATGTCGCGGAGCTGATCTGGGCGGCAGTGGTGGCCAAGGCGGCCGGTGGGGGGCACCACCTGGTCGGGCATCGACTGGGGATTCCCGGATCCACGGTCCGCGGCTGGCTATGGCGGATCACCGGCCGCGCCGAGGTGGTGCGGCACTGGTTCGTCTCGATCGCGGTCACCGCGGGTGTCGATGTGTCGGTACCGAGGGCGACTGGATCGCGGTGCGAGGATGTGATCGCCGCCGTCGGCGTGGCCACCGAGGCGCTGGCGGCGCGGTTCGGTGAGGGGCCGGTGATCAGTGCGGTGACGGCGGTCCAGGTCGCTGTCGTCGGTAGCGGTGCCCGGCTGCTGTCACCGGGTTGGCCGCCGGCGCCTGCACCGGTGGGTGCAACACGAACTGACCCTGACATTGGCGGGGAGGGTCGGTAAAGGTCGCGGGGATGACTGTCCAGCAATAGATCTGGATGGCATCGCCAAGATGAGGGAGCCATTCCGTTGCCTACTGAGGATGAGAAACGACGCGAGCGAAGTCATGCGGTGGGGTTGTTCCGGTACCAGTTGATCTGCCCGGCATTGGATGCGGGTTTGTCGACGAAGGCCCGCGGCCGGATCGTCCGCGAGATCGCCGCCCGTGAGCACACCAACCCGTTCGGGACGCCGGTGCGCTATTCCCGCGACACCCTGGACCGCTGGATCCGCCGCTACCGCGCCGGCGGGTTCGTCGAGCTGATCCCTTCGCCGCGGTCCTCGGCGCCGCGCACCGATGTCGCGACGTTGGATTCGGCGCCCGACGCGGCGCGTTCTACCTCTACGAGAACCGGCAAGCAGCGTGATACACCCGTCGACCAAAACTCGGATCGGGTATGTCCGCGTGAGTACGGTGACTCAGACCCTGGATCAGCAGGAGCAGGCGCTGGAAGCGTTGGGGTCTCCAAGACGTTCTCCGACACCGTGTCCGGGGGGAGGGACGATCGCCCCGGGCTGGCTGACTTGATGACCTACGTTCGTGAGGGCGACATCCGTGGCGCCCCGGTTGTCGCCCTTACCATCAATTCGGGCTGCAAGATGACCTCGCGCGGCCCGGCGGATGCGTTCTCGATTCGGGCAATGGCGCGGTCGACCGCCAATTCGGCCATCAGCGTGGTGTCCTGCGCCACCGTGGTCAGTCGAGTGTGCGGAAGTTTCGACAGCGCGCTGTTGTCCCAGCCGATAACCGAGACATCTTGGGGCACACGGTATCCCGCGTGTACCAGTGACTCGATGACGGACACCGCCAACTCGTCGTTGAAGGTGATGACCGCCGTGGGAAGGTCCGGTTCATCCAAGAGGGTTCTCGCGGCGAAGTAGCCGTCCATCTGGGTCTCTCCTCCCGCGATCACTCGGGCCTCGTCCCGATGGCCAGCCTCCTTCATGGCGGTGGCGTATCCGGTCCGTCGCGCTCGCGCGACCTCTCCTTCGCCGCCATCGATGTGCACGATGCGCCGATGACCGCGTGCCACGAGGTGGTCGACGGCTTGCTTCATCCCCGTGTTCTCATCGGTACGGACTACGTCAACCGTTTCGTCGTCGACGCTCCACCCGATGGCAACCATGGGTAGCTTCCCGGCAAGGGCTGGCGCTGGAGTCGGGGGGTCGAGCATGATGACCGCGTCCGGCCGGAATCCCCGTAGGGCCTCCACCGCGCGAAGCTCGTTACGGCTTTCGGTGATGGCACTCAGGACCAGCTCGTAACCGTGGGAACTCGCGGCGACGTAGAGCCCGTCGAGAACTTGCATGTTGAATTGAATGTTCCCGCTTACCATGCCGAACATGGCACCGAGCAGCCGCGACCTGCCTTGGTCCATCGGTGTGTGATCCGGATTCGACGCGACCACGGTGCCCACGCCGCGCGATCGGAACAACAGCCCCTTGTCGACGACGAGTTGTACGGCTCGACGGACGGTAGGACGGGATAGCGTCAGGCGCTTTCCCATCGCGAGTTCGTTCTCGAAACGGTCGCCTGGGTCCAGTTCGCCGTTGCGGATCGCAGCCTCGATTGCCTGCGCCAGCTGGTAGTACAGGGGAACGGGACTTGACCTGTCGAGCTGCACCGCTACCGGCACGTCGCCTCCGATCTGCTGAACGTCACCCGAAGTGTGTTGTAACGCTACCAAGGTGATGATTGTAATAATGTACTTACATGTATACGGACAAAGCCTGCTGATCCGATTGGCACATTGTGGCGCCCAAGATGACGAGCCACGTCGTGGCAGCCGCAGAGCGTGGCGTGACGCCGTAGCAAAGTACCGGCCAGAGCCGTCTTTGGCGCGGTGAAGCGATCGCTGGCTCGACCTCGAAGCGGTGCGCGGAGCGGAGACCGTCACGCCTCTACGCGATGTACTAACAACTTTCCATCTATTCCTGCGCGTTTGCCCGAACTGTCGTAATGTGCTGACATTCGCACGATCGCGATCGTGCGGCGGAGGACGCGGACCCGAAGGGCGGTTGGTGGTGATTGACGTGCCTGTGGACGTACCCCTTAAGACGACGTTCGGCGGCGACGACAGGGGAAACTCCATCGAGTTGCGCGGCGTCGAGAAGCGCTACGGTCCCTCCGTTGCGTTGCAGCCAATCGACCTCGACATCCTGGATGGAGAGTTCTTCTGCCTGCTCGGTCCCTCCGGATGCGGAAAGACCACGACGCTCAACATCATCGGCGGCTTTCTGGAGCCGACTGCCGGTACGGTGCGCATCGCCGGTGTCGATGTCACGAAGATCCCGCCGAACCGGCGACCGGTCAACACGGTCTTTCAGTCGTACGCGTTGTTTCCCCACTTGGACGTCGTCGACAACGTGTCGTTCGGGCTGCGGATGGCCCGTGTCGAGAAGCGTGAACGCTATAAGCGGGCGAGCGAAGCTCTCGAGTTGGTGGGTCTTGGTGCGTTCTCCAAACGCCAGGTCGGCGAACTATCGGGTGGGCAGGCCCAGCGTGTGGCCATTGCTCGCGCTCTCGTCAACAAGCCGAAGGTGTTACTCCTCGACGAGCCACTTGGCGCATTGGACCTGAAGCTGCGCAAACGCCTGCAGACCGAACTCGCCCTGATCCAACGGCACGTGGGGACCACGTTCGTCTTCGTCACCCACGACCAGGAGGAGGCGATGACCCTCGCCGATCGCATCCTCATCCTCAACGAAGGTCGCATCGAGCAGGTGGGAACGCCCGAAGAAATCTATCGTCGACCGGCAAGCTTGTTCGCAGCCGACTTCATCGGCGAGTCCAACATCTTGAGAGGCACTAGGGACGGCGACACCTTCGTCCTGGAAAATGCTGCCAGAGTGCCGATTTCAACGCGGGCGCCCGGCGATGTCAGCTCATTGTTGATCCGTCCCGAGGCAATGCGGATCGGAAGAGACGGATTCATCGATGCGCAAGTGCTCTCGCGTGGATACCTCGGTTCGACCACGCGCATCGTGCTTCAACTGGAGAATTCGGAGATCCAGGTGGTGTCGTCACTGAACGACGGCGATTTGCACGATTTAGCCGAAATCGGTCTTGAAACAGGGGACTTCGTGAAGCTCTCCTGGCCGACGGAAGCTGCCCATCCAATGGTAGAGACCCACGAAGAGTCAGGAAGTCGCTATGCCCGGAACCTCTGATGTGAAGCTAGATCGCCGCTCCTTCGTCCGCGGAGCGTTGATGCTGGGTGCGGCCAGTCCGCTTCTGTTGTCCGCGTGCGCTTCGGGGAGCAACTCATCCGGTGGCGGAGCCGACGACGGCGGCACCCTCAACTGGCTGACTTGGTCGGATCACTACTCCACCGATCAGCTCGCCAAGGTCGCCGACACGACGAAGATCACTGGTAAACCAAAGCTGTTCTCCGACAACGCTGATGCGTTCCTCCAGCTCAAACAGGCCGGAGCACAGTTCGACCTCGTTTCGGGCGACGCCCTGTGGGTGAAGAAGTACATGGAGAGCGGCTTGATCGAACCGTTCGACCTGGCTTCGATCTCGTCGAGTTCCGAGCTGTACTCGATGGCCAAGAACTTCGAGTTCATGAACGACCCCAAGGGTGCACTGGGGTATCCGTTCTCGTGGTCAACCGTGCAGATCTACTTCAACCCGGACAAGGTGAAGACCCCGCCCACTTCCTGGGAGTCGCTGACCGATCCAATGTACAAGGGCCTGGTCGTCGCCGAGAACATCCCGACGGACCTGATGGCCATCGCAGGCATCGCGACCGGTTCCAAGACTCCGTATGCGCAGACACCCGACCAGATCTCATCATCATCGAACTTCCTCGGAGCTCTCAAGCCCAACATCGTCAAGCTCGCTTCGCAGAACAACGAGATCGTGACCATGATGGCAAGTGGGGAAGCCGCTTTGTGCATCTCGAACCTCGGCACCGATGTCCGGGTCAAGGACGCCGGCGGCCCCGAGCTCAAATCGGCCTACCCGCCCGAGGGCACGATCGGATTCATCGATGCGGAGATGATCAGCGCTCAGGGCTCGAACAAGCCGCTCGTCAAGCCTTTCCTGGACGCGATGCAGAAGTCCGAGTGGATCGTGGCGAACTTCACCACGAATTGGCGTCCCTTGTTCAATGAGACGGCAGCCAAGGCTCTGATGGCAGATCCGAAGACTGCCGACAACGCCAAGAGGCTCTTCATGAACGATCCCGAGAAGGCGTTGGCAATGACGCTGAAGGGCCCGGCTCAGGACCAGCAGGCATACACCGAGGCGTTCAACCAGGTCTTCGGGGCGTGACATGACCGTTGCCTCCAGTGTCCGCGATGCGGGCGGGGGGCCGGATGAGACCGAACGCCAACGTACTCGCGGAAAGGAACAGCGTCGAGACTGGCGCCAGTACGTTGGCTTCGCACCGGCCGCAGCACTTTTCGGAGTGTTCTTCATCGCACCGCTTTGTTTGATCGTCGTATACTCGTTCTGGCAGACGAAGGACTATGAGCTGGTTCCTGCGTTCACCAAGAGCAACTACGAGTCGATCCTCACGACGAATACGTACATCAGGACGTTCGTCAAGACGGTCGTGATGGCGCTCCTGGCCACGATCAGCGCGCTGGCTCTGGCATTCCCATTCTGCTACTGGCTGGTTCGCTACGTGCCAAAGCGGTTGCAGCGGGTTGGCATTCTGTTCGTCGTCCTCCCCTTTTGGACCAGCTACCTGTTGCGGGTTTACGCATGGGTGGCGATCTTGGGCGACCATGGCGCCATCAACTCGTTGCTCAAGGCGCTCGGCTTCACCCACGAACCCATTCGACTCTTCCTGTACGACAACCCAGGCGTCTTCATCGTCCTGGTCTACTTGTACTTTCCGTTCGCGGCGCTGACGTTGTATGCATCGCTCGAGCGGTTCGATTGGCGGCTGCTCCACGCCGCCGTCGATTTGGGCGCGACACCGATCCGGGCGATCGCCAACACGCTCCTGCCGCAGATGCGTCTGGCTTTCGTGACGGCCGGAATCTTCGTGTTCATCCCGATTCTGGGCGAGTACCTGGCGCCTGCCGCGATCGGAGGTACCAACGGGATTCTGATGGGGAACCTCGTCGCCAACTTCTTCGCCGGCTACCTACTGCCGCTCGGATCGGCGGCCAGCGTGCTGATCGCACTAGTCATCTTGATCGTGCTCATCGTATTCCGTCGTAGTCTCGACACGAAGGACATCTATGCCTGACGATCTTCAGGCAGTCAACCCCCGGGCCCGTCTATTCCGAATCATTCTGTCGTTCTACGGTCTTGGCATCTACATCTTCTTGTTCGCTCCAATCGCGGTACTGATCCTGTTGTCGTTCAACGCTTCTGCCGTTGTGGGTTTTCCGATGGCAGGGTTTACGACGGACTGGTACTCCCGGCTGGCCCAGGACAACATCATTCTCGATGCGCTCGAGAAGTCGTTGTTCGTCGCCTTCTGGGTGACCGTACTCGCCACCCTGATCGGAACCGCTGCGGCCTTTCCGTTGGTGCGCGCCAATATAAGGAACCGCGGCGGGGTGCGGGTCTTCATCACGTTGCCGATCTTGATGCCGGGTCTGCTCATCGGAGTCGCGATCTTGGTGCTGGTGACCAATGTGCTCCACATCCAGCCGTCGCTGCGAGTGGCAATCATCGGGCAGACCGTGCTGTCGACCCCGTTCGTCATCCTGGTGGTGTCGTCCCGGCTCGAAGCCTTGGACCGCAACCTCGAGCGCGCGGCGGCCGATCTCGGTGCACGGTCGCTGCAGCGGCTCCTCTTCGTGGTGCTCCCCCTCATCTACCCCGGCATCATCGCGGGAGCACTGATCGCCCTCACACTCTCCCTGGACGAGTTCGTCGTCACGAACTTCATCATCGGCGCGGATCAGACGCTGCCGATCTACATCTACAACCAGCTCAAATTCGGCATCACGCCGGAAGTCAACGCTCTCGCCACGTTGATGCTGGTCGGCACGCTGGCCGTGGCGGGCGTGACATTCGGAGCATTGCGACTGGTCAAGGTGCTCACCTCGTTCAACAGGAGAACTCCCGAACTGGAGGAACCCGCTCGTGCGGCAGTGTGATGTCTCAGTAGTGCTCGAGGCCTTCCTCCGCGACTCGTTCGACGAGACGCTGGCCTGGTTGAGTTCCGAAGTTCCGGAGGTTACCGCTGTCGAGGTCGGCGCGGGCGGCTATGCACCTCATCCCCACCTCGACCCGGACGATTTGCTCGCCAACGCGCCGGCTCGCAAGGCGTGGTTGGGCATCCTCGACGGCTACGGCATCAAGCTCGACGCGTTGAACGTATGGGGTAACCCGCTGCATCCCGACGAGGCGATTGCCGTCGACCACGATGCGGCGCTGCGACGCGCGGTACGGCTGGCAGGAGAGCTGGGCACGGACACCGTCGTGGCGATGTCCGGTGCCGCCGCGGGCGCCCTGGGCGACAAAGCCGCGGTATTCGGCGCAGGCGGGTGGCTTCCGTATCTCGAGGGTGTGCACGACCATCAGTGGAACGACTCCGTGGTCCCGTACTGGTCTGAGCTATCGGATTTTGCCGCCAAGGAGAACCCCGCCGTCAAGATCTGCATCGAGTTACACCCAGGGACCACCGTCTACAACGTCGAAACCTTCGAGAAGTTCATCACGCTGGGCGAGAACCTCTACGCCAACCTCGATCCCAGTCACTTCTTCTGGATGCAGATGGACGCGGACCGTGTCGTCGAGCGAATCATGCCGCGCATCGGCCACGTTCACGTGAAGGACGTGACGTTCAACGAGGATGCACTCGGCCTCAACGGCCTGCTCGACCACCGTTGGCCGGCGTCACCAGAGAAGATGCCGTGGAACTTCTCGGTTCCCGGCCACGGCAAGGATGCTGCGTGGTGGCACCAGTTCATCGCCCGCTTCGAGGGCTCCGCGGTCCGAGCGTTCTCCATCGAGCACGAGGATCCGTTCGTCGACGCCAAGACCGGAATCAAGGAGAGCGCGGTTCTCATCAGGTCCGCGCTGGCCGGTTCCCACCAAGCGCCACAACCTAGTACAGGAGGTAGACGTCAATGACAGACCGACTCAGGGTAGGTGTCGTCGGTGCTGGAGTGATCGCACGAGTCATGCATCTGAACTATCTGCGTGAACTCTCCGATCGCTACGAAGTCGTGGCACTATGCGACATCTCGGAGGAAAACGCCGGGAACAACGCAGAGCGCTACCACATTCCGAAGACATTCACCGACTGGCGGCTGATGCTCGAAGACGCCGACATCGATGCCGTCTTCATTCTGACGTCGGGAAGTCACGCGCCCATCGCCGTCGCGGCAGCCAAGGCGGGTAAGCACATCCTGGTAGAGAAGCCGATGTGCTTCTCGGTCGCGGAAGGGATGGAAATGAAGGCCGCCGCCGACGAGGCGGGTGTGACGTTGATGGTTGCGTACCCCAAGCGTTACGACCCGGCGTACGAGCGATTCCGTCAGCTCGCGATGAACGTCGTCGAGCCGCGCCTCCTACGCGTCACCACCTTCGAGTCGCCGTTCCTGCCATACATCGGCCACTACGCTCTCGCGCCGGTCGCGCCGATCCCGGACGATGCGATCGCGAACTTCACCGCCGAGACGCAGGCCAGCATCACCCGAGCAATCGGCGAGGCCAATCCCTTCCTACGCGAGGAGTATCACCTCGTCTTGCTGGACACGCTCGTCCACGAATTGAACACGGTCCGCGGGGTTCTCGGCGAGCCGACGAGTCTCGAATACGTGGACATGCAGAGCGGTCAACTGACCGTCATCCTCAAGTTCGGTGAACTGTCGGTGGCGATCAACTGGATGGACCTACCCGGTATCACCCGTTATGGCATGGAATTCGCGCTGTACGGCCCCCAGCAGCGAGTGACACTGACCTTTCCTTCGCCGTTCCTTCGCAGCGCTCCTGCGACGGTCGAGATCATCGAGGGTGACGAAGGTACGACCAAGTCGCGCAGCATCAGTGAGATCACGTCGTACGAGAGCGCGTTCAAACTGGAGCTGGAGGCATTTCACCGCTGCGTGGTGTCCGGTGACGCGCCCGCCACGAGTGCGGAAGACGCCATCCACGATCTCGCGCTGTGCGAGGCCATCATTCGGTTCGTCGAACACCGACAGCCGATCACCGACCCGAGCGCCATTCCCGCGCTGGCGTCTGCCAACTAGAAAGAGTACGAAGATGAGCAACGACAGCAAGATCATCGTCGCCAATGCACCCGTCAGTTATGGCGCCTTCGAAGTGACCATCGGGATCGACCCGAACGTTCCCGACGGGGACGACATCATGGACCAGGTCAGCGCCGCCGGGTACGCGGGAATCGACCTCGGGCCGGTCGGTTACCTCGGCGCCGCCGACGACCTCAGTGCCAAGCTCGCCAAGCGTGGACTCGGCCTGGCGGGTGCCTACCTCGAATTGCCCTATGCGGATCCGGAGATGCTGGAGAAGACGCTTCCCGAACTCGACGCAATGCTGGACATCTTCGACTCGATCAAACCGCTCGGGCTTGGCCCTGACCCCCGCCCCACTCTTGCAGACCTGGGTGTCGGCGACGGCGCCGACGTCCGGCGGAACAACCCCGGGCTGGGAGCCCGCAACCCGTCGAGCGGATACACCGAAGAGCAGTGGGTGGAGTTCGCGAAGGGTATGGCCGTGGTGGTGGACCGGTGCCGGTCGCGCGGATACCAGCCGGTCTTCCACAATGAGACGGGCACCTTCGTCGAGGCGCCTGCCGAGGTCGAGAGGATGCTGGAGGTCTCCGAAATCGGCCTGTGCATGGACGCGGGCCACTTCCTGCTCGGCGGCGGGGATCCCGTTGAGTACGTGAAGAAGTGGGGCAATCGCATCGACCACGTCCACATCAAGACCGCGGACCTACCGCGGTTCCAGGAGGTGGTGGATCAAGGCTTGCCGACGAACGCGATCTGGGAGCGGGAGGTCTTCCCCAGACTGGGTGAAGGCGCGCTCGACGTCGATGCGTTCCTGGCGGCGCTGCGCGACATCGACTACGCCGGTTGGCTCGTCGTCGAGCAGGACATCTTCCCGACCACCGCGGAACGCTTCGCGCGCGCAGCGGCCGATCAGCGGGCAAACCGGGAATTCCTCAAGGCGCGTGGCTTATGAGTGCGCCCTTCCAATTAGGCCTCGTCGGTGGCGGGCGGATGGGACGTACCCACATGCGGGCCTTGATGGACTCGACGGAAGTGACCGTCGCCGCGGTTACCGAGCCGGTCGAGGCCGCGGCGGCGCAGCTTCGCGAACAGGGAATCGCGGTGTATCCGACTGCCGAGGAGATGTTCGACGCATCGGAGCTCGACGGTGTGCTGATCGCCGTGCCGACACCTCAACACATCGACACAACCCGCATGTCCCTGGCCGCCGGACTACCGGTGTTGTGCGAGAAGCCATTCGGCTTAGTGCCCGAGGAAGCCAGGGCCGCAGGCGAACTCGCCAGCGAACGTGGGCTGGCGTTGCAGATAGCCTACTGGCGCCGGTTCGTACCGCAGCTGGCGTCACTTCGCAGTGATGTGGCCGAGGGCAAGTACGGCGACGTGCACTTCTTGGTGTGCTCACAATGGGACGAGGCGCCGCCGCCGTTGCGCTTCCGCCACGATAGCGGCGGTATCTACGTCGACATGGGAGTGCACGAAATCGACCAGACCCTCTGGCTGCTCGGCCAGGAATTCGGCCAAGTCAAGACGCAGGTGTTTCCGACGACGGAAGACCCAGGGGCTCAGAATGACGTGGACAGTGCGCAAGCGCTGGTGATGCTTTCGGGCGGGACGTCAGCGGTGATATCGCTAGGCCGATTCTACGAAGGAGGCGACATCGTGAGCGTAGAACTCTACGGATCACGTGGTCATACCCGATTCGACGTGGTGTCGCCCGAGACCGGGGAACGACCACAACTGCACGCCTTGAAGCTCCAAGCCGAGGCGTTCGCTCGGCATGCCCGTGGTGCTGCGCAAGAAGGGACGACGGCAGAGGAAGCAGCTCGCGTGCTCGAAAGGGCCCACGGCCTGACCGAAGCTGCAGGCATCGCCGTACTAGGGGCCGCGGCCGGGTAGTCACGTGCCCGTCCACGAAACGACGATCGTGACGTCGTGTCGAACAAACATTGCGAGGCAAGCTCGATGATTGAACCTAGTGAGGACGTCGGCCATGGCAAGAGCTACTACGCCCCACCGCTGCGCGCGGCGATTGTTGGTACGGGAGGGATTTCCCGTATCCACGGATGGCGTTTGCAGGACCTTGGATCGTCGGTAGTGGGCGTCTGCGGACGCAACATCACCAACGCCCGCTCAGTTGCGGACGACTTCGATCAGTCCCGAGATGGCACGTCGCGGGTGGGTGCCTTCGATGACCTCACGGCGATGCTCGACGAGACGAGGCCCGACGTGCTGCACGTCTGCAGCCCGCATGGACTGCACGCGGCACACGCCATCGCAGCGGTTAATCGCGGTATCAACGTGATCATCGAAAAGCCGATGGCGACCGGGGCGGAAGACGCCCGCGCGTTGATCGCGGCCGCCGACGCCGCAGGCGTGACGGCCGCAGTCTGTCTGACCAAGCGTTCCTATCCGATGGTCGCCGACATGCGTGCGCGGATCCTGGCCGGCGAATTGGGGGAGGTGAACGCCGTCCGCGGCGGATTCCTGTCCTGGGACTCGAATCACGATGAATGGAGCTGGAGTTTTGATTCGTCGATAGCCGGAACGTCCTATGCCACCGCCGATCTCGGCGTGCACTGGTTGGATCTCGCCGAATACGTCACCGGCAGGCGGATCACCGAGGTCGACGCTCGGTTCTCCACGCTGCGGCCCATCCGCAACCGCGGCGGCGAACCGATCAAAGTCAAAGCCGAAGACTATGTTCGTCTCTTCCTCGAGTTCAGCGGCGGCCTCGTTGGATCGGCGACATTTTCCGGTGTGACGGCCGGGGAGCCAAACGGCTGCTCACTCGACGTCGACGGCACCGACGGTGGTTTCTACTGGAAGGTCGACCGCCCGAATGAACTCGTTCATCGGCGTACCGACGGATCGGTCGGCACCATCATTCGGAATTCGGACGTGCTTTCACCTGCCGCAGCGCGACTCTCCTTCTCGCCTGCCGGCCACGCCGAGGGCTTCGGCGATGCCTTCCGAAACCTGTTCCGCGACGTCTACTCGGCCATCGGTGGGGCCGACGTCGGCTATCCGACACTTGCCGACGGGCATCGCATGGTTGCCCTCGTCGACGCAATCCAACTCAGCGCCCAGACCCGAAGCACCGTCGGCATCGGCTAGACGGCCATGTCGTCGATTCGACGAGCTGTGCGGCGATGTCTGCGTCGGCGTTTCGCCCGCTGCGCGGTCGCGACGACTAATTTGTCGGGTCACGGGGTATGAATCGCCCTGGTCCTGGTGGAGACTCTCGCTATTGGATTTCGACCAGGGGTTGGTCGGTCCGTTTCGTAGCGTAGAAGATGGCCTCGAACTCGGCGGGCGGTACGTCGTTCAGGTATCCGTGCAGGCGGCTGGTGTTGTGCCAGTGCACCCACCCGAGGGTGGCCAGCTCGACGTGCTCGACGCTCTTCCACGGCCCCGGGCGGGCCGGCCCGTAGATCAGTTCGGACTTGTAGTAGCCGTTCACGGTCTCGGCCAGTGCGTTGTCATAGCTGTCCCCGACGGTCCCGATGGAGGGCACCGCACCGATCTCGGCGAGCCGCTCACCGTACCGAATGGACGTGAACTGCGACCCGGCATCGGAGTGACATCGCAAGCCGCCCAACATGTTTCCACGTGACCACCGGGACATCTCGATCGCATCGAGCACCATCGTGGTCCGCATGTGAGATGCGACTCGCCACCCGACGATCATCCGCGAGTAGGCATCGACGATGAAGCAGACATAGGCCACCCCGGCCCAGGTCGGCACGAACGTCAGATCGGTCACCCACAGCTGATTCGGCCCGTTCGCGGTGAAGTCGCGCTTGACCAGATCGGGATGCCGCGCGGCGGCAGGATCGGGTTTGGTGGTCCGCACCCGCTTGCCGCGGCGGACTCCTTCGATGCCGGCGGCCCGCATCAGTCGGGCGACCTGATCGCGGCCGACGTCGTGCCCGTCACGGCGGGCGGCCTTCCAGAGCTTGCGGGCGCCGTAGACCCGGTAGTTGTCCTCCCATAGCGCCATCAGGGCTGGGCCCATGACGGCGTCGCGTTGGGCCCGCGCGCAGGGCGTGCGGGCCTTGTGCGCGTAGTAGGTGCTCGGGGCCACCTGCACCCCTGCTGATCGCAGGACGGTGCAGATGGGCTCGACCCCGAAGTCGACGCGATTCGCGTCGATGAAGGTGACTACTTCTTGTGTTGGCGGTCGAGCTCCGCCCCGAAGAAACTCGCTGCCCTCTTCAGAATCTCGTTGGCCCGCTTGAGTTCTCGGTTCTCTTGTTCGAGATCCTTGATCCGTTGCGACTCAACGGTGGACACCCCCGGGGCGTGGCCATCGTCGATGTCGGCCTGACGCACCCAGGACCGCACCGACTCGATCCCGTAGCCGAGCTGGCGAGCCACCCGCTGGACCGTCCCGTGATCGGTCCCCAACTCCGCGCGCAACGCCCGGACCATCCGCACCGCGGACGCCTTCTCCTCAGCGCTGTACCTACGTGTCGCGGCTTCCCGGGTGACTGTTCCTTCGGCATGACTCCATCCTCGTTTCCAAGGTCAGGAGCCTCCAGCATTTCCAGGCGATTCAGTAATGGCACTGCTAGGGCGGTTTGCAGTCGACTACAAGCCTCCCTAGCCCTTGATGGTTCCGACCCGCGTGCCACCAAGGGCGTCTCACTTCTCGGCGTCCGTCTGGCGATTCGCTCTTCTGGTCATCGCGGACGAAATAGCTGATCAAATGTGTAAATCCGTTCGCGGGATTCAGGCACTGGTTGACCGTCATGCGCCGCGGGTTTGACTTCGACGGGCCAGGAATGCTGATGAAACCCTGTGAAGCCCGACGGCAGCGTTTCGAAAACAACCACGAGGGCATACCACTGCCACGTTCGGACAATGGTTCGGACACACGAATGAGGAGTTGATTCCATGAGCGGTCTCGACAAGGCCAAGAACAAGATTGACGACCTGGGCGGCCACGCCAAGGAAGCCACGGGCAAGGCCTCCGGTGACAAGAGCACCGAGAACGAGGGCAAGGCCGATCAGGCCAAGGCGAACCTCAAGGACGCTGGCGAAAAGATCAAGGACGTCTTCAAGTAAGCACGCCTTCACGTCGGATATCGGCCTGCTGCCCCGTCGGGGTGGTAGGCCGATCTTCGTGACACCCCCGGTTGGCCGAAAAGACCCGACAATGCCCTGACGAACTGGTAAATTTGCCGACAGCGAACTATTCAGGGGACGACGTGACGGGTTTACTGCTATACGGCTACGTGGCTGGCTGGATCGTGACGTCCGTTCTCGTGGCCGTGTTCGCATGGCGCCTCCGGGACGAGACCGCCCCACCTCCGCACCCACGGTTGCTGGCCCTCCTCGCGGGAGCGGCCTGGCCCGTACTCATCGTGGCGATCGCCGAAGCTGGTGCGGTCGCAATCACCGCCGAGGTCCTGCACGATGATCAGCAACCGCTTCCCGTCGACGCTTGACGCCGACCCTCGACTATTTGCAAAGACCGTCTAAGCTGTTGCCTGTGTGGAAGAAGAAGGTAGCAGCGTCGGCGGCCCTCGTCGTCGCCGTCGTCGGCGGGACGCCCGCTATGGCCGGCGCCGATCCTGGCACGCCAGCCCCGACTCCCCCTGCTGCTCCGAAGACCACGATCGACGCCGACGGCACCTACGCCGTCGGAACCGAGATCGTTCCTGGCGTGTACAGCACCGCCGGACCCATCGGCGAGGGCGCCTGCTTCTGGAGGCGCATCGGCAATCCCGACGGCGCCACCCTGGACAACGCGCTCACCAAGAAGCCGCAGACCGTGCAGATCGATCCGACCGATGCGTCCTTCAAGACCAACGGCTGCCAGCCCTGGCAACTGACCGACGGCGCAGCGCCGCCGCCCCCTTCGGGACTGGCGCCGGCGCTGGCGGGTCTGCAACTGCAGGCCTGGATGGCCCAGCTCAATGCCAGGGCAGCGGCGTCCGGCCAAGCTCCCCCGCCCTGACGCGGGTGACGGGATCCGGCCACACCGGGATCTCTTCGTCTGACACCATCGACGGTATGGCCGACCGCATCGAAGTACAGCGCACCATCGCCGCATCACCCACCGACGTCTTCGCCGTTCTCTGCGATCCCCAGGGTCACGTCGCGATCGACGCGTCGGGGATGCTGCAGAGCGCCGACGGCGAGACGGTCACCGCAGTGGGCGACAGCTTCGTCGTCCACATGGATCGCGAGTCGCTCAACGACTTTCCGATGGGCAAGTACGACGTCACCGTGAACATCACAGAGTTCGAGAAGGACGCGCTGATCGCGTGGACCATCCTGGGCCAAATCCGACCGCAGATCGGCCATGTCTACGGGTACCGCCTGGCGCAGGACGGTGACGCCACCGTCGTCACGTCGTTCTACGACTGGTCCGACATCGATCAGCAGTGGCGCGACGCCAACATCTTCCCCGTGATCTCCGAGAGCGCACTCCGCGCCACGCTCGGCATCCTCGACCGCACCGTGCGCCGGGGCTATCCACGAGGCTGAGGTCCCGTCGTCAACCAGTGGTTGACGCACGCGGCCCGTCAACCTAACGTTGACGCATGAGCCAGCCCCTCAAGATCGCCCACCCCGTCCGACTCGACGACCTCATCGACGCCATCAAGAACGTCCACGACGAACCGCTCGTCCAACTCGAGGACGCCGTCCTCACCGCGGAGTCACTCGGCGAGATCTCCGACCACCTCATCGGCCACTTCGTCGACCAGGCCCGCCGCTCCGGAGCGTCATGGACCGAGATCGGCAAGTGCATGGGCGTGACGAAGCAGGCCGCTCAGAAGCGCTTCGTCCCCAGGCCAGAGGCCAACCCGCTGGCAGCTGGCGACGGTTTCAGCAGGTTCACCCCGCGGGCCCGCAACGTCGTCGTCGAATCTCAGAACGCGGCACACTCCGCGGGAAACGACGAGATCACCCCGGCGCATCTTCTGCTCGCGTTGTTCGTCGACCCCGCATCGTTGGCCGCCCGCCTTCTCGCCGGGCACGACATCGGAGCCGACGATGCTGCGGAGGTCGTGGCACTTCCGCCCCGGGTCGCCGACGTGCCCGCTTTGATACCCTTCAACGGCCCAGCCAAGAAGGTGCTCGAGCTGACCTTTCGCGAGGCAGTTCGCATGGGGCACAACTACATTGGTACCGAGCACGTCCTGCTGGCGCTACTCGAGGCCGAAGGTGACGACGGACCGCTGCGCCGCCTGGGCCTCGACAAGGACGGCATCGAAGCCGAGATCACCGACGTGCTCCGCTCCCTGACCGACCAATGAGGGAATGAAACGGGCTCCGGTGCGGTAGGAGAATCTATGAAGATCGACGATTCCGCCCGTGCACTCATCGGTTCCGGGGCCAATGCCACCCTCGTCACTCTCAACCCCGACGGCAGTCCCCAGGTCTCGGTGGTCTGGGTTGCCCTGCAGTCCACGCCGGAGGGCGACGAACTCGTCAGCGCCCATCTCAGCGAGTACAAGAAGACCCGCAACATCCGCCGCGACGGACGGGTTGCCGTCACCATCCTCGGCGCCAGGGTGCCCGGTCAGCAGACGCCGTACCTGTCGATCAGCGGCACGGCGCGCATCGTCGAGGGCGGCGCGCCGGAGCTCCTCACCGAGTTGGCCGAGGTGATGCTCGGCTCGAGTGAACACTTCCCGCCGGCCAACGCTCCCGCAGGTTTGCTGACCAGGATTCGGATCGACTCCGTCGGAGGCGTCGGACCCTGGGCGTCCTGACCCTCGATCGTCCCCTCGGCAACCTGTGGTGTGCGATCATGCGAGGCATGCGTCGCTGGTTCGTGATGGTCGTTGCCGGAATCGCGGTGCTGGCGGGGGTCCTGGCCGCACCCGCCCCGAGGGCGTCCGCGGTGTCGCCGATCGGCAGGCTGGGTGAGGTGTTGCACGTCGATTACATGAGCATCGTGGCCGACGTCGCGGTCACCAGCGTGGATCTGGTCGACGTGCCACCGGGATTCGGCTATCCCCCACGCGGCCCGCGCTATCAGGTCTACCGCGCGAACGTGACCGTCCACGTCATCAAGGCGCCCAATCCGTTCATTACTTCGATCGTCTTCGACTTCAACGGGGTGACCCCCATCGCCGACGCCTACAAGGTGCGAAACACCGACGCACCCGACGACCTTCGCGCCGTTCTGCAGAACGCACCTCCGGGTTCGACGGTCAGCGGCGGCGTGTACTGGGACGTCTACCGCGACCTCGTCACCAATGTCGTGCTCCTCGACAAGGTCACCGGTACCCACCTCGCTCAGTGGAACCTGTACTGACACCTGCATGCCCGTCTCGGTGACCACGGCCGTCGAAGCCGACCTTCCCGAACTCGCCACCATCGCCGCCCGCACCTTCCCGCTGGCCTGTCCCCCGTCGGTAGCGCCCGCAGACGTCGCCGCGTTCATCGCCGAGAATCTGTCGGAGATCCGCTTTCGCGAGTACCTCGCCGATCCCGACCGGGTGGTGCTGACAGCGCGCGACGGTCCAATCCTGGGCTACGCCATGCTGATTCGGGGCGTCGCCGACGACGCCGACGTGCAACGGGCGGTGCCGATGCGTCCCGCGGTCGAACTGTCCAAGATGTACCTGATGCCCGACGCACACGGGGCAGGCGTGGCGGCCGCCATGATGGCCGCGGCACTCGACGCGTCCCGCGCACTCGGGGCGGCCTGCGTGTGGCTGGGCGTCAATCAGGAGAACCGACGTGCCCAGCGCTTCTACGCCAAAGAGGGGTTCACCACCAGCGGCACCAAGACGTTCCGGCTCGGCGGACACATCGAGAACGACTACGTGATGGTGCGCCCGTCGTAGCGACTCAGTGTCCGCCAGCGGCGGTCAGGGCCAGCAATCGCGACGTCGCGCGAAGGTACTTCTTGCGGAACCCGCCCGCCAGCATCTCCTCGCTGAACACGGTGTCCAGCTTGGTGCCCGAGGCCACCACCGGTATGCCTGCGTCGTACAGGCGGTCGGTCAGCGACACCAGCCGCAGTGCCACACTTTGATCGTCGAGCGGATGCACGCCGGTGATGAAGACCTCGGTGATACCCTCGATCAGCGCGTGATACCTCGACGGATGCATGGTCGCCAGGTGTGCGCACAGCGCGTCGAAATCGTCGAGCGTCGCACCCGCCACATCGGCAGCCTCGGCCCGTACCTCGGCATCCGACGGCGGCACCGGCGCCGGGGGCAGATCACGATGACGATAGTCCGGCCCCTCGATCCGCACGGTGGTGAAAATGCTTGCCAGCGTGTTGATTTCACGCAGAAAGTCCTGTGCCGCAAAGCGGCCCTCGCCGAGCTGTTCGGGCAGGGTGTTCGAGGTCGCCGCAATGGACACACCCCGCTCCACCAGAGCCGACAGCAGCCGCGAGATCAGGGTCGTGTTGCCCGGGTCGTCGAGCTCGAACTCGTCGATGCACACCACCACGTAATCCGACAGCAGCTCGATGCACTCGACGAAACCGAACACACCGGCCAGCTGGGTCAGCTCACCGAACGTCGCGAAGGCGGTGGGGCCTGCGTCGGCCGCAGCCAGCGCGTAGTAGCTCGACGCCAGGAGGTGCGTCTTGCCGACGCCGAAGCCACCGTCGAGATACACCCCCACACCGGGTAACACCTCACGCCTGCCGAACAGCTTCTTCTTGCCCGCCCTCTGCTGCACGGCCTGGTCGCAGAACGCCTGGCACGCCTGGACGGCAGCGGTTTGCGACGGTTCGCTCGGGTCGGGTCGGTAGGTGTCGAAGCTGACCTCGGCGAAGGTGGGTGGCGGCACCAATCCCGCGATCAGCCGCTCGGGCGTCACGCTCGGATGCCGATCGGTCAGATGCACTGCACCGCTGGCCCCAGACATGAAGGCACTGTATCGACGTGCTGCAATGGTCAACGTGTCCGATCCCCTCGCTGCGACAGAGCTCACAGAGCTGGGCCCGTTAGGCGACCGGTTCGACACCGACGACGCGCGGCTGGCCGCGTTCTACTCCTATCCCGATCAGCTCGACCGCTGCTGGGTGCGGGCCAACATGATCGCGAGCCTGGACGGCGCCGCCACCGATGACGGCAGGTCCGGCGGTCTGGCCGGCGCCTGCGACCGAATCCTGTTCGCCCGCATGCGCCAAGAGGCCGACGTCGTTCTGGTCGGGGCGTCCACCGTGCGCATCGAGAACTATTCCGGCGCGAAGATGTCCGCCGTCGAACGCCAGGAACGGCAACGCCGCGGACAGGCCGAGCTGCCGCCGATCGCCGTGGTCACCCACAGCGCCGATTTCGAACACGACGCCAAGATCTTCACCCGCACCGAGATCCCGCCGCTGATCATGACCTCCCGGGATTCCGTCGCGGAGGCCCGCAGACGCTTCGGCTCGGTCGCGGAGGTCCTCGATGCCTCCGGCGACCAGACCGATAGCGTCGACCTCGCGGTGGTGCTGAGGCTCCTCGCCGAACGGGGGCTGCTGCGGGTCCTCTCCGAAGGCGGACCGTCCCTGATCAACCTGCTCCTCGAAGACGGCCTCCTCGACGAGCTCTGCGTCACGATCGCCCCGATGCTCGTCGGCGGGTCCGCCCGCCGCATCTCCACCGGTTCGGGCGAGGCCCATACCCGCATGCGGCGAAGCCACCTGCTGAGCGACGACGAGGGCTACCTCTACACGCGCTACGTCAAGGACGAGTGACCCCGCGGGTGATCGCTAATGTGGTGACCATGCGTCGGCATCCCCAGCTGCTCAGGGCCTTCTGTCTGCCCGTCCTCGCGGCTGTCGTGCTCGCCGGCTGCGCGCCGGGCCTCGCCGCCAACCCCCGTTTCGCCACGGATACGGGCGCCGGGCCGCAGGGCGCGCCGGAATCCACACCCGTCGCCTCGGGACCACCACCCATCGAAGCGCCTAAGAACGACCTGCAGTGGCGGGACTGCACGGCTCGGGTATTCAGCGAGGCCACCGTCACCGCCGTCCCCGGCGTGACCCTCGATTGCGCCAGCTACGACGCCGACCTCGACTCGATCAATGGCGCCACGGGAACCATCAGCATCGGCGTGATCCGCGCGAAGTCCGTCGCCACGCCCGCGGACGCCGGCCCCCTGGTGATGACGACGGGAACGGACCTGCCGTCCTCCGCCCAGCTGCCGGTGTGGCTCTCCCGCGGTGGCGCCGACGTGCTCAAGACAAACCCGGTGGTCGCCGTCGACCGTCGCGGCATGGGAACGTCGAGCGACCTGGACTGCCGTGACCTGTTCAGCCGCCAGGAGATGCTCGACCAGGCCCAGTTCGAATCCGGTGACGACCCGGTCGCCAACCTCAGCGCCATCGTCCAGACGGCAACGACCAGCTGCACCGACAGCATCGCTCCCGGCGACTCCTCCTACGACAACGCGCACGCCGCCGAGGACATCGAACGGTTGCGCAGCACGTGGGAGTCCCCGACGATCGCCCTGCTCGGTGTCGGCAACGGCGCTCAGGTCGCGCTGGCGTACGCCGGCGCGCACCCGAACAAGGTCTCCCGCCTCGTGCTCGACTCACCCCTGCCGCTCGGCATTTCCGCCGAGGCGCGAGCCGAACAGAAGGTCAAGGGCCAGCAAGCCGCGTTGGCTGCCTTCGCCACGCAGTGCGTCGCCTCGAACTGCGCGCTCGGGCCCGATCCGCGCGGCGCGATCAACGCCATGCTGACCAGCGCCCGACAGGGCACCGGTCCGGGTGGCCTCTCGGTAGCGGCCCTCGCAGATGCCATCACCACCGCGCTGGCGTTCCCCCGAGGCGACTTCGTGAGTTCGACCGCCGCCTTGGCGAGCACGCTGGCGGCCGCCCGCGGCGGTGACGTCACCCAGCTCCTCGCCCTCGTCACCGAAGCGGAGACATTGCGCGAGACGGACGGTCAGTTCGTCAACACCTGCAGCGATGCGCTCAACCGGCCGACACCCGACCGGGTGCGCGAACTCGTCGTCCAGTGGGGAAAGCTCTACCCCGAGTTCGGCACCGTCGGCGCCCTCGACCTGGTGAACTGCCTCGCCTGGCCTAGCGGATCGACACCACCCGACCCGCAGAACCTGAAGGTTCCCGTGCTGCTGCTCGGCGTCCAGAACGACCCGATCGTCGGCAACGAGGGCGTGGCCGCCGTGGCGGCGACCATCATCAACTCCGGTGCCGCGAACCGGCGCGTGATGTGGCAGGGCGTCGGCCACGGCGCCAGCATCTACTCGCCGTGCGCGATCCCGCCCGTGCTGTCCTACCTGAGCACGGGCAAGGTACCCGAGACCGACACGTACTGCCCCGCCTAACTTGCCGCCCATGACGTCCGGTGTACGGTGCGCTGGTGGCGGTACCTGACACCCTGTTTCGCGCCTTCCGGCCCCGCACCTCCGCGCCGACTGCGGCGACCGTCTTGCGCTCGGTGCTCTGGCCCGTGGCGATCATGTCGATCATCCATCGCAGCTACGTGCTGGCGACCAATGGCTACATCACCGACGACTTCGGACCGGTCTACCGGGCGGTCGTCAACTTCAAACTCGGCCTCGACATCTACAACGAACACTTCGACCAGGTGGATCCGCACTACCTGTATCCGCCCGGCGGAACGCTGCTCCTCGCGCCGTTCGGCTATCTGCCCGTCGATGCCTCCCGGTACTGGTTCATCACCTTCAACACCATCGCGATTCTGCTGGCCGCCTACTTCCTGCTGCGGCTGTTCCACTTCACCCTGGCGTCGGTCGCCGCGCCCGCACTGCTCCTCGCGATGTTCTGCACCGAGAGCGTCACCAACACGCTCGTCTTCACCAACATCAACGGCTGCATCCTGCTGTGCGAGGTGTTGTTTCTGCGCTGGCTCCTGGACGGCAAGGTCAACCACGAGTGGCTGGCGGGCATCGCAGTCGGCCTGACGCTGGTGGTCAAGCCGTCCCTCGCTCCGCTGTTGCTGCTCCCGCTGTTGAACCGGCAGTGGCGAGCCCTGATCCCCGCCTTCGGTGTCCCACTGCTGTTCAACGCCGCGGCATGGCCGTTGGTCAGCGATCCCATGGGTTTCGTGCGCAACACGGTGCCCTACATCTTCTCCGTCCGGGATTACTTCAACAGCTCCATCCAGGGCAACGGCGTCTACTACGGGCTGCCGACCTGGCTGATCCTGCTGCTGCGGGTCGGCTTCCTGGCGCTGGCGATCGCCAGCCTGTGGCTGCTGTACCGCTACTACCGCACCCGCGACCCGCTGTTCTGGATGGTGACGTCGTCGGGCGTGCTGCTTATCGCGACGTTCCTGGTGACCTCACTGGGCCAGGGCTACTACTCGATGATGCTGTTCCCGTTCCTGATGTCGGTGGTGCTGCCAAACTCCGTCATCCGCAATTGGCCGGCCTGGTTGGCGATCTACGGATTCATGACGATGGACCGCTGGCTGTTGAGCCACTGGCTGACGACCGGTCGCTACTTCGAGTACATGAAGATCACCTATGGGTGGTCGCTGATGCTCGTAGTCGTATTCTGCGTGCTGTACTTCCGCTTTCTGGATGCGAAGGCGGACGGACGCCTCGACGAGGGCATCGACCCGCCATGGATGACGAAGGGTCTCCGCCGCGCTAGCGTTGAGGTATGACCGCTCCGAAAGTTCAGCTGACCAACGACGAGTGGCGCCAGAAGTTGACGCCGCAAGAGTTCGCGGTGCTGCGTCAGGCAGGCACCGAGCGTCCGTTCGTCGGTGAGTACACCGACACGAAGACCGAAGGCATCTACCAGTGCCGCGCGTGCGGAGCCGAACTGTTCCGGAGTACCGAGAAGTTCGAATCCCATTGCGGCTGGCCATCTTTCTTCGACCCGGCCGACTCCGATGCCGTGATCCTCAAGACCGACGACTCGGGTGGCATGCACCGCGTCGAGGTGTTGTGCGCCAACTGCCACAGTCACCTCGGTCACGTCTTCGAGGGCGAGGGCTACCCCACGCCGACGGATCAGCGCTACTGCATCAACTCGATCTCGCTGACACTGGTGCCCGCAACGTAGGCCTGCGGAGCATTTCACGAAGCCCGTCGGCGGTGAGCGGGTGGCTGAAGTAGAAGCCCTGCGCCACGTCGCATCCGTAGTCGCGGAGCATCGTCGTCGTCGCTTCGTTCTCCACGCCTTCGGCGACGATCGTCATACCCAACTGGTGTCCCAGATTCACCACTGAGCGGACGACGGCCGCTGCTCTCGGGTCGACCACGATCGGTGCGATGAACTGCCGGTCGAGCTTCACCTCGTCGATCGGCAGTTTGCACAGGTACCCCAGCGCCGAGTACCCACTGCCGAAATCGTCGATGGCGACCCGTATTCCGGACGCCCGCAGGGAGTCGAGCACCTGCCGCGTGCGTTCGACGTTGTCCAGCAAGAGGTCTTCGGTGATCTCGATCGTCAGTAGGTCCGGACTGAGCCCATGCTCGTCGAGTAAGCGCAGGGTGCGGTCCGGCAAGGTCAGGTCGCAAAGCGACGGCGCGAACATGTTGACGGCCACGGGGACTCGGAAGCCGTCGGCCTGCCAGCCGACCGTATCGTCGAGGGCCCGCGCCATCACGAGGTCGGTCAACGACTTCATCAGCCCGTGTTCGCGGACCAGTGGCAAGAACTGATCCGGCGCGAGCAGCCCGCACTCCGGGTGCGGCCAGCGGACCAGCGCTTCGGCGCCGACGAATGCGCCGTCGCGGAGCGCGAACTTGGGCTGATAGAGAAGGCTTAGTTCGGCATGGTCGATCGCGTGGCGGAGTTGGCCCAGGAGCCTCACGGTGCTCGTGCCGGTGTTGCCCGCACCGACCCATTCGGTGTCGCCGTGTGGGACCAGGTGCATCTCGGGATCGAAGGTGTGGACCCCACCCGTGCGCGAGCGCTTCGCGGAATACATCGCCACGTCGGCGTGCTTCAACAGCGCTGAGGCCGAGATCTCCGTGTCGTCGGCGACCGCGAGGCCGATACTGGGCCGGAGCAACAGATCGTGTCCGTCGATGAGGAACAGCTCGTCGAAGGACGCCATCAACCTGTGCGCTACCCGCCGGGACTGTTCGATCTTGCCCTCTAGCAGCACGGCGAACTCGTCACCGCCCACCCGCGCGACGGTGTCGCCGGTGCGGACGCATCCCACGATTCGTTCGGCGACGAGCACCAGCAGCTGGTCCCCGGCGGGATGCCCGAGGTTGTCGTTGACCAGCTTGAAGTCGTCCAGATCCAGCGAGAGCACGGCGACCGCTCGGCCCTCCCGGACGTGAAACTGCATGGCGTGCGAAAGGCGGTCGTTGAACAACGCCCGATTCGCCAACCCGGTCAGAGGGTCGCGCATGGCCTGTTCGGCGACGACGACGAGGAGTCGGCGGTTCTCCGCGACGACGAAGAACTGCCGCAACAGCACGGCCACGACGAGCACGATCGTCGAGAAGAAGAGCGCGGCCATTTCCGGTTGCCGAAGGTTCGTCGGTGCGCAGACCACACCGGCGATCGCGATCGGCGCGTACGGCAGGTAGGTGGCCCATCGCGGTGGCACGCGGACCGTCGACGACTCGGTCACGGGTTCTCCGATCGCGCAGAGCGCCGCCGCACCAATCGCCAGAAGTCCCACGAGATAGCCGATGTCGACGACGCGGCCGATCTGCTCCTCGTAGAGGTCACGCGCCGACAGGTAGACGAACAGGCTGTCCGCGAGCGCCATGACGATCACGCCGAGGGTCAGCACGGTCAGCGTCCGGCGCTGTCCGGAGCGGGCCCGCGCGAGCACCAGCACTGCCATCGTGATCACGATGACGTCGGCGATCGGGTACGCGAGCGACAGCCCGAAGGCGAACGCGGTGGTTCCGCCCGCCGCGTAGACGTCCCGAAGCACCACCACCCAGGAGATCTGGAACATGGCGGTGGCGGAGATCAGACCGTCCAGCAACATCCGGGCGCGGGAGTGTCCGGCGTGGCCGACGGGATACACGGCCAATCCGACGCAGACGCCGACCGGGAACATCAGGTAGCCGACGTCCGCCAGGGATGGGAACGGCGGATCGTCCGCGACGAGTTCGAGGTAACCCCACACGAGCGAACCGAGGAGCCACCCCGCCAGACCGATGCCGATGCAGCCCCAGGTGAGGCGCCTGCGACCGGTGGCGCCGCGTGCCGCGAGGCCCGCGCAGACCGTGGCGAAAGCCCCCAGGACCACACAGCCGAGGTTGGTCACGATGTCCAAGGTCGGGTCCCCACCCCACCCGGCGATGAACCACGCGGAGAATGCCACGGCGACGACGGTGGCGGTAGCCACCACCCACCAATTCTTCCCCATCGGGCGATGTTAGCAATCGGGGAAAGGGTACGAAACGGGATCGACCGTTTTCTTAACCAGCCGACAATGACGTGACTCGCCTACCGCCGCCCCGAAACCAGCAAATATTCGAGCCCGGCGTCACGGAAGGCGTGCGACGAGTTCCTCGACAGCTACCCGCGGTCCGGTGAAGAACGGCGTCTCCTCGCGCACGTGCCGCCGGGCATCCGTATAGCGCAGCTTCCACATGAGCTCCACGATGCGACCGAGGTCGGGGCCCTCGAATGCCAGGATCCACTCGTAGTCGCCGAGCGCGAACGCAGGCACGGTGTTGGCGCGCACGTCCGGGTATTCCCGGCCTGCCATGCCGTGCTCGACCAGCATCTTGCGGCGCTCGTCGTCGGGCAGCAGATACCAGTCCAACGAACGGACGAAGGGATACACGCAGACGTAGTCGCCGGGGTCCTCGCCGGCGATGAACGCTGGGACGTGACTCTTGTTGAACTCCGCAGGACGGTGGAGTGCCACCACGCTCCACACCGGGTCACTGACCACGCCCAGGCTGGTGCGGCGGAACGCCCGGTACGTGGCCTGCAGATCCTCGACGCGCTCGGCGTGCGTCCAGATCATGAAGTCGGCGTCGGCGCGGAAGCCCGCCACGTCATACAGCCCGCGGACCACGACGTCGCCTTCCTCCTGCTGCTTGAAGAAGGTGGCGGTCTCGTCGATCACCTCGGCGCGATCCTCGCCCAGGGTGTCGGGTTGCACGGCGAAGACCGAGATCATCATGTATCTGATCGTCGAGTTCAGCTTGTCGTAGTCGAGCTTGGCCATACCCTCATCGTGCCACGTCCGACGTGGTCAGCGCGGCCGCCGCCATGGTGCCGGACGCCACACAGGCGGGCACGCCGACGCCGTCGAGGTAACCGCCGGCCACGGCCAACCCCGGAGGCAGGCCGGCCCGCAACTCGGCGATCACGCCGGCATGCCCCGGCGCGTACTGCGGCAGCGCGTCGATCCACCGCTGAACACGGCAGTCCACGGGTTCGCAGTCGATGCCGAACACCGTGGCGAGGTCCTCCGACGCCCAGGCCAGCAAGTCGTCGTCACCGACGCTGCGGGCCATCGTGTCGCCGAACCGGCCGAATGACAACCGCACCAGTTCGACGTTGCCCCGTCTGCCCCACTTGCGCGACGTGAGCGTCATCGCCTTGGAGTTCAGCCGTTCACCGGACGCCGCCAGCACGCCCGACTGCTCGGGCAGCGGAGTTCCCCCGGGCAGCGCCAGCACCACCAGCGACGACGAGGCGACCTGGATGCGGCGGGCCGCAGTCGCCGACCGCGGCGCGACGCCGTCCACCAGCCGTGGCAGCCGGGGCGCCGGAACGGCCAGCACCACCCCGTCGGCGCGCGAGTGACCGCCCTCGTCGTCGACCAGGGTCCACCCGGCGCCATCGCGGTCGACCCGCTCGACGGCGACCTGAGCCCAGTGGAACCGGGCCCGGCCGATCAAGGCTTCGAGGAGCACCGCGTAACCGCCGTCGACGGCGCCGAACACCGAACCGCCCACAGGCGGCGGCAGCGCCTCGCGCACGGCGTCGGTGAGGTTGCGCGCGCCACGGTCCAGCGCCGCCGCCAAAGTCGGTACGGCCGAACGCAGTCCGATGGTGGCCGACGATCCGGCATAGACGCCCGCCAGCAGCGGATCCACCGATCGCGCCACCACCTGCGCACCGAAGCGATCCCCGATCAGCTCGGCCACCGTGGGCTCGGCGCCGATGCGCCACGAGAAGGGTCTCGATCGCTCGTCGGCGATCCACGCGACCGTCGCCTCGTCGACCAGCCCCGCAACCGACGATGCCTGCGCGGGAATGCCCTGCAAAGTGCCCTGCGGCATCGGATGCAGGCGGCCCTCGCTGTAGATCAGGGGACGCACACCCGTCGTGCCGATCTGGCGGTTGGCCAGACCCAACTCGGCCAGTAGCGCCGTCACCTCGGGGCGCCGTGCGATGAACGCCTCGGCACCGACGTCCACCGATTGACCGCCGATGCGCTCGGTGCGCAACGAGCCACCCAGCCGGTCGGCGGGGTCGAACACCGTGATCGCGGCATCGGGTCCGGCGGCGATGCGCAACCGGTAGGCGGCAACGAGTCCCGAAATACCGCCGCCCACAACGCAATACACCGGAGTGCGGGTCGAACTCACAACGAGTGCACCAGAGCTACTGCCTCGGTGACGATGCCCGGGTCCGTCGGAGGCAGCACCCCGTGGCCCAGGTTGAACACGTGGCCGGTCGCGCCCGCATCGACCGCTCGGCGTCCGTCGTCGACGACGCTGCGCACCGCCCGCTCCACCACCGGCCAGCCTGCCAGCAGCACCACCGGGTCGAGGTTTCCCTGCAGCGCTACCCCCGGGCGCACCCTCGCGGCGGCGTCGGTGAGCGAGGTCCGCCAGTCCACTCCGACGACCGGCTTGGCACCCACCGACACCGCCTCCGACATGGCGCCGAGCAGTTCGGCGGTACCCACCCCGAAGTGCGTCATGGGCACGCCCTCGGCGGCGAGCGCCTCGAACACCCGCGCGCTGTGCGGCAGTACATAGGTGCGGTAGTCGGCCAGGGACAAGGTCCCCGCCCAGGAGTCGAACAGCTGGATCGCATCTACGCCTGCGTCGAGCTGAGCGCGCAGGAAGCCGATCGTGATGTCGGTGAGAACGGTCATCAACTCGTGCCAGACGTCGGACTCCCCCAACATCATGGCCTTGGTGCGTTCGTGGTTGCGGCTGGGTCCGCCCTCGACCAGATAGGACGCCAGGGTGAACGGCGCACCCGCGAAGCCAATCAGCGGCACCTGGCCCAGCGCCCCCACCAGCATGGCTATCGCCTCGGCGACGGGCGCCACCTTCGACCGGTCTAGCGGCTTCAGCGCGGCGACGTCGGCCGCGGTCCGGATCGGCTGCGCGATGACCGGCCCCACGTCGGGCACGATGTCCAGGTCGATCCCCGAGGCCTTCAGCGGGACGACGATGTCGGAGAAGAGAATGGCCGCGTCGACGCCGTGCCTGCGTACCGGCTGCAGGGTGATCTCGGTGATCAGCTCGGCGTCGAAGCAGGCTTGCATCATCGTGGTCTTCGCCCGCAACGCGCGGTACTCGGGCAGTGACCGGCCGGCCTGCCGCATGAACCACACCGGCACTCGGGTGGGCTTCCGGCCTGCAACGGCGGTCAGATACGGCGACTCGGGCAGGTCGCGACGGGTACTCATCAGCACCCATGCTGCCATGCAGGAACGCTACGGCGCGCCTTCGCTGCCACATGTCCGAATCCGCTAGCGTCAAACCTCGTGACCACCGTCGAGCCGGCTCAATTCCGGGAAGCGGTGGAGGCGATGAACGCCACCACCGTCCGGCCCGAGATAGAGCTCGGCCCGATCCGCCCACCCCAGCGGTTGGCGCCCTACAGCTATGCGCTCGGCGCGGAGGTTCGGCACCCCGAGACGGCGATCGTCCCCGAACGCTCCGATGGCGACGCGTTCGGTCGGCTGATCCTGCTGCACGACCCCGAGGGCGCCGAGGCCTGGGACGGCACCATGCGCCTGGTGGCCTACATCCAGGCCGACCTCGACTCCAGCGAAGCCGTCGACCCCCTGCTCCCCGAGGTGGCATGGAGCTGGCTGGTCGAAGCGTTGGCGTCCCACGAGGATCACTTCACCGCACTCGGCGGCACGGTGACGGCCACGACCTCGGTGCGCTACGGCGACATCTCCGGCCCACCGCGGGCCCATCAGCTGGAACTGCGCGCGTCGTGGACCGCGACGACCCTAGACCTGGGACCGCACGTACGGGCGTTCTGCGAGGTGCTCGAACACGCCGCAGGCCTACCCCCCGACGGGGTCACCGACCTCGGCGCCCGCACGCGCGCGTGACATCGACCGACGGCGATGACGCCGCGCCCGACGAGGCAGCCGGTGAGCACGATTCCGAGGAGACGGGCGACCCCGCCGAACCGGTGACCACCCCGCTCCTCGCCCCCGCCGACGGGGTGCCCGAGCTGGCCGTCACCTCCGACCAAATCCTCGCTGCCGCCGAACTCCTGGTGTCGGGACACGGCCCCTTCGCCATCGATGCCGAGCGGGCGTCGGGCTTTCGGTACTCCAACCGCGCCTACCTGATTCAGATCCGGCGTGCGGGCGCGGGCACCGTCCTCGTCGACCCCGTGAACCACGGTGAGGACGCCGCGATGGTGATGGCGCCACTGGCCGACGTGCTCGACACCGACGAGTGGATTCTGCACGCCGCCGACCAGGACCTGCCGTGCCTGGCCGAACTGGGCATGGTGCCGCCTCAGCTGTACGACACCGAGCTGGCCGGCCGACTTGCCGGGTTCGACCGGGTGAACCTGGCGGCGATGGTGCAACGCCTGCTGGGCTTGCAGTTGATGAAGGGCCACGGCGCGGCGGACTGGTCCAAACGGCCGCTGCCCGAAGACTGGCTCAACTACGCCGCCCTCGACGTGGAAGTGCTGCTCGAATTGCGCACGGCGATCGCCGACGAACTCAAGGCGCAAGGCAAGACCCGTTGGGCCGCAGAGGAATTCGAGCACCTGCGAACATACATCGCCTCGCCGACGCGGCGAGATCGCTGGCGCCGGACCTCGGGCATCCACAAGGTGAAGAGTCCACGGACGCTGGCCGCCGTCCGCGAACTCTGGACGACCCGCGACCAGATCGCGCAGCAACGCGACATCGCACCGGGGCGCATCCTGCCCGACGCAGCGATCATCAACGCCGCCACCGCGGACCCCGACTCCGTCGACAAGCTGCTGCGGTTGCCGGTGTTCGGCGGGTCACGTCAGCGCCGGAGTGCTGCCGTCTGGCTCGACGCCCTGGCGCGCGCCCGCGCCGGCGAGGACCTACCGAGTGCCTCGGAGCCGCTGACCGGACCACCGCCCGCCGTGCGTTGGAGTCGACGCAAGCCCGAGGCAGCTGAACGGCTCGAGGCCGTCCGCGCCGGTCTCAACGAACTGTCGCAACGGGTTTCGGTGCCGACCGAGAACCTGCTGACACCCGAGCTGGTGCGGCGGCTGGTGTGGGACTGGCAACCGGTGCCCGACGTCACCGCGGTCGTCGACGCTTTCCTCGCGGAGGCGGGCGCCCGCCCCTGGCAGCGGGAGTTGACGGTGCCGGTCCTGACGGAGTCGCTGACCCCCGCCGAGGCGCCGACCGAGGACTAGTTCGTCGGTCGTTAGTCGAACTGGTCGCTGACCTGCGCCTCCGCGAGCGAACTACCAAGGGCGGCAATCCAACCCGTGATTTGACGGGCGACGTTCTGCTCGGTCAGTCCCACCGCGGCGAGCACCTCGCTGCGCGACGCATGCTCCTGGAACTCCTGCGGCACACCGACGTCGCGGCACGGCACGTCGATCTCGGCATGACGCAGCGCCGCCGACACCGACGAACCGATGCCACCGTGCAGGCCATGATCCTCGACCGTGACGACGAGCTTGTGCGCTGATGCCAACGGGCCGAGCGTCGCGGGCACCGGCAGCACCCAGCGGGGATCGACGACCGTGACTCCGATGCCTTGGTTGCGCAGGCGTTCGGCCACCGACAGTGCCATCGATGCGAACGGGCCGACCGCGACCAGCAGGACGTCCTCTGTCATGTCGTCGGTGGGCACCGCGAGGATGTCGACCCCTTCCCGCCGTTCGAGCGCCGTGATGTCCTCGCCGACGTCACCCTTGGGGAAGCGGATCGCGGTCGGTCCGTCCTTCACCTCGAGCGCCTCACCGAGTTCCTCGCGCAGCCGCGCGGCGTCCCGCGGGGCGGCGACCCGCATCCCGGGCACGACGCCGAGTATCGACATGTCCCAGACCCCGTTGTGGCTGGCTCCGTCTGGCCCGGTCACACCGGCCCGGTCGAGCACGATCGTGACCGGAAGTTGGTGCAGCGCAACGTCCATCATCATCTGGTCGAACGCCCGGTTCAGGAACGTGGAGTAGATCGCCACGACCGGATGCATACCGCCCATGGCGAGCCCGGCGGCCGAGGTCATCGCATGCTGTTCGGCGATGCCGACGTCGAAGAAGCGGTCCGGGAAGCGTTTGCGGAAGGCGCTCAGCCCAGTCGGTCCCGGCATCGCCGCGGTGATGGCGACGACGTCGCGACGCTTGGCGGCCCGCTTGATCAGCTCGTCGGAGAAGACCGAGGTCCAGCCGGGTGCGGCGACCGACGTCGCCAGCCCCGTCTGAGGGTCGATGATGCCGGTGGAGTGCATCTGCTCGGCCTCGTCGGACTCGGCAGGTCCGTAGCCCATGCCCTTGCGCGTGGCCACGTGCACGATCACTGGAGCGTTGAAGCCGCGGGCGTGGCGCAGCGCCGCCTCGACGGCATGCTCGTCGTGGCCGTCGATGGGCCCGACGTACTTCAACCCGAGGTCGGTGAACATGACCTGCGGCGACAACGCGTCCTTGATGCCGACCTTGACGCTGTGCATGCACTGGTAACAGAGCTCGCCGATGAGGGGTACCCCGCGCACGGCCTTGCGGCCGCCCTCGAGAAAGCGCTCGTAGGCGGGCTGCAGGCGCAGCGCCGCGAGATGGTCCGCGAAGCCGCCGATCGTCGGCGCGTAGCTGCGTCCGTTGTCGTTGACGACGATGATCACCGGCCGGCGCGACGCCGCGATGTTGTTCAGGGCCTCCCAGCACATGCCGCCCGTGAGCGCGCCGTCACCGACCACGGCCACGACGTGCCGGTTGCGGTGGCCCGAGAGCTCGAACGCCTTCGCGAGGCCGTCGGCATAGGACAGCGCGGTGCTCGCGTGGCTCGACTCGACCCAGTCGTGCTCGCTCTCCCTGCGCGACGGGTAGCCCGACAGGCCGCCCTTCTTGCGGAGGTTGTCGAAGTCCGCGCAGCGGCCCGTCAGCATCTTGTGCACGTACGCCTGGTGGCCGGTGTCGAAGACGATGGGATCGTGCGGCGAATCGAAGACCCGGTGCAGGGCCAGCGTCAGCTCGACGACGCCCAGGTTGGGGCCTAGATGTCCGCCGGTGGCAGCTACCTTGTGAATCAGGAAATCGCGGATCTCGGCGGCGAGCTCGTCCATCTGCGACTGCGTCAGGTGCTGTAGATCGGCGGGACCGCGGATCTCGGAAAGCATCCCGTCAGTTTACGCACGGACGCCTCGGGCGGCCGGTCAAGCCTCGTAGACGTCGGGCACACCGTCGGCGTCGGCGTCGAGGGTCTCGCGCTCGTAGATGCGGCGGTAGGTGGCATTGCGGCTGACCAGAACGACGGCCGCCAACGCCCCGGCCAACACCGATCCGACGAGGACGCCGATCTTGACGTCGTCACTCGTCACGGTCCCGTAACCAAAGGCCAGCTCGCCGATGAGGAGCGACACCGTGAAGCCGATCCCCGCGAGCAGAGCAACCCCCAGCACGTCACGCCAGGCCAGGTCGTCGTCCAGCTCGGCGTGAGTGAACTTGGCCAGCAGGTACGCCGTCAACCACACGCCGAGTGGTTTGCCGATCACCAATCCCGCCATGACACCGAGGGTGACCGGATGGGAGAGGGCGTCGCCAAGGCCGGTCCATCCCCCCACCGTCACGCCCGCCGCGAAGAAGGCGAACACGGGCACCGCGAAACCTGCCGACACCGGGCGCAGCAGGTGTTCGAAGGTCTCCGCCGACGCGTGCCGTCCCAGCACCGGAATCGCGAAGCCCATGAGCACCCCGGCGACCGTGGCATGTATCCCGCTAGCGTGGACGAGCGCCCAGGTCGCGCCCGCCAGAGGTAGTAGGACCCACCAGCGCGTCACCCCGCGTTGCACCGCCAGCACGAACAACCCGAAGGGCAGTAGCGCCAGGGCGAGCGGCCCCAGTGCGAGGTGGTCGGTGAAGAACACGGCGATGACGATGATCGCCAGGAGGTCGTCGACCACCGCGAGCGTCAGCAGGAACGTTCGCAGGGCGGTCGGCAGATGCGTGGCGAGCACCGCGAGCACGGCTAGCGCGAACGCAATGTCCGTGGCGATCGGCACCGCCCACCCATCGAGGTAGTCGGGATGCCCGGCGACGAGATTGATGGTGATGAAGATCGCAGCCGGAAAGACCATTCCCCCGATGGCGGCCGCAATCGGAAGGGCTGCCCTGGCGGGGTCACGCAGGTCCCCGGCGACGAATTCGCGCTTGAGTTCCACGCCCACCACGAAGAAGAAGATTGCAAGCAGACCGTCGGCGGCCCATGACGCCAACGTCAGGTTGAGGTGCAGTGCCTCCGGCCCGATCGCGAACTCGGAAACCGTCTTGTAGGCCGCCGACCAGGGCGAATTCGCCCAGACCAACGCAGCGCTCGCGGCGAACAGGAGCAGCAGGCCGCCGACGGTTTCCCTGCGGAGGATCTCGGAGAAGCGCCTGGCCTCCGACCACGAGCCCAGCGCGAGCATTCGGTTCGGCACAGCCAGAGCCTACTGAGCTAGATCCGCCGAGCGAACCCGCAAACCGTCCGTTTGCCTCGACCGATCCTTTGCGGCATCTTTACGGGCGGAGCGCCGGGAAGTCTGGTCGGCAGTCGCAGCACGCGACTCGAACGATTGACGACGGGAGTTGACGTGGCGCTCGTACTCGCCTTTGGCGTCGTTCTGCTGATCAGCGTCTCCCTTTCCGGTGTCGCCGCCAGGACCGTGTTGTCTACCGCGCTGCTGTTCCTCGTGGCGGGGGCTCTGATCGGACCGGGCGGCTTCGGCCTGGTGTCGATCAGCTCGGACGACTCGATCGTGTCGCTCCTCGCAGACATCGCCCTCTTCACGGTGCTGTTCACGGACGGCCAACGCGCGAATCTTGCTGCATTGAAGGAGAATTGGTCACTGTCCGGGCGAGCGCTCGGACTTGGAATGCCGCTCACGATGATCGGCATTGCCGTCCCGGCGCACTATCTCATTGGCCTCGACTGGCCGACGGCCTTCCTCATCGGCGCCATTCTGTCTCCGACCGACCCGGTGTTCGCCGCCGCGCTCGTCGGGCGGTCCGACATCCCGCTTCGGTTGCGTCGGCTTCTCAACGTCGAGAGCGGACTCAACGACGGCTTGGCGCTGCCCTTCGTGCTGATCTTCCTAGCCACGGCCCAGCATGCGGACTCCGACGTCGCCACCGTGGGGGTGGAGCTGATCCTCGGCTTGCTCCTCGGAGCCGTCGTCGCCGCGGTCGTGGCGTTGGCCTGGCGCACGAATGTCCTCACCGCCGAGCCCCGACTGCAACCGCTGGGACCGGTGGCGATCGCGGTCGTCGTGTACGCCGGTTGCCACCTCACCCACGCCAACCCCTACCTCGCCGCCTTCGCTGCCGGTTCGGTTCTGGCCACCCTCGACCACGTGACGGCCGAACGGTTCGAACCATTCGGTGATCTCCTCGCAGAGCTGACGAAGTTCGCCGCACTCCTCGTGTTCGGTGCCCTCATCACGCCGGAGCGGCTGTCCCACCTCGGATGGCAGGGGTGGCTGCTCGCAGCCGTGGCGATCCTGGTCGTGCGGCCCGCCGCGATGCTTCTCTCCCTGCTACGCACCTCGCTGCCGCGCAGTGAGCGGCTCACCGCTGCCTGGTTCGGACCCAAGGGGTTTGCCTCGGTGGTCTACGGGCTGCTGGTGTTGCAGGCCGGCATTAGGGATGGCGAATTGGTGTTCGATCTGGTGGCGGTGACGATCGCGTTGTCGATAGTGCTCCATTCGTCCACGGACGTCCCGGTCGCGCGGATGCTGCGCATCGAACCCCCTGACAACCTCCCCGCGGGGCGTCAGGGTGCCGATGCCCGGTCCGAGGTCCCGCCGCCGCCTTTGGAGAAGACATGAGATCCCTCGTGCCGACCCACGTAGGGTTTCCCCGTGCGCGCAGATCAGATCGCCGAGGAATTTCCGGTCGTCGCCTCCACGTCCAACGCGCTGGACGCCGGTCGACTGATGGCGGAACGGCGACTTCCTGGTTTGGTGGTCACCGACGACGAGGGACGGCCGATGGCCATCCTGCCGGCCTCGCAGGTCGTTCGGATGTTGGTACCCAGCTACGTTCAGGACGATCCCTCGCTGGCGGGCGTGTTGAGCGAGTCCATGGCCGATCACATCGCGGACGCGATCGGCGACAAGAGCGTGGCCGCGATCCTGCCGAAACCCCTACCCGACATGCCGACCGTGAAGTCGGACGACACCATCGTCGAGGTGGCTGCGGTCATGGCGCACGAGCGTGCACCCTTGGTCGCGGTCGTGGAGAAGAAGCGATTGGTCGGGGTGATCACTGCATCTCGGCTGCTCGAAGTCGCGCTCGGTCCGCGCTGAACCCGGAACCGAGTTCTCGGCTGAGGACCCGTCCATGACCACGGTCGCCGTCGCAGTCTTCGCGATTTCATACGTCCTCATCGCCACCGAGAAGATCTCGAAGGTCAAGGCCGCCCTCGGCGGTGCGGCGATCGTGGTGATACTCGGCATCGTCGGCTCAGAGGACGTCTTCTACTCGCACGAGACGGGGATCGACTGGGACGTCATCTTCCTGCTGTTCGGGATGATGATCATCGTCGGCGTGCTCCGCCAGACGGGTGTCTTCGAATACACCGCGATCTGGGCGGCCAAGCGGGCAGGCGGTTCGGCCCTGCGAGTGATGCTGCTCCTGGTCCTGATCACCGCAATAGCCTCGGCGTTGCTCGACAACGTCACCACCGTGTTGTTGATCGCCCCGGTGACGCTGCTGGTCTGCGACCGGCTCGGCCTCAAACCCACCCCGTTCCTCATCGCGGAGGTCTTCGCCTCCAACATCGGCGGCGCGGCAACGCTGGTCGGCGACCCCCCGAACATCATCATCGCCAGCCGGGCGGGCCTGTCCTTCAACGACTTCCTGGTGCACATGGCACCGATATCCGTCATCGCCCTCATCGTCCTCGTGGTGACCCTGCCGGTCCTGTTCCGCGGATCCTTCACCGTCGACCCCGCACGGGTCGACGACGTGATGGCGTTGAACGAGCGCGAGGCGATCCGTGATCCCCGACTGCTGGCGAAGTCCGGCGTAGTGCTGCTGGGTGTGTTCGCCGCCTTCATCGGTCACTCGATCATTCACATCGAACCGTCGGTGGTGGCGCTACTCGGTGCCGGAATCCTGATCCTGATCTCCCGCGTCGACCGCGAGGACTACCTCGGCAGCGTCGAATGGGAGACGTTGTTGTTCTTCGTCGGGTTGTTCATCTTGGTCGGTGCCTTGGTCAAGACCGGCGCGATCGGGACTCTGGCCCGGCTGGCCGCGGACCTCACCGGCGGCAATGCGCTGTTCGCGACGATGTTGATCCTCTTCGTCTCCGCGCTGCTCTCCGGCGTCATCGACAACATCCCCTACGTGGCCACCATGAGTCCCGTGGTCGCCGATCTGGTCGCCGACATCAGCGATCCAGCGCAGAGCCAGGCCCTGTGGTGGGCGTTGGCGATCGGCGCCGACTTCGGCGGCAACCTGACGGCAGTGGGTGCGAGTGCCAACGTGGTGATGCTCGGCATCGCGGCACGGGAGGGCCATCCGATCAGCTTCTGGGAGTTCACCCGTAAGGGCGCGGTCGTCACGGCGCTGACCATCGGCGTCGCCGCGCCGTACCTGTGGCTGCGGTACTTCGTCTTCGCCTGACGCGATGACGGCCGACTCCTAGCCGCGCGACAGCACCGCGACGCACTCGACGTGATGGGTCAGCGGAAACGAGTCGAACACCCGCAGCTCCTCCACCGCATACCCGTGCCCGCGGTAGAGACCGACGTCGCGCGCGAAAGACGCTGCCTCACAACCGATGTGGACGATTCGGGGCACCTCGGCGGCAGCCAGCAGATCGATCACCTCACGGCCGGCGCCGGTTCGCGGCGGATCGAGCACCGCGACGTCGGCGCGCCGACGCTGCGTGGTCAACGCTCGGCGCACCGACTCGGTCAGGACGTCCACCCAGCCGAGGTCGGCGAGTGCAGCCCTGGCCGCCCGCGAGGAGCCGCGAGAGGTGTCGACGCTGAGCACGTGACCCGTCTCACCGACCGACTCGGCCAGCGTCGCCGCGAAAACCCCTGCGCCACCGTACAAGTCCCACGCCGTCATGCCCGGTGCCAGCTGAGCCCAGTCCTTGATCAGTGCGCTGTAGGTGCGTGCGGCGTCGCGGTGCGCCTGCCAGAACGCGGTGACGGGAACACTCCACGTCCGGTCGCCGACGCGCTGAACCGCCTCATAGGCGCCCTCGACCACCTGGGTCGAGGCCTTGCGATCCGATCGCGGACCCGACCGGACGACGTGCCGCGCTCCCCCGTCGTCGAGCACGACGTGGAGTTGGGCACCAGGCGGCCAGGTCGATTCCGCAAGACCCGCCAACATCCCGTCGGGCACCTGCGCGCACGACAGGTCGGTCACCAGTTCGCCGCTGTGATAGCGATGGAAGCCGGGCCGTCCCGCCAGCGCTCCTTCGGAGGCCACGTCCAAGCGCACCCGGGTGCGCCACCCCGTCGCGCCGGCCGTCCCGACCTCTTCGGCCTCACCCTCCCAATGGTGGCCGCCGAGGCGTTCGAGCTGGTTGGCCACCACGCCGCCCTTCAGGCGCCGCACTGCGGCCGGTGTCGCGAAGGACAGGTCGCAACAGCCCGAGCCGTCGACCCCGGCGATGGGGCACAGCGGGTCGATGCGGTCGGGCGACGCCTCGACGATCTCGATGGCCTCGGCATGCCAATGGCTTCCCCGCTCCTCGGTCACGCGCGCATTGACTACCTCGCCGGGCAGGGCATAGCGGACGAAGACCACGCGCCCGTCGTGCCGGGCCACACAGCTGCCACCGTTCGCCGGGGGGCCGACGGTCAAGGTCAGGATGGTCAATCGAGGAACCCTCGTCGCGCGTCACCCGGCGCCGACTGCTCATCGATGCCCTTGAGCCGCTCCGACGAATTCAACTGCCAGGGAACGGAAGTGACCATGACGTTCGGTTCGAACAGCAGCCGCCCCTTCAATCGGAGCGCACTCTGGTTGTGCAGCAGCTGCTCCCACCAGTGCCCAACGACGTATTCCGGGATGAACACCGTGACCACGGTGCGCGGCGAATCCTTGGTGATGCGCTTGACGTAACCGAGAATCGGCCGGGTGATCTCGCGGTAGGGCGACGCAATGACCTTCAGCGGCACCGAGACACTGCTTTCCTCCCACTTGTGCACCAGCTCGTGGGCCTCGTGGTCATCGACGTTGACGGTGATCGCCTCGAGCACGTCCGGCCGGGTTGCCCTGGCGTAGGCCAACGCCCGCTTGGTGGGAAGGTGGATGTTGGACACCAGCACGATCGCGTGGTTGCGGCTCGGCAGCACGACGTCGCCCTCCTCGGCGGCGCGTGCCTCCAACTCCCGGGTGACGGTGTCGTAATGCTTGTGGATCAGCTTCATGACGAGGAAAAGGAAGGACATCGCCAGGATGGCGATCCAGGCGCCCTGCTTGAACTTGGTGGCGACCACGACCACCAGCACGGCGCCCGTGCAGATGAGGCCGATGGCGTTGATGACGCGCGACCGCTGCATCCGGCGACGCTCGGCGGCGTCGGTCTCGGCGCGCAGCAGGCGGGTCCAGTGCCGGACCATCCCGATCTGGCTGAGCGTGAAGCTGACGAACACACCGACGATGTACAGCTGGATCAGCGCCGTCACCTCGGCGCGGAACGCCACGACGAAGGCGATGGCGGCGAAGGCCAGGAACAGGATGCCGTTCGAGAACGCCAGCCGGTCCCCGCGGGTGTGCAGCTGCCGTGGCAGATAGCGGTCCTGCGCCAGAATGGATCCCAGTACCGGGAACCCGTTGAACGCGGTGTTGGCGGCCAGCACGAGGATCAGCGCCGTGACTCCCGCGATCAGGTACAGGCCAACCGGGAACCCGTGGAACACCGCATCCGCCAGCTGCGCGATGAGCGTCTTCGGCTGGTACCCGGCGGGAGCACCACCGAGCTGCTCGACGGTGTCGACCACCTTGGCCCCGGTTTCCTTGGCCAACACGATGATTCCCATGAACAGCGACACGGCGATGCCGCCGAGCAGCAGCAGCGTGGTGGCCGCGTTCTTCGACTTCGGCTTCCTGAAGGCGGGCACGCCGTTGCTGATGGCCTCCACGCCGGTCAGCGCCGCACAACCTGACGAGAACGCCCGGGCCACCAAGAAGATCATCGCGAAGCCGAGGACGTCACCGTGTTCGGACTGGACGGTGAATCCTGCCGTCTCGGCCTGCAAGTCGTCGCCGAGGACGAAGATTTGGAACAGCCCCCAGCCGATCATCAGGTACATGCAGATCATGAACGCGTAGGTGGGGATGGCGAAGGCGGTGCCCGATTCCCGGATGCCTCGCAGGTTCAGCGACGCGAGGATCAGAATGGCCGCAACGGCGAACAGCACCTTGTGCTCGCCGATGAAGGGCACGGCCGAGCCGATGTTGGACATCGCCGACGCCATCGACACCGCGACCGTCAGCACGTAGTCGACCAGCAGCGCACTGGCCACGGTCAAACCGGCGGTCGGGCCCAGGTTGGTGGTCACCACCTCGTAGTCACCGCCGCCGGACGGATAGGCGTGCACGTTCTGTCGGTAGCTCGCGATCACCACGAGCATCACCGCCGCCACGGCCAGCCCGATCCACGGCGCCATCGTGTACGCGCTGAGACCCGCGACCGAGAGCACCAGGAAGATCTCCTCCGGCGCGTACGCGACGGACGACAACGCGTCCGAGGCGAACACCGGCAGCGCGATCCGCTTGGGCAGCAAGGTATGACCCATGGCATCGCTGCGGAACGGTCTACCAATGACCAACCGGCGTGCAGCGGTCGAAAGCTTGGACACGAGTGCCAAGAGTAAGCCCATCGGCCGTCGGCCGTTCCCAAGCTGTAGCGTTCCGAGTGCACGGGTTCGCCACAATCCGTTACTGCCGAACCACTGGGAGGACCGACGCGTGCGGGTAGTCGTGATGGGATGCGGCCGAGTAGGTGCGTCGCTGGCTGACGGCTTGGCCAGGATCGGCCACGAGGTCGCCGTAATCGACCGTGACCGCACCGCCTTTCACCGCCTGTCACCCGAGTTCCCCGGCCAGCGCGTCCTGGGCATGGGGTTCGATCGTGACGTGCTGCTGAAGGCCGGCATCGAGGGCGCGGGCGCGTTCGCCGCGGTCTCCTCGGGTGACAACTCCAACATCATCTCCGCCCGGGTCGCCAGGGAGACCTTCGGTGTCGAGCGGGTCGTGGCCCGCATCTACGACGCCAAACGCGCCGCGGTGTACGAGCGGTTGGGCATTCCGACGGTGGCGACGGTGCCGTGGACCACGGACCGACTGCTCAACGTGCTGACCCGCGAAGGCGAGACCACCAAGTGGCGCGACCCGTCGGGCAACGTCGCCGTCGCCGAGCTGCCGCTGCACGAGAGCTGGGTGGGCCACCGGGTGACCGCGCTGGAAGCTGCGACCGGCGGACGCGTCGCGTTCATGATCCGCTTCGGCACCGGGCTGCTACCGGACAAGAAGACCGTCATTCAGGCCAGCGATCAGGTGTACCTGGCCGCGATCTCCGGTCACGTCGCCGAGGCCATGGCCATCGCCGCGCTGCCGCCGGGCGAAGACGCGGAGGATCAATGAGGACGGTGAGGATGTCGTGAAGGTCGCCATCGCAGGGGCCGGCGCCGTCGGCCGGTCCATCGCCAGGGAACTCGTCGACAACCATCAGGTCACGCTGCTCGAACGCAACCCCGACCACGTCGATACCGACGCCATCCCCGCCGCGCAGTGGCGCCTGGGCGACGCATGCGAGTTGTCGCTCCTCGAAGCGGTCGGGCTCGAGGAGTTCGACGTGGTCATCGCCGCCACCGGTGACGACAAGGCCAACGTCGTGCTGAGCCTGCTCGCAAAGACCGAGTTCGCGGTGCCGCGGGTGGTGGCCCGGGTCAACGACCCCCGCAACGAATGGCTCTTCGACGAGGCGTGGGGGGTCGACGTCGCGGTGTCCACTCCCCGGATGCTGGCGTCACTCGTCGAGGAGGCGGTGTCGGTCGGCGACCTCGTCCGACTGATGAGCTTCCGCAAGGGCCAGGCCAACCTCGTCGAGATCACGCTGCCCGACGACACTCCGTGGGGCGGTAAGGCCGTCAAGCGGCTCGACCTGCCGCGTGATGCCGCCCTGGTGACCATCCTGCGCGGCGCCCGGGTGATCGTGCCCGAGGACGACGAGCCCCTGGAGGGCGGTGACGAACTGCTGTTCGTCGCCATCGACGAAGTCGAAGAGGAACTGCGCGAGCTCCTGCTGCACCCACGCTGACTCGTTCAGCCGGACCCGGAGAGCGCCGGCGGTGGCGTCGCCCGGTCGTGGCATCGAGCCGACTCCACCGGTGAGACGCGGCCCATCTCGCACTGCCGGTTGCTGATGCCGATCGCCGAGATCACGCCCGCCGCCGCGAACAACCCGGCCACCACGAGGACGCCGTAGCGGAAGCCGGTGAAATCCATTGCGGTGGAAGTCATCTCACCATCGGGCCGAGCCAGTCCGACGATGACGCCGGTGAACGCCACCGCGATCAAACCGGCTACCCGCGACACCGCGTTGTTGACCGCCGAGCCGATACCGCTCTGCGCCGGATCCACCGCGGCCAGCACGGCCGCCGTCAGAGGTGAGACGGTCACCGAAAGACCGACGCCGAAGACGACGAGACCCGGCAACATCTGAGTCCAAAAGTCGAAGGGCGACTGCGCCCGCGTCATCAACAGGAAGCCGCCCGCCGCGATCAGCGGGCCGACGGCCATGTACGCGCGAGGACCGTGCCTGCCCGCCAGCGTGCCGAATCGCCGCGCTAGGAAGAACGACAGCACCGGCAGCGGCAGCGTCGCCAGGCCCGCCCTGGCGGCCGACATGCCAACGGTCTCCTGCAGGAACAACGGCACGAGCAGCGTGCCGAGGGACACCCCCGCGTAGAGGAACACCGTCGCGAGATTGCCGACGGCGAAGTTACGCGCCGCGAAGAGTTGCAGCGGCATGATCGGGTTCGCCGCTCGCCGCTCCCACCACGGGAACGCCCCCAGACACGCCGCGCCCACCACGAAGCCGCCGAGCACCGTGGGATGCGACCAGCCCAGCCGCTGCAGCTCGATGAGCGCGTACACCGCGGCCGACAACCCCACCGCGCACAGGAAGGCACCCAGCACGTCGATGCGCGCGGACCGCCGACCGCCGAAGTCGCCCGCCAGTTTGGTGGTCAGATACAGCGTGACCGCCAACGGCACCACGTTGATCCCGAAGACCCACCGCCAGTTCAGTGCATCCACCAGCAGGCCGCCGAGCGGCGGGCCCACGACGAACGCCGTCCCCGTCCACGCCGTCCAGGTGCCGATCGCGCCGGCCTGTCGCACGCCGGTGAATCGGGCGTTGATCATCGCAAGCGAACTCGGCACCAGGAACGCCGCACCCAGCCCCTGAAGACATCGCGCGGCGACGAGGACCCAACCCGCCGGGGACGCCGCACATAGCAGCGAGGCGACGGCGAAGATGGCCAGCCCCATCCGCAGCACTGCCAGCCGGCCGAACTGATCGGACACCGCACCGGCGACCAGGATCAGCGCGCCCAGGCTCAGCAGGTAGCCGTCGATCACCCACTGCTGGAGCGCCAATCCGCCACCGAACTCCGCTGCGATTGCCGGCAGGGCGAGGTTGACCACCGAACCGTCGAGAAACGCCACGAACGAGGCGAGGACGGCCACCGCGATGAGCGTGCGGTCGTTCGTGTCGTCGGGCGGGCTCGGCGTCAGTCGGCCTGTGCCTCCGCGGTCTGCGCGTCGGCCTGCTCGGCGGCGTGCAGCGCCCGCTGGGCGGCGCGGATGGCGAGATAGGTCGCCAAGGCCGCAACCGCCGTCAACGGCCACCCCATGGCGATGCGGGCGACACCGAGCAGTCCCGTCTGGTCTTCGTCGTACAGGCGGTTCTGCACCACGAACCGGGCGCCGAACACTAGGGCCCAGATGCAGGTCGCCACGTCGAACGCGAACACCGCCCGACGGACGCGACGCCAGTCCCGGCCACGGCCGTTGACCCACCCCCAGGCATACCCGACGATGGGCCGCCGGATCACCACCGACAGGGCGAACACCGCGGCATAGATCAGAGACGACCAGATGCCCAGGAGGAAGTACCCCTTCGACTCCCCGACCAGATAGGCGATCAGAGCGCTGACGCCGACCGCGAAGAAGCCAGAGATCGCCGGCTGCAACGTGTCTCGGCGAATCAGCCGCCACACCAGGATCAGCGCCGCCACCCCGAGGGCAGCGGCGATGGCCCACTTCAATCCGAAGAGTGACGACGCCGGAACGAAGACCAGAACCGGCAGCGACGAGTAGATCAGGCCGCTGATGCCGCCCATCTGATCGAGGATCGCTCGTGCGCTCAGCTTGTTGTCGGGTTCATCGGGCTCGGCGGCCTCGATGTCGACCTCGTCTGCTCTCCCCTTGTCGGGGTGAGTCACTTCTGAATCTCGTAGTGGGGGTTGTAGATCGCCTTCGTACCGTTCTCCAGCTTGCCCAGTCGGCCGTGCACCCGAAGGGTGCGTCCCGACTCGATGCCGGCGATCCGCCGCTGGCCCAGCCAGACGAGCATCACCGCGTCGGTGCCATCGAACAGTTCTGCACGTACCCCGCCTGCGCAACCCTTGGCGTTGGTCTCGACACATCTGAGCGTGCCGACCATCGTCACTTCCTGGCCGCGCCGACAGTCGATGGCCTTCTGCGCCCCGGTGTTGGCGGCTTCGTCGCTGAGGTCCTCGACGTCCTTCTGCTCGGGGTCCTCAGTGAGCCGACGCGTCAGGCGACGCAGATAACCTTCGGCCGTAGCCATGGTCTCTCCTACCCAAGTGGTGAATCACCCTTTGATCCACCTCTTAACCAACGCCACCGTAGACCTGTTGGTTCCGATTTGCCACGTGGCGCACAGGTAGAAGATCTACCCTTCCGCGGCGCGTTCTACTCCCGTTCACCAGAGGTGATTTGACGCACACGGCACGATCGACGGATGGCCGTAAACCTGCACGGGGTCACCGTCGTCCTCCTCCCCGGCACGGGGTCCGACGACGACTACGTCTACCGCGCGTTCTCGGCCGCCCTGCACGGCGTCGGGGCCGTCGTCACGACACCGGCACCCGACCCGTCGCAGCTCGTCGGCGGCTACCTCGAGGCGCTCGAGAACGCCGCGAGGCTCGGCCCGATCGCGGTGGGCGGCATCTCCATCGGTGCCGCCGTCGCGACGTCGTGGGCTCTGGCACACCCCACCAAGTCGGTCGCCGTACTCGCCGCACTACCCCCGTGGACCGGGGCGCCGGACACGGCGGCGGCCGCGCTGACCGCCAGGCACTCGGCGCAGATGCTGCGGCGCGACGGGCTGGCGTCGGCCATCGGCGAGATGCGGGCGTCCAGCCCGCCATGGCTGAGCGCCGAGCTCACCCGGTCGTGGGTCGGCCAGTGGCCAGGACTGCCCGACGCCATGGAGGCGGCCGCGGGTTACGTCGCACCCACCAGCCGTGAGCTCGAGACCCTGACGGCGCCGATGGGCGTCGCGGCGGCGACCGACGATCCGGTGCACCCGGTGGAGGTCGCCATCGAGTGGGTGGCTGCCGCGCCCCGGGCGGCCGTGCGCACCTTCACCCTCACCGAACTCGGTGCGGATCCGGGAGTGCTCGGCGCGGCGTGCGTCGACGCGCTGATGGAGCTGTGATCACCCGCCCGTGATGGTCCTGAGCTGTTGCATGGCAGAGCCCTGCTCACTGCGCCGCGCGACCGGTTGCGGCTCCACGGCTGGCGGCGGAACGGGCTGACCGGCCTGCTGCGCATGCTCGGCCATCATCTGCTCGGCCCTGGCGCGAAGGCGCGCGATGAGCTGTTCGGACAGCTGTAACGGCAGCATGTTGCGCACCGGTTGCGGTGTATCGCCGCGTCGAACAACCGTGTCCGACAACGCATTTCGAAGATCTTGGGCGATCGCTTCGGCACTGTCGGGTGAGCCAACGGCAGCGCCGCGAACCATCCAGCGGTAGCCGTCGACACCGATGAACCGCATGACGACGGGCTCGGGGCCCGACGTCATGTGACCGACCACCTCACGCCCCCATGGACCGTCCACGATGGCGACCTCGGCGGCCTCCTTGCGCAGCGATTCGGCGACTTCGGTGACCACCTCGCGCCACAGGCTCCCCGCCTTCGGCGCCGCATAGGCCGTCACGTTGTACCGGCCGTTCGAGGTCACCATCCAGGCCATGGTCGGGACACCCTGCTGGTTGACCTCGACGGCCAGCTCGGCGGCCTCGTTCTCGGGAATCAGCACGGCGCCGAGGTCGTGTCGACCCAGTGCGGCGAGGCTCGGGTCGTCGAAGTCCTCGATGTCGAACGGTCCAACGAGGTCACCCTCGTCCTCGTCGTCGTCGCTGTCGACGGCGGCTGCCTGGACCTCGGTGGGCGAGGGGTCGGTGACCGCGTCACCGGTGGTGTCGTTCTTGCGCTTGCCGAATGCCATCACAAACTCTCGTGTCCGCCGGAGGAACCGTGGCCACCGTCGCCACGGGAGGTAACAGCCAGCCCAGCCTCGTCGAACGACGTGACCTCGACCAGCTCGGGTAGTTCGATGCGCTGAACCAGAAGCTGTGCGATCCGATCACCGCGTCGCAGGATGATCGTCTGATCCGGATCGAGGTTGATGAGTGTCACCTTGATCTCACCGCGATACCCCGCATCCACCGTGCCCGGACTGTTGACGATCGAAAGCCCTACGCGCGTCGCCAGTCCCGATCGTGGATGCACCAGCCCCACCATGCCGTACGGAATGGCCACCGCGATGCCGGTCGGCACCAGGGCGCGCCGCCCGGGAGGGAGTTCGACGTCGGTCGAGGCGTACAGGTCGACCCCGGCGTCGCCATCGTGCGCCCGGGAGGGGAGAGGCAGGTCGCGGTCCAGCCGGACGACCGCCAGAGAGGTGGACACGTCCACGGAGATTACTCTTGGCCGCGTGTCCGACACGCGCGCAGCCACCCAAACGGTGCGGTACCAGGAGCGGCTGCGGGTGCCGTGGTGGTGGTTGGTGCCCGCGTTCGTCCTGGCGTCGGTGATCGCCTACGAAGTGGGCCTGGGCATCCGGTCGCTGCCCGACTGGCTGCCGTTCGCGATTCTGCTGCCCGTCGCCGTGGCCGTCTTGGGATGGCTGGGTCGCGTGCAGGTGCAGGTGGTCAGCACGCCACAGGACGATGGCGACCACACCGAACTGTGGGTCGGGGGTGCCCATCTGCCGGTCGGCGTCATCTCGCGGTCGGCCGAGGTGCCCAAGTCGGCGAAGTCAGCGGCTCTGGGCCGCCAGCTGGACCCCGCCGCCTACGTGGTCCACCGGGCCTGGATCCCGTCGATGATCCTCGTGGTGCTGAACGACCCGGACGACCCCACCCCCTACTGGCTGATCAGTTGTCGACGACCGGACCGCGTGTTGGCGGCGCTACGCAGCTGAGGTCAGGCGGCACAATCCGTGCAGATCATCGAACCACCCTTCTCGCTGGCGAGCCGGCTGCGGTGGTGGACGAGAAAGCAGCTGGAGCAGGTGAATTCGTCCGCCTGCTTGGGGACGACCCGGACGGACAACTCCTCGCCGGACAGGTCGGCGCCGGGAAGCTCGAAGGACTCGGCGGTCTCCGACTCGTCGACGTCGACGACCGCCGATTGCGCTTCGTTACGCCGCGCCTTGAGCTCCTCGAGTGAATCCTCGGAAACGTCGTCGGTCTCGGTGCGCCGTGGAGCGTCGTAGTCGGTAGCCATCCTCATCCCCTCCCAATCGATCCGTCGCCATGCGACAGAGCTTTGTACCAGCGCAAAACGCGTCCGCCAAATCATTCGTGCCCCGACCGGGGCTGGATTGACTGTGATTTATATCACACCGGAAAACACCTGGTAGAGCCCGACGACGGGCTCTGGCCTTAAGGTGCAGGGGTGGTAGCGCAGATCACCTCCGGAACGGCGTTCGACAAACATGGTCGACCATTCCGGCGGAGGAACTTCATCCCGGGCGTCGCCCTCCTGGGCGCTCTCGCCGTCGTCGCCCTGGTCGCCTGGGTCATCGCGTTCAGTCAGACCACCGACGTGAAGCAGGCAGCCGTCTGCAACCCGCCGCCGCCGGTCGCCAACGCCACCCAGACCGCTCTCGGTGAGCAGGTCCCCGCCGCCACGATGACGGATGTCGCTCCGGCAAAGCTCGCCGACACCAAGATCCGGGTGCTCAACGCCAGCGGCCAGGGTGGACAGGCCGCCGAGGTGGCTGGCGCGCTGCGCGACCTGGGGTATGCCCCGCCGAGCGCCGGCAACGACACCGTCTACGAGAACACCCGATTGGAATGCCAGGGCCAGATCCGCTTCGGCCCGGCCGGTCAGGCGGCGGCCGCGGCGCTCTGGCTGGTCGCGCCGTGCACCGAGCTGTATCAGGACTCCCGCGGTGACGACACCGTCGACCTCGCGATCGGCACCGAGTTCTCCGAGGTGAGCCACAACGACGACATCGATGCCGTACTGGCGAGCCTGCGACCCGACGCCACCCAGCCTGCCGATTCGGCGCTGCTGCAGAAGATCCACACCGCCGCCTGCTGAGCGATTCAGAGTCCGCCTGCCCGCCGCAACGCCTCGTGGAAGTCAGCGGCGATGCCAGGTGCCGCGGCGACGATCAGGCCCGATCCCCCGGCGTCACCATCGACGGGCGGGAGGAGCATCCTGGCACCCGCCTCCTCGGCGACCAGGGCGCCCGCCGCCCAGTCCCACACGTTGACGCCGAGTTCGTAGTAGGCGTCCAGTCGGCCCGCCGCCACCATGCAGAGATCCAGGGCGCACGAGCCGACGCGACGGACGTCGCGCACGCCCGGCAACAGCCGGACCAGCACCTCCGCCTGCAGTCGACGCTGCTCCGGCGCATACCCAAACCCGGTGCCCACCAGAGCCATCGAGAGGTCGTCGACGTCATTGCAGCGCAAGGGCGTCGAGACGCCGTCCCGCTGCAGCCGGGCACCCTCGCCGCGTGCCGCGGAGAACACCTCGCCGGTGGGCACGTTCGCCACGGCCCCGGCCACGGACCGACCGTCGACCTGAACGCCGACCGACACCGCATAGGCCTCGATGCCGTAGACGAAGTTGACCGTCCCGTCGATCGGATCGAGCACCCAGGTCGGCGCGCCGTCGTGACCGATGACCGCCCCGCCCTCCTCCTCCCCGACGATCGGGTCACCGGGCCGCAACACGGCGAGCCGGTCGCGGAGCAGGCGCTCGGTCTCCGTGTCGACGATGGTCACGGGATCGGTCGGGGTGCTCTTCGACGTCACCGCCGACGCCGCCGCACCGGGGGACGACTCGGCACCGAAGACCTCGGTTCGGCGGCGCCGCACGAAGCCGGCCGCCTCCCCCGCGAGAAGTTCGGCGACGTCCCGAAGGTGGCCTGGATCGCTGTCATTGATCACTGTTCCATCGCAACACATCGCGCAAGACAAGGCACTAGGGTGTGGTTGGCGTCGCACCTGCCAGCCACTCTCACCAGGAGCGCTCATGACCGAATCCTCAGGCATCGCACCGACTGACGACGGGACCGCACGCCGCGGTTTCGGTGTCGACGTCGGCGGCAGCGGGGTGAAGGGCGGCATCGTCGACCTCGACACGGGCCAACTCATCGGGGAGCGTTTCAAACTCGCCACCCCTCAACCGTCGACGCCCGACGCCGTCGCCAAGACCGTCGCCGCGGTCGTCCGGGAATTCGGTTGGGAGGGCGACGTCGGCGTGACTTATCCCGGCGTCGTCACCAACGGGATCGTCCGCACCGCGGCCAACGTGGACAAGGGATGGATCGGCACCAACGCCCAGGACGCGATCGGTGCCGAGCTCGGCGGCCGGTCCGTCACGGTGCTCAACGACGCCGACGCCGCGGGCCTGGCCGAGGAGAAGTTCGGTGCCGGACGCGACAACAGCGGCGTGATCGTCCTGCTGACGTTCGGCACCGGCATCGGCTCGGCGGTGATTCACAACGGCGTGCTGCTGCCCAACACCGAATTCGGTCATCTCCAGGTCGACGGCAAGGAAGCCGAGCACCGCGCCGCGTCGTCCATCAAGGACGCCAAGGAGTGGAGCTACGAGCGGTGGACCACGGAAGTCACGAAGGTGCTCGTCGTGATCGAGAACGCCATCTGGCCGGATCTCTTCATCGCCGGCGGTGGGATCAGTCGCAAGGCCGACAAGTGGATACCCCTGCTAAAGAACCGGACGCCCGTGGTGGCCGCCGCTCTGCAGAACAGCGCAGGCATCGTCGGCGCTGCGATGGCCGCCGACGTCGCGCAGGCCTGATGCCGTGGACGGCTCGCCGAACTCCCCGATTTGGCGCTCGTAGGGGCAGTTCCTCTTCCTGTCGTTACAATGGGTGACGGCGGCCGCATCGCGGATGGCGGCAGATATCCAAAGCCGATAACAAACGCCATCAACTGACAGCCGACGTTCTACGGTGGCGCACGCCCACGCTACCGAGTCTTGCAAGACCGAAGGGGTGCACGTGGCAGCGACGAAGGTAAGCCCGGCGATCGAGGAGCCGGTGAAGCGCACCGTCACCAAGGCTCCCGCCAAGAAGGCCGCGGCGAAGGCCGCCACCGGCACCGCGCCCGCCAAGCGGGCCGCGAAGGCGCCGGCCAAGAAGGCCGCCGGAGCCGGTACGCGAGCGAAGAAGGGCGCCGCCAGCGAGGGTGCCGAGGTCACGACGACCGACGTCCTCGAGACCGGCGACGAGAACGAAGCCGAGCCCACCGAACTGGAAGCCGATGCGGACATCGAGCTCGAGGATCTCGAGGTCGTCGTGGTCGACGACGCGGTGGAGACAGTCGTCGACGGCAAGGCCAAGGACGCGGACGAGGCTTCCGGTGACGATGACATCGCCGAGCCGTCCGAAAAGGACAAGGCATCCGGCGACTTCGTGTGGGACGAAGAAGAGTCCGAGGCACTGCGGCAGGCGCGCAAGGACGCCGAGCTCACTGCATCGGCCGACTCGGTGCGCGCGTACCTGAAGCAGATCGGCAAGGTCGCGCTGCTCAATGCCGAGGAAGAAGTCGAGCTGGCCAAGCGCATCGAGGCGGGCCTGTACTGCACCCAGAAGATGACGGAGTTCGCCGAGGCGGGCGAGAAGCTGACCACCGCCCAGCGCCGCGACTACCTGTGGATCTGCCGCGATGGCGACAAGGCAAAGAATCACCTGCTGGAAGCCAACCTGCGTCTGGTCGTCTCGCTGGCCAAGCGCTACACCGGCCGCGGAATGGCCTTCCTCGACCTCATCCAGGAAGGCAACCTGGGTCTGATCCGCGCGGTCGAGAAGTTCGACTACACCAAGGGTTACAAGTTCTCGACGTACGCCACCTGGTGGATCCGTCAGGCCATCACCCGCGCCATGGCCGATCAGGCCCGCACCATCCGCATCCCGGTGCACATGGTCGAGGTCATCAACAAACTCGGACGCATCCAGCGTGAGCTGCTGCAGGACCTGGGCCGCGAGCCCACGCCCGAAGAGCTCGCCAAGGAAATGGACATCACGCCGGAGAAGGTGCTGGAGATCCAGCAGTACGCGCGTGAGCCGATTTCGCTCGACCAGACGATCGGTGACGAGGGCGACAGCCAGCTCGGCGACTTCATCGAGGACTCCGAGGCCGTGGTGGCGGTGGACGCCGTCTCCTTCACGCTTCTGCAGGATCAGCTTCAGTCGGTGCTCGAGACGCTCTCCGAGCGCGAGGCGGGCGTCGTGCGGCTGCGGTTCGGCCTCACCGATGGTCAGCCGAGGACACTCGACGAGATCGGACAGGTCTACGGCGTCACGCGGGAGCGGATTCGTCAGATCGAGAGCAAGACGATGTCGAAGTTGCGCCACCCCAGCCGTTCCCAGGTCCTGCGCGACTACCTGGACTAGGGCCGGGACGTCAGGGGCGCTCGCGCACCTTGTACGACATGCCCCAGGACTCGCGTGACTCATCTCCGGTGAGGGGAATCCCCTTCCCGCCGACCTGGACTGCGTACGCCTCCATCCCGACGCCGACCTCGCGATCGGCCTTCTCCTTCGCGAGGTAGAACAGTTCGTCGATGGCAAGTTCCTTGAACGCCACGAAGGTGCTCTTCCGGACCACGTGCGGACTGTTGGATTCGGCGACCATCCGATCGGTGACCACCCGGCCGGCGAGCATGGCCGCGGCCAAAAGCAGGAATGGGATCACCCAGTAGCAGACGAAGGACAGCGGCGTTCTGACGTCAAGGATGGTGGCCGTGGACCCGTTCAAGCCCTGCACGATCGGTGGAATCGCCGACGACAGGGTCATGCCGGCGAAGGCCGCGATCCAGATCCACGTGATCCGTAGCGTGATCTGAGCGAACAATTCGCTGTTGACGACCTCCTTCGGCTGATCGGCCTCGGCGATCTGGCGCACGAACGGTCGCCCGACGAGCACCCCGACGAGCGCGACGAGCAGTAGTCCGGCGGAGCTCAGCGGCTGGATCCAACGCTCCATGAACTCCTGACTCAGCACCGACGTCAGCAGGGCGAGCACCAAGAACGTTCCGATGGAACCGATCTCGAGCGAGCTGCCCGGTGCACGCTGCAGTCGGTTGACGACCAGCGCGAGCACCGCGACCGCCAGCGCCACCAGGACGGCAGCCATGAAGGGGACGTTGCCCACGAGCACCCAGTAGACGATCCACGGCGCGAAGCCCGACAGGATTCCCATGCCGGTCAGTCTAGGGAAGGCCCGTTACACCGGGGCGCCTTGCTGTCACGCCGTCCAGTGATGTCCCAGGGGCGCTGGGCGACCTCGGAGGTGCCCGATATCGTCGACGCATGTCCCACACCCAAAGGGCTCCATCTGCACGGCTCGTCTCGGCGTAGCCGTGACCGCTCATCGGATCAACGTCTCGTCGGGTTCGGCCTTCGAAGCCGAGGTGGGGTACTCCCGGGCGGTCCGAGTCGGGCCGCTCGTCGTCGTCGCGGGCACCACGGCACCGGGTGACGACGTGGCGACGCAGGCGCGGGGAGCCTTCGCGCGCCTCGAGACGGCCCTAGCAGAAGCCGGGGCCGCTCTCACCGATGTCGTCCGCACCAGGATCTTCGTCACCGACATCGCCTCCTGGCGCGAAGTGGGCGCCGTGCACCGCGAAGTGTTCGGCACCATCCGACCGGTGTGCACGATGGTCGAGGTGTCGGCGCTGATCGTCCCCGACCTCCACGTCGAGATCGAGGCCGACGCCTACGTCTCGGACGGAGGTAGCTCCGCGAATCGGCCGTCGGCCCCGGCTCGGTAGATCGTGACACTCGTCACAGCCGCCACGGGGAGTGGACCGTACAGATGCGGGAATGTCATGGATTCCGGATCGGTTTCGACGCCCGGTTCCCAGCGCACGGGGGACCCGAGACGTCCGGCGTCGAGTCGGAGCAAGACCATGTCGTCGCGCCCCGTGAACAACCGGTTGGCGGGTAGGTGCACCTGCTCGCGCGCCGAAAGATGAACGAAGCCTTGCGCGTCCAGCGACGGGGGCCTGCGCTCACCCGATCGTTGGGCTGATTCCCACTCCTCGGCAGTGCACAGGTGGAACAGGTCTCCCGGCGCAGAGATCATGAAGTCAGTGTGCCCGGCTCGCAACTTCGACGGCGCGTGAGACACGACACACCGGTGAACGACCGGGGAACAAGGCCGGAAGCGAAAACGTCTGACACAGTAGAACTAAGCACCCAGCAGATAGGGAGGCAGCGCCCATGAACGCAACTCTGACCAGTCCCGAACTGACCCGGGCTGATCGCTGCGATCGGTGCGGCGCAGCCGCCCGTGTCGTCGCCAAGCTTCCGTCCGGCGCTGTGCTGCTCTTCTGCCAGCACCACGCCAATGAGCACGAAGCCAAGTTGGTCGAGCTCGCCGCGGTGTTGGAGTCCAGCAAGATCGACTCGTAACGACCTGCTGACCCACCTCTCCGCGCAGAAGCGCGCGTCGTCGTGAATGCTGGTGTGGTCATGACCGACCAGCATTCGCCGGCGAAACCCTCGCGGCACCACCTCTGGCGCATCTTCAAACGCACGTTGAGCAAGAGCTGGGACGACTCGATCTTCTCGGAGGCCGCCCAAGCGGCGTTCTGGTGCGCGTTGTCTCTGCCGCCGCTCCTCCTGGGGATGCTCGGCAGCCTGGCGTACATCGCTCCGCTGTTCGGCGCGACGACCTTGCAGACCATCGAGGACCGGTTGATCAGCACGGCGGGAAACCTGTTCTCCAGCAACGTCGTCAACGAGATCATCGCGCCGACGGTGTCGGACATCGTGGCGGGTGCACGCGGTGAGGTGGTGTCACTCGGGTTCGTCATCTCGCTATGGGCCGGTTCCTCGGCCGTCTCGGCGTTCGTCGACTCCGTCGTCGAGGCGCACGACCAAACCGAACTCCGGCACCCCGTGCGTCAGCGCTTCTATGCGCTTGGGCTGTACGTCATCGGATTGGTCTTCGTCATCGCCACGGCGCCGTTGCTCGCGATCGGGCCCATGAAGATCGCCGAGCACATACCGGCGAATTGGCAGTACTTCTTGAGCTACGGCTACTACCCGGTCTTGCTCATCAGCCTGGTGGTCGCCATCAACGTGCTCTACCGGGTAGCGCTCCCCAGGCCACTCCCCTCCCACCGGCTGCTCTACGGTTCCGCTCTGGCGGCGGTCGTCTTCCTGGTCGCAACGCTGGGGCTACGTGTGTACCTGACGTGGATCACCGGCACCGGCTACACCTATGGGGCGCTAGCGACGCCAATTGCGTTCCTGCTGTTCGCGTTCTTCCTCGGCTTCGCGATCATGATGGGGGCCGAACTCAATGCGGCCATTCAGGAAGAGTGGCCGGCGCCCGAGACACACGCCAAACGGTTCCGCGGCTGGCTCGGCGACAAACCACGCGCTGACGCTACGGCCGTCACGGCGGCTGCGCCGCTGGACGAACCTCGAACTACTTCTTGAGCGCCTGGTAGATCCGCTTGCAGTCCGGGCAGACCGGTGAGCCCGGCTTCGCCGACTTCGTCACCGGGAACACCTCACCGCAGAGGGCGACGACATGCGTGCCCTCGACCGCGCTTTGGACGATCTTGTCCTTCTTGACGTAGTGGAAGACCTTGGGGGTGTCGTCGTCGGTCCCGTCGTCGACGCGTTCGTCGGTCTCGGTGCGTTCGATGGTCTGGGTGTCCATGCCCAACATTGTGCCCGGGAACGGATCCGTAAGAAACCGGGCCGTTTATGACGTCCCATCTGTGGAACAGTGGAGTCATGAAACACGGCCCAGAGCTGAGTTTCGACGACGATGGTTCGCCGGTCCTCATCACTCGCGCAGAACAGCCTTACGAGGAACAGCATCGCGAGCGGGTTCGCAAATACCTCAAGATCATGTCGTGGCGCATTCCCGCCCTCCTCGGTGCGGCGATCGCCTACGGCATCTGGCACAACGGCCTGATCTCGTTGGCGATCCTCGTCGCGTCCATTCCGTTGCCGTGGATCGCGGTGCTGATCGCCAACGATCGGCCCCCCCGACGCGCCGAAGAACCGAGACGCTACGTGGACCGCGGACGGATCCCGCTGTTCCCCACGGCCGAGCGGCCCGCACTGGAGTCTCACATCGACCCGCTGAAGCAACGCGGAGCCGCCGAGTGGGAGCGCGACGTTCCGTGATGTGAGGGTTCTTCTGCAATTCTCAGGAGAATCTCAGGTCATCAGCCAATAAGTGCAGGTCAGAAGGTGTGAAACCCGCAGCCCGCGGGAACTCTCTGGACCAGGTGAGCGTTGTAGCTCATGACAGTTCCAGCAGAGCAGGAGGCCGTAATGGCAAACGCCACCGCAAGCCGTATCGACACCGATCTGGACTCCCAGAGCCCAGCCGCAGACCTCGTGCGCGTGTATCTGAACGGCATTGGCAAAACCGCGTTGCTCAATGCGGCCGACGAGGTCGAACTCGCCAAGCGCATCGAAGCTGGGCTTTACGCGCAGCACCTCCTCGACACCAAGAAGCGCCTCGGGGACAGCCGCAAACGCGAACTCGGAGCGATCGTGCGTGACGGCGAGGCCGCCCGGCGACACCTGCTCGAGGCCAACCTCCGACTCGTCGTCTCGCTGGCGAAGCGCTACACGGGTCGCGGCATGCCCCTGCTGGATCTCATCCAAGAGGGCAACCTCGGACTGATCCGCGCCATGGAGAAGTTCGACTACGCCAAGGGATTCAAGTTCTCCACGTACGCCACGTGGTGGATCCGCCAGGCCATCACCCGTGGCATGGCCGATCAGAGCCGGACCATCCGACTGCCCGTCCACTTGGTCGAGCAGGTCAACAAACTCGCCCGGATCAAGCGGGAGATGCACCAGAATCTGGGCCGCGACGCCAGCGACGAGGAACTCGCCGAGGAGTCCGGCATTCCCGCCGAGAAGATCGCGGATCTCCTGTCCCACAGCCGGGATCCGGTGAGCCTGGACATGCCGGTCGGTAGCGACGAGGAAGCACCCCTTGGCGACTTCATCGAGGATGCCGAGGCCATGTCCGCCGAGAACGCGGTGATCTCCGAACTGCTGCACACCGACATCCGGCACGTGCTGGCCACGCTCGACGAGCGTGAGCAGCAGGTGATCCGGCTGCGATTCGGGTTGGACGACGGCCAGCCCAGGACCCTCGACCAGATCGGCAAGCTCTTCGGGCTGTCCCGGGAGCGGGTCCGTCAGATCGAGCGTGAAGTCATGTCGAAGTTGCGCCAGGGCGAACGCGCCGAGCGCCTTCGCTCCTACGCCAGCTAGATCTACCCCAGTGAGCCCGCCGCCCTCGCGGCGGGCTCACTTCTTTGCCCGCCACGGACACACCGCAACGGCGACGTTGGAGCCCAGTTCAGGCGCCACCACCGGTAGACTCGAAAGCGCAACGGAGGGCTGCGAATGAACGATCTGATCGATACCACCGAGATGTACCTGCGGACGATCTACGACCTCGAAGAAGAGGGCGTCGTACCTCTGCGCGCCAGGATCGCCGAACGGCTCGAACAGAGCGGCCCGACCGTCAGCCAGACCGTGTCCCGCATGGAGCGCGACGGACTGTTGCACGTCGCGGGTGACCGCCACCTCGAACTGACCGACAAGGGCCGTGCACTGGCCGTGTCGGTGATGCGCAAGCACCGGCTGGCCGAGCGGCTCCTCGTCGACGTCATCGGGTTGCCGTGGGAAGAAGTTCACGCCGAGGCGTGCCGATGGGAACACGTCATGAGCGAGGACGTCGAGCGGCGCCTCGTCCAGGTGCTCGACAACCCCACGACCTCCCCCTTCGGCAACCCCATTCCCGGACTGTCCGAGCTCGGCGTCCCGATGTCCGATGCCGACGACGTCAGCCTGATACGGCTCACCGAGCTGCCGTCGGGCTTCCCCGTCGCGGTCCGTGTGCGCCAGCTGACTGAGCACGTCCAGGGTGACGTCGAGCTGATCGCTCGCCTGAAGGACGCCGGCGTCGTACCCGACGCACGCGTCACCGTGCAGGTCAGCAACGACGGCGGCGTGATGATCGTGATTCCCGGCCACGAGCAGGTCGAGCTTCCGCACCACATGGCCCACGCCGTCCGGGTCGAGAAGGTCTAACCCGCACGCCTGCCCGGCCCCTGTCGGCGGGGTAGGCGCACGCCCAGGCGCTTGGCCAGCCGGTACCCGGTCTGCGCGAGCTCCCTGATCTGTTCCGGCCGCATCCCCGATTGCAGTGCCTGATCGAGCATTCCGGCCATGCGGTGCCTCTCGTCGACCCGCAACGCGGCTTCCAGTGACACCCCCGCAAGTGGACCATCGCCGCGCGCGTACGCCGAAAAGGCAAGTAACACAAGCGCTTCCACGCGCCACGGCTCCGGCAGCGTCCGGGCCAGCATCGCCCACAACGCCTCGGCCCGATCCGCGTCGCGCCCGACCGCGAGGGCGTACAACGTGTCGCGCACCCGTGGATCGGTGAGGCCGCAGCCCAATCTCGCCAGGTCGCCATCTGCCGGGACCGCACCCCCGGACAGCGCGCGCGCCATCGCGAGCGCGTGCTCGACGTCACCCCGCGCGTCGGCGTCGGGCCGGAGGTCTCCGTCGTGCTCGGCCTGCAGCAATGCCGCCCGCAGCGCTTCCGAGCGGGCGGCATCCGAGGTGGCGATGACCTCTTGAAGCTCGGCACGCCGGGCATAGAGGCGCCGACCGTCGAGGACCGCCGCAGCCGCCATGGGTGACGACATGGGGTCCTCGATGGTTCCCGAGCCAGGGTGGCCGTCGACTCGGCACCAGCGTCCACCCGCCTCCAACCTGTCGACGACGAAGGCGGCGAGCAGGTCGATGTCGCGTTCGTCCAGGCGTTCGGTCAGGTGCTCGACCAAGGCGTAGTGGTCGTCGAGGCACATGCGGCAGGAAGCGCCGTCATCGTCGACGATCACGGCGATCGCGCCGTCGGGACCGCTCGACGACGCTACGTCCGCCATTTGCGCGAGCGCGTTCGACAGCTGCGCGGAGAGATCGACGCGCATGACACACCCCAGCTCACCGGCGTCGACGGTGACGAGCACCAACGACTTCTCCGGGATGAAACCGAGTACTGCGGGCAATGCGGCGATCAGCGCGGCAGGTCGGTCGAGGTGGAATCCGGGAGCGCCGAAGAGGGAATTGAAGGTCGTCATGGGCCGAACTTCGCAGGACGCGGTGACGGGAAACGCTGCGACAGCCGGTCGACGCGGCTCCCTGTGGATGAAATGGCCTCTGTGGATAGCGCGGTTGTTCACGCGCTGTTGACGTTCTTGGCGTGCGAGATCAGCCCGACCGGCGTACACCTGTTCAGCATGGGTTCCATGCAGGAGTACGACCTCGTCGTCATCGGGTCCGGTCCCGGCGGTCAAAAGGCTGCCATCGCCGCCGCCAAACTCGGCAAGTCCGTCGCCGTCATCGAACGCGGTCTCATGCTCGGCGGCGTGTGCGTGAACACCGGAACCATCCCGTCGAAGACGTTGCGCGAGGCGGTCGTCTACCTCACCGGAATGAGCCAGCGCGAGCTGTACGGCGCCAGCTATCGCGTGAAGGAGAAGATCACCCCGGCCGACCTCCTGGCCCGCACTCAGCACGTCATCGGCAAGGAGATCGACGTCGTTCGCTCCCAGCTGCTGCGCAACGGCATCGAGCTGTACGTCGGACACGCCCGATTCAGCGATGCCCACACGCTTCAGGTCGAGGACCCCAGCCGCGCGGAGAGCGTCTCCGTCCGTGGCCGCAACGTGGTCATCGCGACGGGCACCAAGCCGCTCCGACCCGCGGGGGTCGAATTCGACGAGGAACGCGTCCTTGACTCGGACGGAATCCTGGACCTGAAGACGATTCCCGCGTCGATGGTCGTCGTGGGCGCCGGCGTGATCGGCATCGAGTACGCCTCGATGTTCGCCGCCCTCGGCACCAAGGTCACCGTCGTGGAGAAGCGCTCCTCGATGTTGGACTTCTGCGATCACGAGATCGTCGAGGCGCTGCGTTTCCACCTCCGTGACCTCGCCGTCACGTTCCGCTTCGGCGAGGAGGTGACCGCCGTGGACGTCGGGGCCTCCGGCACTCTCACCACGCTGGCCAGCGGCAAGCAGATTCCGGCCGAGACCGTGATGTACTCCGCTGGGCGACAAGGACAGACCGAGGATCTCGATCTGCCGGCCGCCGGTCTGGAGGCCGACAGCCGCGGACGGATCTTCGTCGACGACGACTTCCAGACCAAGGTCGACCACATCTACGCGGTCGGCGACGTCATCGGGTTCCCGGCGCTCGCGGCCACGTCGATGGACCAGGGCAGGCTGGCGGCCTGCCACGCGTTCGGCGAGCCCTGCAAGGGCATGACCGAGCTGCAGCCGATCGGCATCTACTCGATCCCCGAGGTCTCCTACGTCGGCGCGACCGAGGTGGACCTCACCAAGGACTCGATCCCCTACGAGGTGGGCGTCTCGCGCTACCGGGAGCTCGCGCGCGGACAGATCGCCGGTGACTCCTACGGCATGCTGAAGCTGCTGGTGTCCACCGAGGACCTCAAGCTCCTCGGCGTCCACATCTTCGGTACCAACGCCACCGAGATGGTGCACATCGGTCAAGCCGTGATGGGCTGCGGAGGCACCATCGAGTACCTGGTCGACGCGGTGTTCAACTACCCGACGTTCTCCGAGGCGTACAAGGTCGCGGCCCTGGACGTGATGAACAAGCTGCGTGCCCTCAGCCAGTTCAAGGCCTGATCAGCAGTCGTCGTCGAACGCCGCAGGCGCGTGATCACCAGGGCCCCCCGCCTCGGCCCGCGCCACCAAGTGCCCGATCGCATCGTCGAACGGCGGCGCGTAGGAGACGTTCTCCTCGCAGCCACCGGCCTCCAACCCACCGGTGATCCCCACCACCGTCGATCCGGCCACCCACGGCGCCCCGCTGGTGCCGTCGACCAGTCCACTGCAGCGGATCGAGGGATAGCCGTGCTCGACGGCCGCCATGCGCGCCATGCAGCCGACGGGCACTCCCCCGACGCCGAGCGCGTAACCGGTCACGACGACGTCCGTGCCGATGGCCGGACTGGGACCGATGGTGAGACCACCACCTGCCGCCGCCTCGATCGCTGCGCCGTCCTGGCGGCTCACCCTGAGGACGGCGATGTCGGCGTGCGGATCCTGAGACGACACCCACCGGGGGTCGAGGTATACGGCATCGACATGCCAATAGTCCTGCGCCGCAGCACTTTCGGCGAACGCCGGCACGAACGACGCCTCGAAACCCTCGGCCATGCAGTGCGCCGCGGTGAGGACCAGGTCGCCCGTCGTCGAATGAAGCACCGATCCGGTGCAGGTGTGCAGCGAGTCACCGCCGAGGAAGATCGCCCCCACCCTCGGGTCGGGGTTCACCGGTGCGGCCGTCGCCGTGGCCAGCACAGGTGCTTCGGGCACCGATGAGGACGGGCCGCTAGCCGTCGCCGCGAGCGGCGTGGGCTGTGCACACGCCGTCGCGATCGCCACCCATAGCAAGACCCTGGCGCGGCGCACGATCACCGATCTTGCCGCACGGGACCGAATGCGGCAGCGGTCACGGAATGGCCGCTGTCGCCAGAGGGTTCCACCGTTGCATGGGGCCGTGCGGGAGAAATCCCCGAAGTACGGGACACTGGACGTCAGGAGGTGGTGAGGCAGAATGGCCGATCACGAAGAAGGGCCGGGTCAGCACTACCAACCCGAACAGACTGGGATCTACGAGTTGGAGTTCCCCGCTCCTCAGCTGTCGTCGGAGGACGGGCGTGGACCCGTCATGATCCACGCCCTGGAAGGGTTCTCCGACGCCGGGCACGTCATCAAGATCGCCGCGACGCATCTCAAGGACACCCTCGACACCGAGCTGGTCGCGTCCTTCGCGATCGACGAGCTGCTCGACTACCGCTCGCGTCGGCCGCTCATGACGTTCAAGACCGACCACTTCACCCACTACGACGACCCCGAGCTGAACCTCTACGCGCTGCACGACAGCGTCGGCACGCCGTTCCTGCTGCTGGCCGGTCTCGAACCGGACCTTCGGTGGGAACGCTTCATCACCGCCGTCCGCCTGCTCGCGGAACGACTCGGCGTCCGCCAGGTGATCGGCCTCGGCGCCATCCCGATGGCGGTGCCGCACACCCGCCCGATCACCATGACCGCCCACTCCGGCAACAAGGAGCTGATCGCCGGCCACCAGCCGTGGGTCGGCGAGGTGCAGGTGCCCGCCAGCGTGTCGAATCTGCTCGAGTACCGCATGACCCAGCATGGCCACGACGCGGTCGGATTCACCGTGCACGTCCCGCACTACTTGGCACAGACGGACTATCCACCGGCAGCGGATGCGTTGCTGACGCAGGTTGCCAAGACCGGGTCGCTGCGACTTCCGCTTGGGTCACTCGCCGAGGCCGGCGCAGAGGTGCACGACAAGATCAACGAACAGGTGTCCTCCAGTGACGAAGTCGCTCAAGTGGTGACGGCCCTGGAGCACCAGTACGATGCGTTCGTTGCTGCCCAAGAGAATCGATCGCTACTGGCGCGTGACGAGGATTTGCCCAGTGGCGATGAACTCGGCGCCGAATTCGAGCGTTTCCTCGCCGAGCAGACCGGAGACGATTCGGTTGACGGGGGCGGCGACACCGGGTCCTGATCGGCCGCCTGACCCAGGGCCCGACGACGAAGTTGGTGATCGGTGACCAAGCGACAGCCCAACTTGCGGCCCGTGCGCGAGCTCAGCCCGACGCTGCACTACCGCACCATCCACGGGTATCGACGCGCGTACCGGATTGCCGGGTCGGGGCCGGCCATCCTGCTCATCCACGGCATCGGCGACAACTCCACGACCTGGAGCACCGTGCAGGCGAAACTCGCCCAACGGTTCACGGTGATCGCTCCGGACCTGCTGGGCCATGGCAAGTCCGACAAGCCCCGCGCCGACTACTCGGTTGCTGCCTACGCGAACGGCATGCGCGACCTGCTCAGCGTCTTGGACATCGACCGGGTCACCGTCGTCGGACATTCGCTCGGCGGCGGGGTGGCCATGCAATTCGCCTATCAGTTCCCGCAGTTGGTGGATCGACTGATCCTCGTCGGGGCCGGCGGAGTGACAAGGGACGTCAACGTCGCCTTCCGGATCGCCTCCCTGCCGTTGGGGAGTGAGGCGCTAGCGCTGCTGCGTCTGCCGATGGTGCTACCCGCACTGCATCTGCTCGGTCGGGTCGGCGGCCCACTTCTCGGCACCACCGGTCTCGGTCGCGACCTGCCCCACGTCCTGCGCATCCTCGCCGACCTCCCGGAGCCGACGGCGTCCTCCGCCTTCGCCAGGACCCTGCGCGCGGTGGTCGACTGGCGGGGCCAGGTGGTGACCATGCTCGATCGATGTTATTTGACGGAATCGGTTCCCGTGCAATTGATTTGGGGTTCTCGCGATTCGGTGATCCCGGTCAGTCACGCGCGCATGGCGCACGCCGCCATGCCGGGCGCGCAACTCGAGGTGTTCGAGGGGTCCGGCCACTTCCCCTTCCACGACGATCCCGACCGCTTCGTCGAGGTCGTGGAGAAGTTCATCGATTCGACCGACCCGGCCGTCTACGACCAGGACATGCTGCGCGACCTGTTGCGTGCCGGGGCCAGCGAGGGTGGTCTCACCGGTTCCATCGACACCCGCGTCGCGGTGCTCGATGCCATGGGGGCCGACGAGCGCAGCGCCACGTAGCATTTGCCCATGGCCTTGAACGTCGACGTCGTCCGCGTGTTCACCAGCCCGAACGGCGACTACGGAAACCCGCTCGCGGTGGTCGACGCCAGCCTGGCGCCGCCCGCCGAGAGGCAGTGGATCGCCGCCCAATTGGGTTACAGCGAAACTATTTTCATCGATCTGCCGGCTCCGGGTGCGGGTACCACCACGGCGCACATCTTCACGCCCGTCACGGAACTGCCGTTCGCGGGGCATCCGACCGTTGGCGCATCGTGGTGGCTGAGGCAGCGCGGCACCCCGGTCAAGACGTTGCAGGTGCCTGCGGGCGTCGTCCAGGTGAGGTACGAGGACCGGCCGGATGGTGAGGTCACGGTGATCAGCGCCAGGGCAAAGTGGGCGCCGGAGTTCGCGATGCACCGGTTGGCATCGGTGGACGACGTGCTCGCGGCCGGAGCCGACGACTTCGACGCCGACGTCGGTCACTACGTCTGGGCGTGGATCGACGAGTCGGCGGGAACCATTCGGTCACGGCTGTTCGCCAACAACATCGGCATTCCCGAGGACGAGGCGACCGGCGCGGCCGCGGTACGCATCACCGAACAGCTGAGTCGCGACCTCGTCATCACCCAGGGCCAGGGTTCGGAGCTCCGTACCACGTGGAGTGCCGAGGGATGGGTCGACGTCGCGGGACGTGTCGTCGAAGACGGGGTCCGTCGGCTCGACTGATCGGTCAGGGAGACGGCACGCCGCGATGGGCGCGCAGCGCCTCGATCTCGCGTTCGAAGTCGGCAGCGGACGAGAACGAGCGGTACACCGATGCGAAGCGGAGGTACGCGACCTCGTCGAGATCACGGAGGGGGCCCAGGATGGCCAGGCCGACTTCGTTGCTGGGCACCTCGGGTGACCCGGCGGCCCGAACGGCATCCTCCACCTTTTGCGCCAACAGGTTCAAGGCATCGTCATCGACGTCGCGCCCCTGGCACGCCCGGCGAACGCCCTTGATGACCTTCTCGCGACTGAACGGTTCGGTGACGCCACTGCGCTTCACCACGGCGAGTACGGCCGTCTCCACCGTGGTGAACCTGCGCCCGCACTCCGGGCAGGAGCGGCGGCGCCGGATCGCTTGACCCTCGTCGGCTTCCCGGGAGTCGACCACCCGCGAATCCGGGTGACGGCAGAACGGACAGTGCATCTCCGCTCCTTCGCCGCGTGCTCTTACTCCGGTCGCATACGAGCGTACCGTTGCACGGCAGTGCGTTTCACGGCGCATGCTGCGGATCAACCCACCGGCGCGATGAGCGACTGCCCGGCGTCGACCGCCGCGGAGTCCAGTTCGTTGAGATCGCGGATCTCGGCCACTATCGCACCGACCGCAGCGTCCGGTGCGATCCTCTGCGCCAGCTGCTCCAGCGATTCGCCTGCCTGCACCTGAACCACGGCCAACCGCGCCGGGGAGGGTGCCGGTGACTCGTGGGTTCCGCCGAGCTGCGCAACCAGGCCGAGCCACACGGTGATGGCCGCGGCGACGAGCGCCAACATCACGGTGGCCAGCGGGGTCACCGGCCTGCGCCGGTGCGATGCGCGCGACATCAGCACTCCGGTGCCGCGGTAGTTCAGCGGTGCGCCGGCCGGCCGGTGCGGCTGGGGCCCGCGCCTCGCGGCAGACGTCGTCCGGCGCACCGGCCGCATGGGCCGCACGACGAGATCGGTGGGGTCTTCTCGGGTGATGATGGTCATCTGGCGGGCCTTTCGCATGGTGTCCGTTCGCTCCTGTGTTCGAATGCTAATCGCTCAGGTGTTCGATGACTAGAACATGTGATCGAACTGTTGCAAACGGTATCGCGACCCACCGACACGTCCGCCCGGCCAAAGAATTGGCACGACACGCGTCGAACACATGTTTGATTCTGCCCTCGGGTAGGACTACATTCGGCGCCATGAGTGACATCAACGACACGGTCCTGACCGAACGTCAGCGCACCATCCTGGAGGTCATCCGGAGCTCGGTCACCACGCGGGGATACCCGCCCAGCATCCGCGAGATCGGTGACGCCGTGGGCCTGACCTCGACGTCGTCGGTCGCGCACCAACTCCGCACGCTGGAACGCAAGGGCTACCTGCGTCGCGACGCCAACCGACCGCGCGCGGTCGACGTGCGGTCCGCAGACGATCCCTCGCGGTTGGCGGGGCCGGTCGTCACGACCGACGTCGCAGGCTCCGACGCCCTGCCCGTACCCACCTTCGTCCCCGTGCTCGGGCGCATCGCCGCCGGCGGACCGATCTTGGCCGAAGAGGCAGTCGAAGACGTGTTCCCGCTACCGAAGGAACTCGTCGGTGAAGGGTCGCTCTTCCTGTTGAAGGTGGTCGGCGAGTCGATGGTCGACGCCGCGATCTGCGACGGCGACTGGGTCGTGATCCGCCAGCAGAACGTGGCGGACAACGGCGACATCGTCGCCGCGATGATCGACGGCGAAGCCACCGTGAAGACCTTCAAGCGCACCGGTGGTCAGGTGTGGCTCATGCCCCACAACCCGGCCTTCGACCCGATCCCCGGTAACGACGCGGCCATCCTCGGCAAGGTCGTCACCGTCATCCGCAAGATCTAATACTCGCGGCCGACGGCCGGCTAACCCTTGGTGAAGCCGTTCGTCAAGGCGAACTCTTCACTGGCGAACCAGATTTCGGCCCTGGCGCGGTCGTACTGGCCCGTTCCGGGCATCCAGTACAGCCCCGTCTTGGTGTCGGCCTTGATCGGATAGCCGGCGGGTGCGTCGAAGGGGTCGTCCATCGCCAGTCGCAGCGACGTCTCCGCGACCACTGGCTCGGTGAACTGGATCGCTGCGTGCCGACCGCTGGGCGGCCCGCTGTCCGGCTCCGGCTCCAACTCAGGATCCGGCTCCAACTCCGGCTCCAGCTCTGGCTCCAGCTCTGGATCCGGATCGGGTACCACTTCGGCCTGCACCTCGGTGTGCTCGTAATCGTCGGGTTGGTCGACCCGAGGGTCGTGAGAGTCGTCGAGGGCGGCGAACCACGCCGTCTCCCGCTCCTCGCCTGACGTGACGATCGGTGTCGGCGCGGTGTCGATCACGTCCTGATCCGCGGACAGGTCGGCCGCGAAACCGTCGGCCACGCCATGCCGATCGTCGGCGGGAAGGTCGTCATCCTCGCCGGAGGGCATCGCCCAGCCACTCCGCCGCTCGTCGGCCTCGGACTTGGCGGTGCTGATCGGTCCGGAGTCGAAGTCGTCGCGATCGTGGTCGTAATCATCGTCGTATTCGCCGTGCTCATAATCGCCGTCGAAGCCGTCCAACGGTGCCCGGTCGTCGTGCCTGCGCCGATTGAGCAGGACGGCCGCCGCCACCACCCCGATGAGCACCACGACCGGCACGATGCCGAGCAGCCACCACCAGTTCGGGCGGAACCACGTCGAATCTCCCTCCGACGGGGTGTCGGCAGCACCCTGCGCCTGCGGAGCAGCACCGCCCGGTACCTCCAGGCCCTGCAGCTGCGATTGCAGACTGGGCGGCTCGGTGGTGAACGCGTTGGTCTTCCCGTTCCAGGAGATGGCGCCACCGGAGAACTTCTGCGTGACGACGTCATCGCTCTCGGTCTGGTCGGCCGTCGGCGCGCCGAGTTCCCCGGTCGCTCCGCCCAGCTTCGTCCACGCGGCGTTCATCGCCCCGCGCACGATGACGGCTCCGAAGTCGGGTGTCCAGAAGATCACCGGCCGATCGGCGGCGGCGAAGCTCGCGATCTTGCTCATCGGCGCGAGGCCGCCGTCGTCTTCGCTGCTCGTCGGGAAGCCGAGATCGCCCTCGGGTCCGCCCACGCTCTCGTACTTGGCCAGTACCTGTCCGGTCAGGACGTTGGCACCGGTCGTGGGGCTGTAGAAGATCTTCCCACCGGCATAGTTCTGCCCCGCGCCGTCGGTGCCGATGCCGTACTGCTCGCCGTCGGCGGCGCCGAGGGGCCCCAGGGGCCCGCCAGCCGACCTTCGCGCCGCGGCGATGGCCGTGGTCACGTCGCCGGGAACCTGCAGCCCTCCGAGCTGGTCCGCCAGCTCCGGGGGCGTCGTCGTGAAGGTGTTCGTCTTCCGATTCCACGTCAGCTGTCCGCCAGAGAACGTCTGGCTGACGTCGTCACCGCGATAGCTCTCGTCGTCCGTCGGAACGCCCAGCACACCCGCCGAGCCGCCGAGTTGGTCCCACGCGGCGTTGATGGCGCCCCGAACGACGTGCGCGCCGGTGTCCGGGGTCCAGAAGATCACCGGCCGGTCGGCAGCACTGAACGTGGTGTTGCGGCTGCCCGGTGCCTTGCCGTCACCCTCGTCGATGGTCGGAAATCCGAGGTCCCCGTCACCCGGACCCCCCAACGACTGGTACTCGTCGAGGATCGCGCCCCGCATGGCGTGCGCGCCGGAGTCCGGGGTGAAGAAGATCTTGCCGCCGGCGAAGTTCTGGCCGAAACCCGCACCCACCGGGTAGACGCCACCGTCCTTGATGCCCAGTGGACCGCCTGCGCCACCGCCTGCATCCCAGGCCGACGTGATCGCCGCGTCGGCGTCATCCTCGGGTGCCGCCACCGCGAGGGGTGCGACGAGCAGTGCGGCAGCCATCACCGCTACGACGCCGGCGCCCGTGCGTCCGATCGTCCTGCTCACCCGGGTTCGAAGCCCCGTCATTGCGTCCTCCCAGCGAGCTGTGCCGGACTCCCTTGAGTTCCGCGTTCGTCAACTCTGCGTCAGTCGACGTCCATCTTGAGGGATATCCAACCCGTCCGAGGAAAGTGTCGCGAGAAGGGGCGGGTCACACACCGACGCTGCGGCCGATGATCTCCTTCATGATCTCGGTCGTTCCGCCGTAGATCGTCTGCACTCGCGAATCAAGATAAGCCCTGGCCACGGGGTATTCGCGCATGTAGCCGTACCCGCCGTGCAGCTGCAGACAGCGGTCGATCAGATAGACCTGCTTCTCGGTTGCCCACCACTTCGCCATGGCGGCTTGTTCGGCAGTGAGCTTCTCGTCGAGGTGCAGCCGAATGAACTCGTCGACCGTGATCCGCACGGCGGTGGCGTCGGTGGCCAGCTCCGCCAGCAGGAATCGAGTGTTCTGGAAGCTGCCGATGGGCTTGCCGAACGCCTTGCGGTCCTTGGTGTACTGGATGGTCTGCTCGAGGATGGCCTCCATCCCCGCCGCGGCGCCGATCGCGATCGAGATGCGCTCCTGCGGCAGGTTCTGCATCAGGTAGACGAAACCCTGGCCTGCTTCACCGAGAAGGTTCTCGGCGGGCACCTGAACGTCGGTGAACGACAGCTCGGCGGTGTCCTGGGCGTCCATGCCGATCTTGTCGAGATGGCGGCCGCGTTCGAAGCCGGCCATCCCCCGCTCGACCACCAACAGCGAGAAGCCCAGCGCGCCCTTGTCCGGGTCGGTGCAGGCCACCACGATCACCAGGTCGGCGTGAATGCCGTTGGTGATGAACGTCTTCGAGCCGTTGAGCACCCAGCTGCCGTCCTCCTGCTTGACGGCGCGGGTCTTGATGCCCTGGAGGTCGCTGCCGGTGCCCGGCTCGGTCATGGCGACCGCGGTGATGATCTCGCCGCTGCAGAACCCGGGTAGCCAGCGCTGCTTCTGCTCCTCGGTGGTGAGGCGCAACAGGTACGGGGCGATGACGTCGTTCTGCAAGGGGAAGCCGAGGCCGCTGTAGCGGTGGGCGGACGTCTCCTCTGTGATGATCGTGTTGTAGCGGAAGTCGTCGTTGCCGCCGCCGCCGTACTCCTCCGGCACGGCCATGCCGAGGAAGCCCTGCTTGCCCGCCTCTAGCCAGACTCCGCGGTCGACGATCTTGTCCTTCTCCCACTGGTCGTGGAACGGCGCGACGTGGCGCTCCAGGAAGCCGCAGTAGGACTCGCGGAAGAGGTCGTGCTCGGGTTCGAAGAGGGTGCGGTCGTACTTGATGGCGCCCATGGGCTACCTCCGGATCGGTGAAGCGGGATGTGCTGTCGACGATATACCACCCAACCGGATGGTTGACTCCGTGACGCCGCCGCAACGAGGGCCGTCGCCGCACCTCGACACCCCCTAAACTCGGCGGATGGCCAGCACGCCGACGTCGCTCACGCACTGGGGTGCCTTCAGCGCAGAGGTCCGCGACGGTGACATCGCCTCGGTGCGACCCGACGACGGTGACGTCGACCCCTCGCCGCTGCTGGGCAACCTGGCGGGTTCCATTCGCCACCGCTCCCGGATCGCGACTCCAGCCGTCCGCCGCGGCTGGCTCGATGACGGTCCAGGCCCCAGCACCCGCCGCGGCGCAGACGAGTTCGTCGCGGTGCCGTGGGACGAGCTCACCGAATTGCTGGCCGCTGAACTCCGACGCATCGTCGACACCCACGGCAACGAGGCCATCTACGGCGGGTCGTACGGGTGGGCGAGCGCCGGGCGGTTCCACCATGCCCAGAGCCAGGTGCACCGGTTCCTGAAACTCCTTGGCGGCTATACCTTCTCGCGGCACTCCTACAGCCTGGGCGCGACCGGGGTGATCATGCCACGCGTCGTCGGCACCCACGACGACCTCTTCCAGCGCTCCACGGCGTGGGACGTCATCGCCGATAACACCGAGCTGCTGGTGTGTTTCGGCGGAGTCGGCGTGAAGAACTCGGCCGTCAACCCCGGCGGCACCACCGAGCACCCCACCCGCGGAGCGCTTCGCCGGCTGCGCGAACGCGGCGGGCAGATCGTCTCGGTCAGCCCGCTGCGCGATGACACCCACGGTGACTGCGAATGGCTGGCGTCGGTGCCCGGTACCGACGTGGCGATCATGGTGGCCCTGGCCTACGTGCTGGCCACCGAGGGACTCGTCGACCGGGAATTCCTCGAGACCCACTGCACGGGTTACCCGCGCTTCGAGCGCTACCTGCTGGGTCACGACGACGGGGTGGCCAAGTCCCCCGGATGGGCGGCCGCCATCTGCGGCCTACCCGCCGACGTGCTGGTCTCGATCGCCCGTCGGATGGCGGCGCACCGCACCATCGTCATGGTCAGTTGGTCCCTGCAACGTGTGCGCTACGGCGAGCAGGCACCCTGGATGGGGCTGACGCTGGCGGCGATGCTGGGCCAGATCGGGCTTCCCGGTGGCGGTTTCGGTCACGGGTACGGATCGCAGAACGAGCTCGGCATGGCGCCGTTGCGCTGCGCCCTTCCCACGTTTCCGCAAGGCGTCAACCCCGTCTCGACGTTCATCCCGGTGGCGGCGGTCAGCGACATGCTGCTGCATCCCGGTGAGCAGTTCAGCTACAACGGCCGAACCCTGACCTACCCCGACATCAAGTGCGTGTACTGGGCCGGCGGCAATCCGTTCCACCATCACCAGAACCTTCCGCGCCTGCGGCGGGCGTTGGGTCGGGTCGACACGGTCGTCGTCCACGAGCCCTACTGGACCGCGATGGCCAAGCACGCCGACGTCGTCGTGCCGTCCACGACCCCGTTCGAGCGTGAGGACTACTCGGGCTCCAAGAACGATCCGCTACTGGTGGCGATGCCCGCGCTGGCCGAACCCTTCGCCGAGTCACGGGACGACTACACCACCTACGCGGCGCTCGCCGACCGACTCGGTTTCGGCGAGCGGTTCACCGAGGGCCGCGACGCGCGAGGCTGGCTCATCCACATGTACGAGAAGTGGTCGGCGCAACTGGATTTCGAGGTGCCGACCTTCGACGAGTTCTGGGCGGCGGGCCGGGTGAGGTTGCCGACCGAGACCGGATTGTCACTGCTCGCCGACTTCCGCGCCGACCCCGTGGTCCATCGACTGGCGACGCCCAGCGGTCGGATCGAGATCTTCTCGTCCGACATCGACGGGTTCGGCTACGACGATTGTGCGGGCCATCCACGGTGGTTCGAGCCGGAAGAGTGGCTCGGTGGTGCCCGCGCGGCCGATTATCCGCTGCACCTCCTGGCCAATCAGCCCGCCACGCGGTTGCACAGCCAGCTGGACGGCGGCCGCACCAGCATGGACTCCAAAGTGCAAGGGCGAGAACCCATCCGGATGCATCCCGATGATGCTCGACGGCGGGGTCTGACCGCGGGCGACGTGGTCAGGGTCTTCAACGACCGCGGTTCGTGCCTGGCCGGCGTCATCGTCGACGACCGGCTCCGGCCCAGCGTGGTGCAGTTGTCGACCGGTGCGTGGTACGACCCGCAGGATGCCGGTGACGTCGACGCCATGTGCGTCCACGGCAACCCCAACGTGCTGACCGCCGACATCGGCACGTCCTCACTCGCCAAGGGCTGCACGGGAGCTCACGTGCTGGTGGAGGTGGAGCGGTTCGACGGTCCGCTGCCGCCGGTGCGGGCGCACCAGCCACCGACGATCGTCGGGCGACCGGTGGGCCGCCCGACGATCACGGGTTGTCAACTCGACTGAGACCGACCGGTTCCGGATCCGGACCTCGGCCTACGCGGTCCGCCACCGCCACGCCTGGGGTTGCCACCCGAGGCCGCGGTGCGGCCGCCCGAGGGTCCGCCACGGTAGGAGGATCCACTGCTGCCCCTGGCCTGTCCGCTGCGGCCGGAGCCGTTGCCGGTGCGCACCGGGGTGGCTGCGCGTGGCGGCGGCTCCCGGTGGGGTGCGATCTCGCCGACGAGTTCGAGCACACTCGCCGAGTCGGCCCGAACCTGTTGCGGCTGAGCGGTGATACCGGCCTTACGCAGCAGCTGCTGGGTGTCACGACGCTGCTCGGGCAGCACCACGGTGACCACGTCTCCGGAGCTACCCGCGCGCGCCGTCCGGCCGGACCTGTGGAGGTAGGCCTTGTGCTCGACGGGCGGATCCACGTGCACCACCAGCTCGACGTCGTCGACGTGGACGCCACGGGCGGCGATGTCGGTGGCGACCAGCACCCGGGCGTCACCGGAGCTGAAGGCCGCGAGGTTGCGGTCACGGGCCGGCTGCGAGAGGTTGCCGTGCAGGTCCACCGACGGCACTCCGGCGTCGGTCAGCTGCTTGGCGAGCTTGCGCGCCTGATGCTTGGTGCGCATGAACAGGATTCGGCGACCGGTGCCCGACGCCAGCCGGTGCACCAGCTGGGTCTTCTCCTGCGCGCCGGCGACGTGGTAGACGTGGTGCGTCATGGCGACCTGCGGTGCGTCGATCTCGTCGACGGAGTGGGTGACGGGCTGGCGCAGGAAGCGCTGCACGAGCTTGTCGACGCCGTTGTCCAGCGTCGCGGAGAACAGCAGTCGCTGCCCACCCGCCGGCGTCGCCGCGAGGATGCGCGTCACGCCTGGCAGGAAGCCGAGGTCGGCCATGTGGTCGGCCTCGTCGAGGACCGTGATCTGCACGGCGTCCAGGGCGATGTGGCGTTGCTTCATCAGATCTTCGAGGCGGCCGGGGCAGGCGACCACGATGTCGACGCCTGCGCGCAACGCGGACACCTGGCGGCTCTGGGAAACCCCGCCGAAGATCGTCGTGACGGTCATGCCGAGGGCCGCGGCGAGCGGCTCGATGACGGCGGTGATCTGGGTCGCCAACTCACGAGTGGGAGCGAGCACCAGGCCGGTCGGCTTGGACGGACGTCGGTGTCCACCGGCGAGCCGTGCGACCAGTGGAATGGAGAAGGCCAGTGTCTTTCCGCTGCCGGTCTTTCCGCGACCAAGGACGTCGCGACCCTTCAACGTGTCGGGCAAGGTGCCGGTCTGGATCGGGAACGGGGTGGCGATGCCCTGGTCGGCGAGAACACGACTGAGTCGCTCTGGAACGCCGAGGGATTCGAAGGTGGGTTCTACGGTCATGTGTGAGTGATGCCTTTCGGGCATGGGTGCGGCCGCGTGCAAGCGAGACATTGAGATCAGGCGAATACGAGGCTCGATGGGCGAGATTGCCGGTGGGCAATATCGATCGCCGCGAGAAGAGCTAGTGCAAAGCACTGGTCGCCAGAAGCGCGAGAGCCACGTCACTGTGGCCTTCGGGACAACGGGTCGATCAAGCGTTCCACGACGTGCCGACGACGCCGAGCGACGCCAACATTGCCTCCGACTCTACCGCACGCCCGCCCGCCGACCGCCCCTGCGGCCTAGAACGTGACGAAGTCGGCCAGAGCTGCGGCTAGCGCGGCGGGCACCCTGGCCTTGATGCGCGTGCCGGTTTCGGTGTGCTCGGTGACGTCCACCTGCCCCTCGGCGTGCATGCGGGCGATCAATTCGCCACGGTCGTAAGGGATCGTGACGTCGACGTTGACTTCCTTGGGCACCACCATCTCGCTCATCCGACTGCGAAGGCGTTCCAGACCGTCGCCCGTGCGGGCCGACACGAACACGGCATCGGGCAGCGCACGCCGCAGGTGAGCTAGGCCGAGACCCGTCGCGGCGTCGATCTTGTTGACCACCAACAACTCCGGCGGCGGAGCGACGTCGTATTCCGCCACGACCTCGTTGACGACCTGGCGTACCGCGTTGACCTGAGCCAGTGGGTTGGAGTCCGACCCGTCGATCACGTGAACCAGCAGTTCGGCGTCGACGACCTCCTCGAGGGTCGACCTGAATGCCTCGACGAGTTGGGTGGGCAGATGTCGGACGAACCCGACCGTGTCGGTCAGCACGAATGGCCGACCATCGGCGAATCGTCCACGGCGAGTGGTGGGTTCGAGGGTCGCAAAGAGCGCGTTCTCGACGAGGACCCCCGCCCCCGTGAGGGCGTTGAGCACACTGGACTTGCCCGCGTTGGTGTACCCGACGATGGCGATCGACGCTACGTCGCTACGCACCCGGCGTCCGCGCTGTGTGTCGCGGATCTTCTTCATGTCCTTGATTTCCCGGCGCAGCTTGGACATTCGCTCACGGATCCGGCGGCGATCGGTCTCGATCTTGGTCTCGCCGGGGCCGCGGGTGCCGACTCCCCCGCCACTGCCACCTGCGCCACCGCCCTGGCGGGACATCGACTCACCCCAGCCGCGCAGCCGCGGCAACATGTACTCCATCTGCGCGAAGGCGACCTGCGCCTTGCCCTCCGCAGAGGTGGCGTGCTGGGCGAAGATATCGAGGATCAAGGCGGTGCGGTCGACGACCTTGACCTTGACCGCCTTCTCCAGAGCGTTGAGCTGACCCGGGGTCAGCTCACCGTCGCAAATCACGGTGTCGGCACCGGTGGCCACCACGACGTCGCGCAGCGCCTTGGCCTTGCCCGAACCGATGTAGGTGCCTGCGTCGGGCTTGTCCCTGCGCTGCACCATGCCCTCGAGGACCTCGGAGCCCGCGGTTTCCGCCAGCGCCGCGAGCTCCGCCATGCTGGCGTCGGCATCGGCGGCACTGCCCTCGGTCCAGACGCCGACGAGCACCACGCGTTCGAGGCGCAGCTGACGGTATTCGACTTCGCTGACGTCCGTGAGTTCGGTGGATAGTCCCGCGACCCGGCGCAGGGCCGAGCGATCGTCGAGGTCGAGCTCACCCGTGCTGGGCAGTTTTGGAGATGTCATGTAGTTGGAGATCTTGCCCCTTCTAGGCCGTCTTACGCATTCGAATTTTCCTGCCGGGCGCGCCACCAGTCGTCGGACAGCTCGCCCTGGGCCACCAGAACGGACGGCCCCCTCAGATAGCTGGTGGTGTCGGTGATCGTCACGGTCACCTGACCGCCCGGGACCCGGACCCGCAGGGTGCCCGTGCTGGAACCCCGGTGCCGGAGGCCGGCGACCGCCGCAGCGACGGTTCCCGTTCCACACGAACGGGTTTCGCCGACGCCTCGCTCGTGCACGCGCATCGTGATGGCGCCTCCGGCCGGAGCCGTCAGCACCTCCACGTTCACACCCTCGGGGAACTGCGCCGCGTCGAACCACACGGGGGCGCCGACGTCGAGGGCAGCCAACTCCGCAACGCTCAGCGATGCGTCGACGCAGGCGAGGTGCGGATTGCCGACGTCGACCGCGACGCCGCCGAAGCGGCGTCCGCCCACCACCGCCGAGCCGGTGCCGAACTGGTTGGCCTTGCCCATGTCGACGGTGACGTCGGCCGACGTGCCGTCGACGTCGCGCAGGACGACCGGTCGCGGCCCGGCCAGGGAGCCGACGACGAAATCGTCGCGCTGCTCGAGGCCGCTGACCCGCAGGTAGTGCGCGAACACGCGGACCCCGTTACCGCACATCTGGGCGATCGATCCGTCGGCGTTGCGGTAGTCCATGTACCAGTCATCGGCCGCGACGCCTTCCGGAATCGCGTCGAACACCCCGGCAGCCAGCGCGGCGTCCGCCGTCGTCACGCGGAGTACGCCGTCGGCGCCGAGCCCGCGGCGGCGGTCGCACAGCGCTGACACCACCCCCGGCGTCAGCGCCAGCCGGGCACCGACGTCGGGCAGCAGCACGAAGTCGTTCTCCGTGCCGTGTCCCTTGGCGAACATCACCTGTTCAGGATACGTCCGTCCGGGTTGGTGGCGGCGCTACCGGTCGCTGCTGGCGCCACACCTCGAGCGCGGTATCGGTCGTCCCGGCGTCGGCCCCGTCGAGCCAGTGGATGCGGTGGTCGCGACGGAACCACGACCGCTGCCGACGCACGTAGCGTCTGGTCCCGACGAAGGTGCGCTCCTCGGCCTCGGCGAATGCGCCGGCGTCTCCCCCGCCCGCGAGCGCGGCGAGCACCTGGGCGTACCCCAGCGCACGCGACGCCGTCGTTCCCTCGCGCAGCCCGCGTTCGCGCAGCGTCTTGACTTCCTCGACCAGGCCCAGGTCGAACATCGCGCGGGTTCTCCTCGACAGTCGCTCGTCGAGAAGCGTTGTCTCCCAATCCAGGCCGATGATCACCGTGCCCCAGCGAGGTTCTCCGATCGCCGGCGCGCTGGCAGCGAATGGCTGGCCGGTGAGCTCGACCACCTCGAGTGCCCGCACGATCCGGCGACCGTCGCTGGGCAGGATCGATGTCGCGGCGTCGACGTCGACGCGCGCCAGCTCGTCGTGCAGCGCCGCCACGCCGATCTCGGCGAGCCTGGCCTCCCAGCGCGCCCGCACCTCGGGATCGGTGGCCGGAAACGCCCACTCGTCGAGGAGCGACTGGACGTAGAGCATCGACCCGCCGACGATCACGGGCACCCCACCCCGAGCCATGATGGCCTCGACGTCCGCGGTCGCGGCGCGTTGGTACTGGCCGACCGTCGCCGTCTCCGTCACGGCGAGCTGGTCGAGTTGGTGGTGCGGGATGCCCCGGCGTTCGGCGGGCGGCAGCTTGGCGGTACCGATGTCCATGCCGCGGTACAGCTGCATCGCGTCGGCGTTGACGATCTCGCCGTCCAACCGCTCGGCGACGTCCAGCGCCAATGCGCTCTTCCCGGTCCCGGTGGGTCCGACGATGGCGATGGGCGGCACCGTCACCCGCTCACCGGCGTCCACACGCCGACGGAGTAGCCGACGCCGTAGGGCGCGCCCCGATACAGCTCACGAGCCGCCCATGCCGAGGATCCGGCCACACCCGCCAGCACCTGGTAGGCGACCCGACCGACGATCGCGTCCGGCACCCGGGTCAGCGCCGCCAGGTCCGCGGTCGCCAGGGCGTCGTCGAGGGCGGCCTGCAGCGGCAGGGACTCGGGCACGTCGCCGCCGGGCGCCGAGGCCGTGAGCGTGTTCGCGCCGTCGGCGACCACCAGCACCCCGACGGGTTCGGGAAGCGCATCGGCCTCAGCCCGCAATGCTCGGCCTCGGGCGAGGGCTGCTTCGGGCTCGTGGTCGGCGGCGTATACCCACACCTCGGCGTTGGCCGCGGGGGCGCCGGTGGTCCGCACCCAGCCCGCGATCAGCGCGCAGAGCGGCAACGCCCGTGGCTCCCCCTTGGCGTCGGCGGACAGGGCGACCCGGACGTCGGCGCCGTAGCCGCCGAAGGTGCCCACGGCACCGGGACCGATGACGTTGTCCGCACGTCCGGTACCGACGACGAACCAACGGTCGGGCAGTTCGGCGGCAGCGGCGCGCACCGCGGCCACGAGGGCGTGACACTCCGCGGCGGCGCCCGTGGCGAGCTCGGGCACCATGACGGGCGCGGAGGGGACGAAGGCGATGGCGCTGAGCACGCCCTCACGCTAGCCAGCGACCCGATCGAGCGGCTCGGCGAGGCTCTGGAGCCGGCCCACGGGTGACGCGAGCAGCACCGCTCGTGCAAAGGCATGGGCACGGCTGGGTCCGACCTGTTTCAATAGCGACTGAAATGTGACTGAGACAATGCAGGAGCATCGCTAACAGGCGCCGCGTTGCGCGGCAGGAGCGTGGGTCATCCGCGCGGAGGGCACGAGGTTCAAGGACATGACGACCAGTGAGTCAAGCGGAGCGCCCAGGCCCGCACCCCGGCCAGGACCGCCGCGCCCCGCTCCGAGACCGGGTGGCACCGCCCCGACGGTGATCATCCCGCCGTCGGCGGATCCTCATCGCTTCGGGCGTGTCGACGATGACGGCACGGTATGGCTGGTCACGTCCGCCGGGGAGCGCGTCATCGGCTCCTGGCAGGCCGGTGAACATGCAGCGGCCTACGCGCACTTCGGGCGCCGTTACGACGACCTCAACACCGAGGTCGCGCTGATGGAACGACGGCTCGCCTCCGGAACCGGTGATGCCCGCAAGATCAAGGCGGCCGCGGCTGCGCTGGCCGAGACCCTGCCGACGGCGTCGGTGCTCGGCGACGTCGACGCCCTCGCCACCCGGCTGGGCGCGATCGTCGAGCAGGCCGACTCCCATGCCCTGGAGGAACGCCAGAAGCGCGATGAGCACCGTGCCGCGCAGACCGCCCGCAAGGAGGCGTTGGCCGCCGAGGCCGAGGACATCGCCGCGAACTCGACGCAGTGGAAGTCCGCGGGCGACCGGTTGCGCGACATCCTCGACGAGTGGCGCACCGTCACCGGCCTGGACCGCAAGACCGACGACGCGTTGTGGAAGCGCTACTCCGCGGCCCGCGAGACGTTCAACCGTCGCCGCGGTTCGCACTTCGCCGAGTTGGACCGCGAACGCGTGGGCACCCGTCAGGCCAAGGAGGCGCTGTGTGAACGCGCCGAGCAATTGGCCGACTCGACGGACTGGGCCGGCACCGCTGCGACGTTCCGCGACATGCTGACCGAGTGGAAGGCCGCCGGCCGGGCCGCGAAGGACGTCGACGATGCGCTCTGGCGGCGGTTCAAGGCCGCGCAGGACACGTTCTTCAAGGCCCGCAATGCGGTGAATGCCGAGCGCGATGCGGAGTTCGAGACGAACGCCGCCACGAAGGAGGCCCTGCTGGTCGACGCGGAGGCCATCGACGTGTCCGACCCCGACGCCGCACGGGCCGCGTTGCGTGCGATCGGCGCCAAGTGGGATGCCGTTGGCAAGGTTCCCCGCGAGCGGGCCGCCGACTTCGAGCGCCGCATGAAGGCCGTCGAGAAGAAGGTTCGGGACACCGTGTCCGCCGGCGAAACCGACCCCGAGGCGCAGGCCAGGGCCGACCAGTTCAGGGTGCGTGCAGAGCAGTACGAATCCCAGGCCGCCAAGGCGCAGGCAGCGGGTCGCACGAAGGACGCCGAGAAGGCCTCCGCCAACGCCGCGCAGTGGCGGGAGTGGGCCGAGGCGGCCGTCGCGGCCCTGGCCAAGACGCGCTAGGGACCGTCCGCGGGTCGCGGCGGCGCCGGGTCGGGACCGTCGCCGAGATCCAGCAGCCCACTACCCTGCCGTTCGGCGGCCAGCCGCCGACGTTCCGCTTCGGCCGCCATCTGGACCGCGGTGCGTGACCACACCACCCTGGCCCAGTGAAAGCTCAGCAGGATGACCGCGATCCAGGCGACGATGAGCCCGATGCCCGGTCCGGGATACGGCTCGGCGACCGTTTGGCGCGACCACACGGCCAGCATCCCGATGGGGCAGGCCACCGCCGAGCCGGCAAGGGCGATCCAGGCCAGACCCCAGCGCCGCGTGAGCAGCGCGAGGATAGAGAACCCGACGCTGAATACCAGCGTCAGCCAGGTGAACACCCGCGACGGCAGGGCGATCGCCTCACCGATGGCGGTGTCGTTGCCGACGAGTACGTCGAGCCCCTTCGCACTGCCGGTGTGGGGCAGCGCGAACGACAGCAGGATCACCAGAACCAGGATGGCGACGACCAAAGCCCTTGCACCAGGGTCGATCTCGCGGGCGACACGTCGCTCTGCGTCCTCGATGTCACCCTTGAACTCGTCGAAACCCGCCTCGCCGCGATCATCGTTGGTCATCGGTCGCAGCCCGTCGTCACGGGTCGCGCCGGGGGCATCCCGATGCCGGGCAGTCCGAGACCGACCGTCGTCACCTTGCGACCGGATTGGTGGGCGTCACCGGCCCGGGTGCGACGGTGCTCGATCAGTGCGGCGTCGGCGATCAGGTGGTGCGGAGCGGCGCTGGTGACCGTCGTGGTGACGACGTCACCGGGCCGGATGTCGCGTCCGCCCGGTGCGAAGTGCACCAGCCGCCCGTCGCGGGCCCGCCCCGACATCCGCGCGGTGCTGGGGTCCTTGCGCCCTTCGCCCGTGGCCACCAGCAGTTCGACGTCGACACCGATCTGAGCGACGTTCTCCTCGAGGGAGATTCGCTCCTGAAGCTCGATGAGACGCATGTATCGCTCCTGCACGACGGCTTTCGGAAGCTGATCGGGAAGTTCCGCGGCAGGGGTGCCCGGCCGTTTGGAGTACTGGAACGTGAAGGCACTGGCGAACCGGGCGCGTTCCACCACGTCGAGGGTGGCCGCGAAGTCCGCTTCGGTTTCGCCGGGGAACCCGACGATCAGGTCGGTGGTGATGGCGGCGCGCGGAATGGCGGCCCGCACGCGGTCGATGATGCCCAGGTAGCTCTCCGCGCGGTAGGACCGTCGCATCGCCTTGAGGATGCGGTCCGAGCCGGACTGCAGGGGCATGTGCAGCGTGGGGCACACGTTGGGCGTCGCCGCCATCGCCTCGATCACGTCGTTGGTGAACTCGGCGGGGTGCGGCGAGGTGAACCGCACGCGCTCCAACCCCTCCACGCCGCCGCACGCACGCAGCAGCTTCGCGAAGGCACCACGGTCGCGGGGTAGGTCGGGGTCGGCGAACGAGACACCGTAGGCATTGACGTTCTGCCCGAGGAGGGTGACCTCGAGGACACCCTGTTCCACCAGCGACTGCACCTCGGCGAGGACGTCGTCGGGGCGACGGTCGGTCTCCTTGCCCCGCAGCGAGGGAACGATGCAGAACGTGCACGTATTGTTGCAACCGACCGAAATGGAAACCCATGCCGCATAAGCGGATTCACGTGACGCAGGTAGCGTCGACGGGAATTGCTGGAGGGCTTCGACGATTTCGACCTCGGCGACCCGGTTGTGCCGCGCACGGTCCAGCAACGTAGGCAGCGAACCGATGTTGTGGGTGCCGAAGACCACGTCGACCCACGGTGCCCGGGTCAGGACGGCGTCCCGGTCCTTCTGCGCCAGGCACCCGCCGACGGCGATCTGCATGTCGGGATCGGCCTCCTTGCGGGGCACCAGGTGGCTGATGTTGCCGTACAGCTTGTTGTCGGCGTTCTCGCGCACCGCGCAGGTGTTGAACACCACGACGTCGGCGTCGGACCCCTCCGTGGCACGCCGGTAGCCCGCCGCCTCCAGGAGGCCGGCGATGCGCTCGGAGTCGTGCACGTTCATCTGACAGCCGTAGGTGCGGACCTGGAAGGTGCGCCCTGGAGCGCGAGCCACCGTCGAAGTCACGACTCAATGGTACGGCCGGGCCCGCCGCAGCCAAATTCCCCGGATTGTCCAGAGCGCGGCGATCTGGGCGTTCGCTGGGTAAGGTCTGTGCGCATGGGAACCGACACGTCCGTGCCGATGATCTCAATCAAGGGCGTCAACAAGCACTTCGGTAGCCTGCACGTGCTCAAGGACATCGACATCGAGGTGAACCGCGGCCAGGTGGTGGTCGTGCTCGGTCCGTCGGGGTCGGGCAAGTCCACGTTGTGCCGCACCATCAATCGGCTCGAGCCCGTCGACTCGGGCACCATTGCGATCGACGGCGAGATCCTTCCCGAGGAGGGGCGCAAACTCGCCCAGCTACGGTCAGACGTCGGCATGGTGTTCCAGTCATTCAACCTGTTCGCGCACAAGACGATTCTGCAGAACGTCACCCTCGCGCCGACGCTGGTGCGCAAGAAGTCCAAGGCGGAGGCGCGCACCAGCGCAATGGCCCTCCTCGAGCGCGTGGGCATCGCCAACCAGGCCGACAAGTATCCGGCGCAGTTGTCCGGCGGACAGCAGCAACGGGTGGCGATCGCTCGTTCGCTCGCCATGAACCCCAAGGTGATGCTGTTCGACGAACCCACCAGCGCCCTCGATCCCGAAATGATCAACGAGGTGCTGGCCGTGATGACCTCGCTCGCCGAGGAGGGCATGACGATGGTCGTGGTCACCCACGAGATGGGCTTCGCCCGACGGGCCTCCAACCGAATCCTCTTCATGGCCGACGGCGCCATCGTCGAAGACGCCGAACCCGAGGTGTTCTTCTCCAACCCCACCTCCGACCGCGCCAAGGACTTCCTCGGCAAGATCCTCAACCACTAACGCTCCGGCGAAAGGAACACAGCTGTGCCCTCTGTACGCAAGCCGTCTCTTCGATTCCGGGTGGCCGCCACCCTGGCGCTCGCCATCGCCCTGCCGCTCTCCGTCACGGCCTGCGGCGGCGGAGGCTCCGGGGGCGACGACGGCAAGATCGTCATCGGTACGAAGTTCGATCAGCCCGGCCTCGGTCTGAAGAACCCCGACGGCACGATGAGCGGCTTCGACGTCGACGTCGCCACCTACGTCGCCGGGCAGATGGGTTTCACGCCCGACAAGATCGAGTGGAAGGAATCGCCGTCCGCGCAACGCGAGACGCTGATCCAGAACGATCAGGTCAAGTTCATCGCGGCGACCTACTCGATCACCGATGCCCGCAAGGAGAAGGTGTCGTTCGCAGGGCCGTACCTGGTGACCGGCCAGAGCCTGCTGGTGAAGGCCGACAACACCGACATCACCGGTGCGGACTCGCTGCAGAACAACAAGAAGCTGTGCTCGGTGTCCGGATCGACGCCGGCCCAGAAGATCAAGGACGAGTATCCCGGTGTGCAGCTGCAGCAGTACGACACCTACTCGGCCTGCATCGAGGCACTGAAGAACGGCGCCATCGACGCCGTGACCACCGACGAGGTCATCCTCGCTGGCTACGCGGCGCAGACCCCGGGAGCGTTCAAGATCGTCGGCCAGCCCTTCTCCGAGGAGAACTACGGCATCGGCCTGAAGAAGGACGACACCGAACTGCAGACCAAGGTCAACGACGCGCTCACCAAGATGGAAGCGGACGGGGACTGGGCGAAGGCCTTCGAGAAGAACCTCGGCCCCGCGGGCATCGCGACGCCGGCGCCGCCGGCGATCGCCAAATGAGCTGAAGCACTAGCGCAGCGGAGTACACGTGGAGATCTTCTCCGAGTATCAGGACCAGATCTTCGAGGCGTTCTGGACGACGATCCAGTTGACGGTCTTCTCGGCCGTCGGAGCGTTGATCCTCGGCACGGCGCTGGCCGCGATGCGGCTGGCGCCGGTGCCGATGCTCAACGGGCTCGGCACGACGTACGTCAACGTGGTGCGAAACACGCCGCTGACACTGATCATCCTGTTCTGCTCATTCGGCCTGGCTCAGACCTTGGGCATCACACTGGTCGACTCGCAGTCGATGACCTCCATCGAGGACAGCAACTTTCGGCTGGCGGTCCTGGGTTTGACGGTGTACACCGCCGCATTCGTGTGTGAGACGGTGCGCGCCGGGATCAACACGGTTCCGCTCGGGCAAGCCGAGGCAGCCAGGTCGCTGGGCCTGACGTTTGGACAGAATCTGCGGGTCGTCATGCTGCCGCAGGCTTTTCGCGCCGTCATCATTCCCCTGGGTTCGGTGTTGATCGCCTTGACGAAGAACACCACGATCGCGTCGGCGATCGGAGTCGCCGAGGCCGCACTGCTGATGAAGGAGATGATCGAGAACACCGCCGCGCTGGCGACCATCGGTGCGATCTTCGCGCTGGGCTTCGTGATCCTGACGTTGCCGCTGGGGTTGTTGTTCGGTTGGCTCGGCAAGCGATTGGCGGTGGCGAGGTGAGTAGCGCATCGGTTCTCTTCGATGCCCCGGGACCACGCGCCCGGGTGCGCAACCGCATCATCAGTGCGGTCACGCTGGTGCTGGTGCTCGTCGTGGCCTGGGTGGTCTACTCGCGCCTGCAGACCAAGGGCCAGTTGACGGCCGCCAAGTGGGAGCCCTTCCTCACTGGGAACCTCTGGACGACGTATGTGTTACCTGGCATTCAGGGGACGTTGACCGCGGCGGCGGTATCGATCGTGTTGGCGCTGATCCTCGGCTTCGTGCTCGGCGTGGGCCGGTTGTCGCGCCATCGCGGTATCCGCTGGGTGTGCTCGGTCATCGTCGAGTTCTTTCGCGCCGTTCCCGTGCTGATCATGATGATCTTCGCGTACTTCTTCTACGCGACCTATGACCTGTTTCCGTCGAATTACCTCGCGCTGGCCGGTGTCATCACGGGGCTGACCCTCTACAACGGGGCGGTGATCGCCGAGATCGTCCGCGCCGGCGTGAACGCCCTTCCGCGCGGCCAGTCCGAGGCCGCGGAGGCGCTGGGGTTGCGTTGGGGTCAGGTCATGCGGTCGATCCTGTTGCCGCAAGCGGTCACCTCCATGCTGCCGGTGCTGGTGTCGCAGATGGTGGTGGTGCTCAAGGACACGGCGATCGGGTACCAGATCACGTTCCTGGAGATGGTGCGCCAGGGCACGCAGGTCGGGTCGTCCTATGGCAACTACGTGCCGGCCCTGATCGTCATCGCGCTGCTGATGATCAGCGTCAACTTCGCGCTGTCGTCGGTCGCGACCCGGCTGGAGCGCAGGATGCGGCGGTCCAAGCGCGGTCCTGCACCGCTGGATGCCGAGAACATCGAGCAGGAAGGCGCGCCGGGCGCCAAGGTGATCTGACCGCGGGAGCGGAGCCGCTTCTGCTCAGACCCGTCGGCGTTCGCGCTCACTGGCCAACGCCACCTTGACGACGTCGAACGCCATCGACTGGTGGTAGCCCCGGCGGGCCAGCATGCCCACCAGCCTGCGGGTCACCTTGACCTCGTCGGTGTCGTCGGTCAGGCGCTCGCGGCGCAGCTTGTCGGCGACGAGTTGCTCCGCCCGGGTCCGCTCGGCGTCGGCATCGACGTCGTCGAGCGCCTCGGCGATCAGCTCGTCGTCGACGCCCTTCGTGCGTAATTCGGCGGCGAGGGCGCGTTTGCCCTTACCGGCGTTGACGTGACGCGAACGCACCCACTGCTCGGCGAAGTCCCGGTCGTCGACCAGACCCACCTCGGCGAGGCGGTCGAGTACTCGCCCGTTGACGTCGTCGGGATATCCCCGCTTGGTCAGCTGGGCGGCGAGCTCCGCCCGGGTGCGGGCCCGAACGGTGAGCAGGCGCAGACACAGGTTCCTGGCCTGTTCCTCGCGTTCGCGAGGATCCTGCGCCTGCTCCTCGCGCGACTCAGAAGTCGACTGGGGCGGGCAGTGCTTTGTCATTGGTGTCGTCGGTCAGGACGGCCCCGATGCCGAGCTTCTCCTTGATCTTCTTCTCGATCTCGGCGGCGACTTCGGGATTCTCGAGCAGGAAGTTGCGGGCGTTCTCCTTGCCCTGGCCCAGTTGCTCGCCCTCGTAGGTGAACCAGGAGCCGGACTTGCGGACGAAGCCGTGCTCGACACCCATGTCGATGAGCGAGCCCTCCTTGGAGATGCCCTTGCCGTAGAGGATGTCGAACTCGGCCTGCTTGAAGGGTGGCGCCATCTTGTTCTTGACGACCTTGCAGCGCGTCCGGTTACCGACCGCGTCGGTGCCGTCCTTCAGGGTCTCGATGCGTCGCACGTCGAGGCGGATCGAGGCGTAGAACTTCAATGCCTTACCACCCGTAGTGGTTTCGGGTGATCCGAACATCACACCGATCTTCTCGCGAAGCTGGTTGATGAAGATCGCGGTGGTGTTCGAATTGCTCAGGGCGCCGGTGATCTTGCGCAGCGCCTGGCTCATCAGCCGGGCCTGCAGGCCGACGTGACTGTCACCCATCTCGCCCTCGATCTCGGCGCGCGGCACTAGGGCGGCCACCGAGTCGATGACCAGGATGTCCAGGGCGCCGGACCGGATCAGCATGTCGGCGATCTCGAGTGCCTGCTCACCGGTGTCGGGCTGGGACACCAGCAGTGAGTCGGTATCCACCCCGAGCCTCTTGGCGTAGTCGGGATCCAGCGCGTGCTCGGCGTCGATGAAGGCCGCGATTCCGCCGGCCGCCTGGGCGTTGGCCACCGCGTGCAGTGCGACCGTGGTCTTACCCGAGGATTCCGGGCCGTAGATCTCCACGACACGGCCGCGGGGCAGGCCGCCGATGCCGAGTGCGACGTCGAGCGCGATCGACCCGGTCGGGATGACCGAGATCGGTTGACGCACCTCTTCGCCGAGCCGCATCACCGAGCCCTTGCCGTGACTCTTCTCGATCTGGGCGAGAGCGAGCTCGAGGGCCTTCTCGCGATCAGGGGCTTGCGCCATGGTGTGGTCTCCGTCCTGGTGGTGTCCGTTGATCGGGGTTTCGATCAGTTGACGGTGACGGTAGAGGTGGGTACCGACAAGTCGGTCTGACCGCGGTCTACCGTCGAACAAAACCCACAGTAGACGAACACCTGTTCGATTCAAGTGGACACGCCGAGGGGCGGCGCATCACCACTGATCGCGCGGCACGTCGAAGTCGGCGCACAGGGCTCGCCACACGTCGCGCGGCTCCATTCCGGCCTCGATGGCCTGCGCCGCGGTGCGACCGCCGAGGCCGCTCAGCACGTGATCGACGAGCAGGGAAGAACCCCGCACCTCACCGAACCGTCCCTTGACGAGTTCGCGGAATTCCGTCAGCCGCACACCATCAACCTACCGAGACCCGAACGAGTCAGGCCGGCGCGTCATGGCACACCCGTACCGGATCCTGCACATCACGGATGCTGGCGCCCGCCAGCCGGGCCTGCTGCCGATGGCGCGGCGAGGCCAGGACCTCGGTCACCGCCGTGATCAACGCCGCGCCGGTGAGCGGTCGGACCAACCGGCCGCCCCCTTGGCGCTCAACGCGATTGGCGATCTCCCACTGGTCTCCCCCACCGGGAACGACCACCATGGGCACACCCGCGAGCAGTGTCTTGGACACCATGCCGTGGCCGCCGCCGCAGACCACCAGATCGGCGTGGGTCAGCAGTTCGTCCTGCCTGCCCAGCCCGACGGCCGCCCACGGCGGCACCGTCGCGACCGACCCGGCGCCGGATCCGGCCCCCAGTCGGGAGATCACCACTCGCGCACCGTCGGGCAGCGTCTCCCCCGGCACCAACGTCTCGAGGGCGAGCTCGGCCAAACCCAGCGTGCCGGTCGTCGCCGTGGAGGGCGCGACGACCACCACCGGTCCGGTCCCCACGGGAACGTCGAGCACCTTCGACGTCGGCTCGAAGTGCAGGGGGCCAACCACGACCGCCTCGGCGGGCCAGTCCGGTCGCGGTACCTCCAGCGCGGGCAGCGTGGCGATCAGGCGCCGTCGCGGACCGGGGTCGGTCGCCGGCAAGCCGATCCCGACGCGGGCCGATGATCGCTGCTCCGAACCCGCCCGCACCGAACGGGCCGTCAACGCGCGCATTGCGACGTCCCGCAGCCTGCCCCGCATTCCGACGCCGGGCGCGAGCCCACTTCCCAACGGCGGCAAGCCCTTCGACGGCCGATACAGCGGGTGCGGACACAACTCGACCCACGGGATGCCCATGAGCTCGGCCGCCATCCCCCCACAGGCGGTGATCACGTCGGAGACCACTAGGTCGAGGGACAGCCCGGTCAGCACCGGCACGTTGAGCACGGCCATCCGCGCGGCCCGCTGATGGATCTTCGCGCCGGCGTCCTCGTCGTCGTCCCCGTCCTCGGGATCGAGACCGTCGAGCAGGAGGGCTTCGACACCGGCTGCGCGGGCGGTCGCCAACCATTGCGCTCCGGTGAGGAGCGTCGGTTCGTCACCCGCGGCGGCGAGCTTCAGACAGAGCGCGATCGCGGGAAACGCATGTCCGGGGTCCGGGCCTGCCACCACCGCGACGCGCATCCGGCCTAGCCTGCCACAGGGCCGCGCCCCCGTGACCAGTGCTGGCGACGCCGCCGGAAGATTAAGCTGTGGCCATGACCGACCAGACGACGCCCACTCTCGCGAACAACGCCACCACGCGCACGGTCGAGGCGTTCCTCTATGCACTCCGCGATCAGGACTTCGCCACGGCGGACGGGCTGCTGGCCGACGACCTGGTGTACGAGAACGTCGGACTGCCGACGATTCGGGGCCGCGCCCGCGTCATGAAGATGATGCGCGCGATGGAGGGCCGGATGGGCTTCGACGTGCAGTTCCACCGCAACGTGGGCGAGGGCACCACGGTGCTCAACGAGCGCACCGACGCGATCGTCTTCGGACCGTTGCGTCTGCAGTTCTGGGTCTGCGGCGTCTTCGAGGTGCACGACGGTCGAATCACGCTGTGGCGGGACTACTTCGACACGCTGGACATGGTGAAGGCCACGGTTCGCGGAATTGCCGGGGTAGCCGTCCCGTCACTTCGCCCGTCGTTCTGATGACCGACGCGCCCACCAAGCCGAACCTCCTGCAGTACATCGGCTACAGCTATGGCAGGCGACTGCCGAACTCGATGTTGCAGTGGGTGGCCGACGACCTCGCCGGACCCGGGGCCACCGCGCGGATGATGGTGCGGGTCTTCATCCCGGCGGTGTTGATCCTCCTGCCGTTCTGGATCATCCCCATGTCGCTGTACCTGCACATCTCGACGACGGTGCCCATCCTGATCCCGTTCGTGTTCTTCTCGCACGCCCTGAACAAGGTGTGGCGACGTCACATGCTGCGCAAGCACGGGCTGGATTCCGGCCTAGTCGACTATCGCGCCAGACAGCGCAACTCGCACGTCCACGATGCCTATATCGAGAAGTACGGGCCGCGATCGGGGCCACCGAGCAGCCACGACGTCTGACGTTCAGGCGCCGCGGAGGTGGCCGAGTTCGTCGAAGGCCTGCGCCCAGCCGGCCAGTCGATCGGTCGCGGTGCCGAGTTCGTGACGGTAGCGCTGTGCCGACATCGGTGAGCTCGACATGGACCCCGAGTTGGCGGCAGAGACCAATTGTGCTGCCGCCTCGACCATTTGGTCGTACTGCCGCACCCCGCCATCGAGCTGAGCGCTGAACGCCCGAATGGTCGGTGTCAAGTGTGCCCGTGACTGAGGCGACGCCGTGGCGGCCCTCTCCATCGACATGACTTCGTTCGCCGTCGCCCTCAACGTGGCCGCGGTCTGGTTCGCCGCCGAGACGACGTCGCGCAGTTCGTCGGCGGGAAGCATCCGGCCGCGTTCCATGATTCCGAGGAGCGAGAACAGCCCGCGTTCGGAGGACGTCAGCGCAGCGATCGGCTGGCGGGCCACCGATCCCCAGGGCGGCAGTCGTCGGGATGTGCGTTCCGCGGGCAGCGGCGAACGCTTCAGCCACCGGTAGCGAAGCCACGACAGCGTGGCGAGGAACGCCGCGCCGACGGCGATCGCAGCCGGAATCGGTAGCACCCATGCCGGGATCACGTCCCACGAGGCGAGCACGCCGGTGACGACGATCCACAGACCCGTCGAGAACGTGAAGAACACCCCCGCCCGCAACGCCCACCGACGCTTGCGCAACAGCTTGGCCCGTGGGTCCGCGGCGGCGCCGAGTCGCTGCGCCACCACGTCGGAGAACTCGGCCGCGGTATCGACGCCACGCTGCACCAGCGTGCGCCACGCCTCGGGCCGTCCCGTTCGGGGATCCGCTGCCATCGCTGCCCTCCTACGTTGAAATCTATTGCGAGAGTGGGTTTTCCGGCGACGTAGCCGGCGGGTTGACGGCAGGGGTGGCCGGTGTGGCGGTGGCGTCACCGGCGGGCAGCGCGTCACCGCGCATCGAGGCGCGGATCTGCTCGAGTCGGGAGTGCCCGGCCATCTGCACACTGGCCTGCTGGATCTCCATCATGCGTCCCTGCACCGAATTCTGGGCGAGCTCGGCGGACCCCATGGCGTTGGCGTAGCGACGCTCGATCTTGTCCCTGACCTCGTCGAGGCTCGGCGTGCTCCCCGGCGCGGCGATCTCGCTCATCGACCGCAGCGAGGCACTGACCTGCTCCTGCATCTTGGCCTGCTCGAGCTGGCTGAGCAGCTTGCTGCGCTCGGCGATCTTCTGTTGCAGGACCATCGCGTTCTGCTCGACCGCCTTCTTCGCCTGTCCGGCCGCCTGCAAGGCCTGGTCGTGCAGGGTCTTGAGATCCTCGACACTCTGCTCGGCCGTCACCAGCTGGGCCGCGAAGGCCTCGGCGGCGTTGGTGTACTCGGTGGCCTTCGCCGCGTCGCCCGACGAGGCGGCCTGGTCGGCCAGCGTCAGCGCCTGCCGAACGTTGACCTGGAGCTTCTCGATGTCGGCGAGCTGGCGGTTCAGCCTCATCTCCAGCTGACGCTGGTTGCCGATCACCGATGCCGCCTGCTGCGTCAGCCCCTGGTGCTGCCGCTGCGCTTCTTCGATGGCCTGCTGGATCTGCACCTTCGGATCGGCGTACTCATCGACCTTGGAGCTGAAGAGCGCCATGAGGTACTTCCACGCCTTGGTGAACGGGTTGGCCATCGGTTCGTTCCGCCTTCGTGTTCGAGTGGGGGCTGCGTGCTACCCGCCAACTTATCGGTTGTGCGCAGCTCACCACACCCCACAACGGAGTTTCCGGGTGCAGTAGCGCAAGTCGGACCTTACTCAGGCCACCGCCATCGAAACGGCGTGCGGGATGACCACCTTCGTGGCGAAGTCGATGTTGGCGGCGCTGGAGCGAGGCACGGTGGACGGTGTGGTCAGTTCGTGTCGTTCCATGGTCGCGCCGGCGTCGGTGAGGACCCGCGACAGAGGCACCTCCAGGGCGCCACAAATCGCCCCGAGGAGCTCACTGGAGGCTTCCTTGCGGCCGCGCTCCACCTCGGAGAGATAGCCGAGGCTCACGCGGGCGTCGTCGGACACCTCTCGCAGCGTGCGTCCCTGTTCGAGCCGGGCCTGACGCAGCACGTCGCCAATCACTTCGCGAAGCAGTGTCGTCATCGCGGACTCCTCACAACCAAAGACGTGGTCAAAGATCTTTTCGGTTTCACTACCTTGGAGAACGCCGAGGGCTGCCGAATTGGTTCCCGCAGTGCCCGACCAATCGCCCTAGCTGCGAGCGGCACGTACTGCCGACACCACGTAGTCCACGCCGGTCAGCACCGTGAGGACGATCGCCGCCCACATCAGCACCCAGGCACCCGTCAACCACTGATCGTTCAGGGGCAGGACGAAGAGACCGATGGCTACCGCTTGGACCAGCGTCTTGAGCTTGCCGCCGCGACTCGCGGGAATGACCCCGCCGCGGATGACTGCGAACCGCAGCACGGTGACGCCGATCTCGCGGACGAGAATCACCACGGTCACCCACCATGGCAGATCGCCGAGGATGGACAGTCCGACGAGCGCAGCCCCGATCAGCGCCTTGTCGGCAATCGGATCGGCGAGCTTGCCGAACTCGGTGACCATGTCGTAACTGCGGGCCACCGCACCGTCGACGCGATCGGTGATGACTGCGGCCGCGAAGATGATGAAAGCGATGACTCGCCACTGTGTTTCGTGGCCGTCGCCGACGAACAGGGCGACCAGGAACACGGGCACCAGAGCGATGCGTAGACCCGTGAGGACGTTGGCAACGTTCGCCACGCTGGCACGCGGGACAAGCGGATCGACGTCAGACTGGCCCGGCACGTGAACCAGAATATCGGTTGCTCGAACCGATACCCTCACTGCTGTGACCGGAGCACCCGAAACCAGTGAACTCGTGGTCCGTCGCGCACGCACTTCGGACGTCCCCGAGATCAAGTCTCTGGTCGACGTCTACGCAGGCAAGATCCTGCTGGAGAAGAACCTCGTCACGCTCTATGAAGCCGTTCAGGAGTTCTGGGTGGCCGAACTCGACGATGAACTGGTGGGCTGCGGCGCCCTCCACGTGTTGTGGGCCGACCTTGGTGAGGTGCGCACCGTCGCTGCGCACCCCCGGTTGCGGGGCCGCGGCGTCGGCCATGCCGTCGTGTCACGCCTGCTGGACGTGGCCAGGGAGCTGCACCTGCAACGAATCTTCGTGCTGACCTTCGAAACCGAGTTCTTCGGAAGCCATGGGTTCCAGGAAATCGAGGGCACCCCGGTGACCGCCGAGGTGTACGACGAGATGCGCCGCTCGTATGACATCGGCGTGGCAGAGTTCCTCGACCTGTCCTACGTCAAGCCCAACATTCTGGGAAACACCCGGATGCTGCTGACGCTGTAGGCACGAATTCCCGCCGAGCGTGACGCCACTGCGGTGGATCGACCGTTTCCTCGCAGTGGGCTCACGTTCGGCGGTCGAACGCCCGCCTCACCCGTCCAATGATGCTGCCGTCGGTATCTTCCGCGGTGACCCGCACGTCGTCCCAACCCGACTCCGTGATGGCCTCGAAGCGCCTGATGTCGCGGTTGAACTGCCCGCGGCTCATCCGGTGGTGCTTGCCGTCGTAGTCGACGCCTACCTTGATTGCCCGCCACCCCATGTCGAGTACGGCAACGACCTGGCCGTACTCGTCGAGTACCGGAATCTGGGTTTCCGGCCGGGGGAAACCCGCTTCGATGAGCAGCAACCGAACCCGCGTCTCCTGCGGAGACTCGGCACCGGGATCGACGAGTTCCATGACTTCGAAGGCGGCCCGGATTCCGCGCCGCCCCCGATACCGTTCGGCGAGCAGCTTCACGTCGGCGATCTTGAGCCCGGTGGCCCTGGCCAGCGCGTCGACCGCGGCGACGGCGTCGGCGAGCGGGTAGCGGCAGGCGATGTCGAGAGCGGTGCGGGCCGGGGTGGTCACCACGACCCCGCCAAGCCTCTCGACTTCATCGGCGGCGTAGCGATCGGACCAGGTTCGGATGCCGACCGGAGGTCGTCGGTTCGGATACAGCACTTCGGCAGGCGCCGTCGCGTCCACCCACTTGGCGCCGTGGACCGATGCGGCGGACTGACCGGCGACGACGCCGACCCGTCCGGACCACAACCACGCCGCCTTCGCGCGTGCCGCGGCGGTGAGTTCCGATCCACGCTGGAGGTAGACGTCGCGATGAATTCTGTCGTAATGACTGCGCAGGCGGTGCGGCGTCAGTCGGCCCGCTCCGAGCGCCTCGGTCCCGATGAATGGCTCCCCCATGGGGTGAGTCTTTCGGCAGCGTCTGACACCACGCCGAACGTGACGCCACTGCGGTGAATCAGCCGAATTGTCGCAGTGGGCTCACGTTCGGCGCTTCACGCGTCGTCGGCGTCCGCTCCGTTGGCATCCGCACCGCCGCGGATCAGCATCAGGGTTCCCGCGAGTTCGTCGGGCTTGACCAGCACTTCACGGGCCTTGGAACCCTCGCTGGGCCCGACGATGCTGCGGGTCTCCATGAGGTCCATCAGCCGGCCCGCCTTCGCGAAGCCCACCCGCAGCTTGCGCTGCAGCATCGACGTCGACCCGAACTGCGAGGACACCACCAGTTCGACCGCCTGCAGGAAGACGTCCATGTCGTCGCCAATGTCGGGATCGACGTCGGTGCGCTCGCCGGACGGCTTCCCGACGGTGACGCCCTCCAAATACTCGGGCTCGGCCTGTTCCTTGGAGGCCTCGACCACGGCCTGGATCTCCTCGTCGGAGATGTAGGCGCCCTGGAGCCGGATCGGCTTGTTGGCGCCCATCGGCAGGAACAACCCGTCACCCATGCCGATCAGCTTCTCGGCCCCCGGCTGGTCGAGGATGACCCGACTGTCGGTCAGCGATGACGTCGCGAACGACAACCGCGATGGCACGTTGGTCTTGATCAGGCCGGTGACCACGTCCACGGAGGGCCGCTGCGTCGCCAGCACCAGGTGGATTCCGGCGGCGCGCGCCTTCTGGGTGATGCGCACGATCGCGTCCTCGACGTCACGCGGCGCGGTCATCATCAGGTCGGCGAGCTCGTCGACGATAGCGAGGATGTACGGATACGGCTTGTACACGCGCTCGCTGCCCAGCGGTGCGGTGATCTCGCCGGAGCGGACCTTCTCGTTGAAGACGTCGATGTGGCGCACCCGGTTGGCCTGCATGTCCTGGTAGCGCTGCTCCATCTCCTCGACTAGCCAGGCGAGTGCGGCGGCGGCCTTCTTGGGCTGCGTGACGATGGGCGTGATGAGGTGCGGGATGCCCTCATACGGCGTCAGCTCGACCATCTTCGGGTCGATCAGGATCATCCTGACCTCGTCCGGGGTGGCGCGCGCCAGGATCGACACCAGCATCGAGTTGACGAAGCTGGACTTGCCGGAGCCGGTCGAGCCCGCGACGAGGAGGTGCGGCATCTTGGCGAGGTTCGCCGAGATCATCTGCCCCTCGATGTCCTTCCCCAGGCCGATCACCAGCGGGTGGTGATCACGACGGGTGGACGGGTCGGTGAGGACGTCCGCCAATCGCACCATCTCGCGGTCGATGTTGGGAACCTCTATGCCGACGGCCGACTTGCCGGGGATCGGCGAGAGCATTCGGACGCTCTCGGTGGCGACGGCGTAGGCGATGTTCTTCTGCAGCGCCGTGATCTTCTCGACCTTCACGCCGGGGCCGAGTTCGACCTCGTACCGCGTCACGGTCGGGCCGCGGGTGCAGCCGGTGACGTTCGCGTCGACCTTGAATTGTTCGAGTACCGACTGGATGACCTCGACCATCTTGTCGTTGACCGCACTGCGTAGCTTCGGCGGATCGCCCGCGACCAGCAGGTCCAGGGACGGCAGGACGTACGGACCCTCGACGACCCGGTCGAGCACGAGGGTGTCGGTCTTGTTCGGTGCGGGTTTCGGTTCCTTCTTGCGCTTGGCGCTGACCTTGGGCTCGGGCACGGTCGGGGTCTCGTCGACGAGGGGTTCGTCCAATGGGTAGTTCTCCATCGGCGTCCTGCCAGAGGGCGCCCCGGGCCACTGAGCCTCGTCGCCGCGCGTCGACGCCGGATCGTCGTAGTAACCATCGGAGAAGTCGTCTGCCTGCTCGGCGGGGTACTCGTCGTAGTCGGCGTCCTCGTCGTAGTCGTCGTCGTAGGTGTCACCTCGGTAGGCGCCCATGAACATCGACTGCACGGCCGACGGGACCTCGCGGATCGTCATGCCGGTCACCAGCAGCAGACCGAACAACATGCCGATGATCAACAGCGGAGTGGCGATCCACGGCGTCAGCCCGTCGGACAGTGGCCCACCGATTGCGAAGCCGACGAACCCCGCCACCCTCTGCCGGTCGGCCGGGTCGGTGGGGGCGCCCGACCACAGATGCCACAGCCCCAGTACGGGCAGCGCGATCATGGCGGTGCCCAGAACGAGCCGAGGGCGGGCCTCGGGGTTGGGTTCGGTGCGCATCAGCAGGACGGCCAACGCAACCAGGAGGATGGGAAGCAGCACGACGGCCGAACCGATGACGACGCGGACCCCGGCGTCGATCCAACCCCCTACGGGTCGGGCCGCGTCGAACCAGGAGCTGGCGGCCAGGACCACCGACATCGCGAGCAGGCCCAGTGCGATGCCGTCGCGCCGGTGGCCCGGCTCCAGATCTCGGGCTCGACCGACCGATCGCGCGGTGGAGCCCGCACCCTTGGCCACCATCAGCCAACCGGCACGGGCGCCCTTGCCGATCGCGGAGCCTGCGGCAGAGACGGGTGAGGGATTGCGTCGTGGCGCGGGCTTCCGCCGCGGAGCGGCAGGGCGCGGTGAGCGCGGTCGGGGCTTTGAGCTGCTCGAACGAGCTCCCGAACGCGCGGCGGTCTTACTAGCCATGGGGAAAGACTAGTCCCACCAACCCCAAATTCACCATTAGCCACACAGGTAACAAATAGCTAACAAACCCACGATGGGCACCGCCCGGTGAGCGTCGCAGAGCTCTTCCTCGACCTTCGCTCGGCCCGGCTGTTCCTCGGCAGTCCCATCGACATCGCCAAGATCAACCAGGGTCGCGTACCTGGACGGGCTTGGGAGGTGGCCCGCTGACCTGCAGGCACGCTGGGTAGTGTGAGCGGGCCGAACCCACTCAACGAGGAGTCTTGTTCACATGCCGATCGTCGTCGTCGCCACCATGACCGCCAAGCCCGAGTCCGTCGACGCCGTGCGAACCGCCTGCACACAGGCGATCGAGGCGGTGCACTCGGAGCCGGGGTGTGAGCTGTACTCCTTGCACGAGGCCGACGGCACGTTCGTCTTCGTCGAGCAGTGGGCCGACGAGGAAGCGCTCAAGACGCACGGCACCGCCCCTGCGATCGCCGCGCTCTTCGGAGCCGTCGGCGAGCACCTCGACGGTGCACCCGACATCAAGATGCTGCAGCCGGTCGTGGCGGGCGATCCCGCCAAGGGTCAGCTCCGGCCCTGACATGCCAACCCCCGATGGCCCACTCGCGGGCCGAGTCGCGTTCATTACCGGGGCGGCCCGCGGCCAGGGTCGCGCGCATGCGGTGCGACTGGCCTCCGACGGCGCCGACGTCATCGCGGTCGACCTGTGCGATCAGATCGCGTCGGTCCCCTACCCCATGGCCACCCCCGATGACCTCGCCGCCACGGTGAAGCTCGTCGAGGACACCGGAGCCCGAATCGTCGCCCTGCAAGCCGACGTTCGTGATCGCGCAGCGCTGAAGACCGCCTTGGAGTCCGGCGTCGAACAACTGGGCGGACGCCTCGACATCGTGATCGCCAACGCGGGCATTGCCCCGATGGCAGACGAGAACGCCTGGCACGACGTGATCGACGTCAACCTCACAGGTGTGCACCACACCGTGGACGTCGCGATGAAGCCAATGATCAAGGCGGGCAACGGTGGCGCCATCGTGCTCATCAGCTCGGTGATGGGCCTGGTCGGTATCGGCTCGCCGTTCGCCGGCTCGATCGGGTATGCGGCCGCCAAGCACGGCGTGGTCGGACTGATGCGTTCGTATGCCAATCTGCTTCTGTCGCAGAACATTCGCGTGAACTCGGTCCACCCTGCCGGCGTCCGAACCCCGATGATCGACAACGAGTTCACCCGAAAGTGGCTGGCCGACATGACGGGCGGCAACCCGGACGGACTCGACATGGCCAGCGCCGCCAACATGGAGACCGTCGAGCCGGAGGTCATCGCCGACGCCGTCGCGTGGTTGGTGGCAGATTCCGGCAAGCACATCACCGGGGTGGCACTGCCGGTCGACGACGGTTACGTCAACAGGCGCTGAGCCATGGCCCGAAACCCTACGCGGAGAAGCTCGGATCAGACCTCGATGACCGTCGGCACGATCATCGGCTGACGCCGGTACTTCTCGGCCACCCACTTGCCGATGGTGCGGCGGGCGGCCTGGGCGAAGCGCGTCGGGTCGGTGACCTTCTCCGCAGCAAGCGCCTGCATCGCGGTCTCGACGAGGCGGGTGACGGGCTCCAGCGCCTTGGGATCCTCGGAGAAGCCTCGGGAATGCAGCTGGACGGGCGCCGCGGCCGTGCCCGTTCCTCGTTTGAGCACGATGGTCACCGCGATGAAGCCGGAGGACAGCACCAGCCGTTCGCCCAAGGTGGCGTCGCCGACGTCGCCGGTGACCAACCCGTCGACGAACATCTTGCCGACCGGTACCGCTCCGGCGATCGACGCCCGGCCCGCGACGAGGTCGACGCTGACGCCGTTCTCGGCGAGGACGATGTTCTCCTCGGGTACGCCCGACTTCACGGCCAAGGCGGCATTGGCGCGGAGGTGGCGCCAGGTGCCGTGCACCGGCATCACGTTGCGCGGGCGGACGCCGTTGTAGAGGAACAGCAGCTCACCCGCGTACGCGTGACCCGAAACGTGAATGCGCGCCTGCGCATTCGTGACGACGCGGACCCCGATCTTGGCCAGTGAGTCCAGCACGCCGAAGATCGCCTCCTCGTTACCAGGGATCTGCGACGAGGACATGATGATGAGATCACCGCGGGTCAGCGTGATACTGCGGTGCTCGCCGCGCGACATCCGCGATAGCGCCGCCATCGCCTCACCCTGAGTGCCGGTGGTGACCAGCGTGACCCGGTCGGCGGGCAGCACCTCGGCTGCGGCGATGTCGATCACGTCGTCGTCGGCAACGGAGAGGAAGCCAAGGTCCTTGGCGATCCCCATGTTGCGCACCATCGACCGGCCGACGAACGACACCTTGCGGCCCAGCGCCACCGATGCATCGACGATCTGTTGCACGCGAGCGACGTTCGAGGCGAAGCACGCGACGATGACCCGACCCTCGGCGCCGCGGATCAGCCGGTGCATGTTGGGGCCGATCTCACTCTCCGACGGCCCGACGCCGGGGATCTCCGCGTTCGTCGAATCGCAGAGGAACAGGTCGACGCCGGCATCACCGAGCCGTGACATGCCCGGCAGGTCGGTGGGGCGGCCGTCGAGCGGCAGCTGGTCGAGCTTGATGTCACCGGTGTGTAGCAGCGTGCCCGCGCCGGTGTACACGGCGATGGCCAGCGCATCCGGGATGGAGTGGTTGACCGCGAAGTATTCGCACTCGAAGACGCCGTGCCTGCTGCTCTGCTTCTCGGCAACCTCGATGAAGACCGGCTTGATGCGATGCTCGCGACACTTGGCCGCGATCAGCGCCAGGGTGAACTTCGAGCCGACGACCGGGATGTCTGGCCGCAGCTTCAACAGGTGCGGAATGGCGCCGATGTGGTCCTCGTGGGCGTGGGTCACCACCAGGGCCTCGATGTCGTCGAGGCGGTGCTCGATGTGACGCAGGTCGGGCAGGATCAGGTCGACACCCGGCTCATCGTGGTCGGGGAACAACACCCCGCAGTCGATGACGAGCAGGCGGCCGAGGTGCTCGAGAACGGTCATATTGCGACCGATCTCGCTGATGCCGCCGAGTGCGGTCACGCGGAGTCCGCCGGGCGCGAGCGGACCGGGTGGCACCAATTCGGCGGTCATCGGAGCACGCCGGCCGTCCGCATGTCTGCCTCGAGCGCCTCGATCTGCGCGGTCGTCGCGGGAACCTGCGGAAGCCGCGGCTCACCGGTGTCGAAACCCAACAACTTCAGTCCTGTCTTGGCCATGGTGACGCCGCCCAGTCGGTTCTGTGCGGCGTTGAGCGATCCGAGGGCGACGTGACTCTTGCGGGCCGTCGCCACGTCACCGGAGGTGAACGCGGACAATATGTCTCGTAATTGGCTAGCAGCGAAGTGCCCCCACACGCTGATGAATCCGGTGGCGCCCATGGCCAGCCACGGCAGGTTCAGTGCGTCGTCGCCCGAGTAGTAGGCCAACCCGGTCTCGGCCATGATCATCGCGCCACCGTGCAGATCGCTCTTGGCGTCCTTGATGGCGACGATGTTCGGATGGGGTGCAATGGCACGGATGGTGTCCCACTCGATGGGCACCACTGAGCGTGGCGGGATGTCGTAGAGCACGTTCGGCAGCGCGGTGGCGTCGGCGATGGCCGTGAAGTGCGCGACCAGCCCGGCCTGTGGGGGGCGCGAGTAGTAGGGCGTCACGACCAGGAGACCGTGAGCGCCCTCGGCCTCACATGCCTTCGCGAGGCGCACGCTGTGCGCCGTGTCGTAGGTGCCGGCCCCGGCGATGATCCTGGCGCGGTCGCCGACGGCTTCGAGCACGGCGCCGAGCAGAGCCAGCTTCTCGTCGTCGGTGGTGGTCGGCGATTCGCCGGTGGTCCCGGAGACCACCAACCCGTCGCATCCAGCGTCGATCAGGTGCGTGGCGAGCTTCTTGGCGGCCGCCAGATCCAACGAACCGTCCGGGCCGAACGGCGTGACCATGGCAGTCAGCACGGTGCCCACCCGTGCGCTGACATCGAATCCGCTGGTACTCACGCGGTTGAGATTACCCGTTGGGCCCTGGCCTCCACGAGCACTGGGCTCAGTCGGCCAGCATGCCCGCGCGGCGCATCGCGCTGGAGATCAGCTCGAAGTCGATCCCGACGTGGGCCCGGGCGATCGCATCCGCATCGTCGGCGCGACCGTCGGCGATCGCGTCGATCAGCTCTTCGTGCTCGTGCAGTGATCTCAGCTCCATGTCGCGCATGGTGCTCGGCTCGCCCCAGAGGTGGGCGGGTGCACCGATGCTGACCGAGGCTTCCAGGTCGACGAGCACTTGTTTGAGCACCGCGTTGTGGGCGGTGTTCATGATGGCCAAGTGCAGGCGACTGTCGGCCTGCTGGGCGGCAAGGCCAGTCTCGGCGGTGCGGTACGCCTCCAGCGCGCCCCGCAGTTCGGTCACGTCGCCGGCGGTCCTGGCATCCGCCGCCGCCCGGCAGACCGCGCCGTGCAGCCGCGCGATCGCGTCGTAACGGTCCCGTAGTTCGCCGAGTCGCGTCGAGAGGGTCCGGCGAACCGCGTCGGTGGAGGAATCGGGCCACTGGTCGACGACATAGGACCCGCCGCCGCGGCCTCGGCGGGTCTCGAGCAACCCCCGCTCGACCAACCTGGCCAGCGCGGCGCGAACAGTCATTCGTCCCACGCCCAGCGCGGAGGCGAGGTCGCGTTCCACCGGCAGTCGGGCTCCGGGGAGGTACTCGCCGATCGCGATGGCCGTCACCAACCGGTCGGTGATCTCGTCGATCCGAGACGGCACGAGGGGCATGGCCAGTTGCTGGGCGAGTAGGCCCGACGGCGGCGTGGGGATCGTCGACGGGGGACGGTCGGGCATCGGTGCACTCCCCTCGTCGGCGATAGCCGAATGCTAATTCGATCCCATTGGTCTTGCAGCAAGACCATTGAAGGTTCATGCTGAGCGGCATGCCCGTTCAGACCCGTACCGTGCCGTTCCTCGACGGCCAGACCTGGGTGCAGATCACCAGCCCCGCTTCTCCACAGCCGGGCGCGCACCCGTTGTTCGTCCTGCACGGCGGTCCCGGAATGGCACACGACTACGTGCGCAACATCGCCGAGCTCGCCGACGAGACCGGCCGGGTGGTCGTTCACTACGACCAGATCGGCTGTGGCCGCAGCACTCATTTTCCCGACGCACCACGGGGTTTCTGGACGCCTGCCCTGTTTGTCGACGAGTTCCACGCCGTGAGAAGCGCGTTGGCGCCCGAGTTGGGCACCGATCGATACCACGTGCTGGGTCAGTCGTGGGGCGGCATGCTTGGCGCCGAGATCGCCGTTCGTCGACCCGAGGGCCTGGTCTCGCTGTCGATCTGCAACTCCCCCGCATCGATGACGCTGTGGGTCGAGGCCGCCAATGAGTTGCGCGCTCTGTTACCCCGCGAGACCCAGGACGCGCTGGATCGGCACGAGGCCGCAGGAACCGTGTCCGATCCGGAGTACATCGCCGCGACGCTGGAGTTCTACCGACGTCACGTCTGCCGGGTCGAGCCGATGCCCGCGGACTTCGTCGACAGCGAGAAGCAGATGGAGGCCGAGCCGACGGTCTACCACACGATGAACGGCCCCAACGAGTTTCACGTCGTCGGCACGCTGGGCGACTGGAGCATCGTCGACCGCCTGCCTGACATCGTCGCGCCGACGTTGGTCGTGGCCGGCGAGTTCGACGAGGCCACCGCCGCCACCTGGCGTCCCTACGTCGACCGCATCCCCGACGTCCGCAGCCACGTCTTCGGCGGTACCAGTCACTGCACGCATCTGGAACAGCCCGCGGAGTTTCGGGCCGTCATCGCCTCATTCCTCGCCGACCACGATCGATAGGAACACTTGCATGGTCAACACCGACCCCCACCCCGCCGGCGGCCAGCGCAGCCTCGAATCATTCGGCTACACACAGGAACTCAACCGTTCGCTGTCCACCGTCGACCTGCTGGTGTACGGCCTGGTCTTCATGGTGCCGATCGCACCGTGGGCCATCTTCGGCACCGTCTACAACAGCGCGTCGGGCATGGTGCCGCTGGTCTACGTCATCGGCCTGATCGCCATGATCTTCACCGCGCTGGCATATTCGCAGATGGCCAAGTCGTTTCCGCTCGCCGGGTCCGTCTTCTCCTACGTGGGCCGCGGCATCCATCCGGGCGTCGGATTCTTCGCGGGTTGGGCGATCCTCCTGGACTACCTGCTGGTGCCGACGCTGCTGTACGTCTTCGCCGCGGAGTCGATGGTCGGGCTGTTCCCCGGCACTCCGCGGTGGCTGTGGGCCCTCGTGTTCGTCGTGGTCAACACCATCATCAACGTGGCCGGAATCAGCTTCCTGAAGGTGGCCAACCGGGTGTTCCTCGCCATCGAACTGGTCTTCGTGGTGATCTTCGTCGTCATCGCCGTCCGCGCGATCAACGGGCAAAGCCTGCCCGACGTCGGCTGGAGCACCCTGCCACTGTGGGATTCGAGCACCGTGACCGCGCCCCTGATCGCCAGCGCGTTGTCGATCGCGGTGCTGAGTTTCCTTGGCTTCGACGGCATCTCGACTCTCGCCGAGGAGTCCACCGGTCGCAAGAACCCGGCCGGCCGCGCGATGATCATCGCCCTGTTCGTGGTGGCGTTCCTCTTCGTCACGCAGACGTGGTTGGCCAGTCTGCTGGCCGGCGGCCGAGAGTCGTTCAGCGACGACGAGGTCGGCAACGCGTTCTTCACCCTCGTCCAGGCCGCCTCCAACACGGGGTGGATGAACGCCTTCTTCGCGGTCAACGTCATGGCGGTCGGCTTCGCCAACGCGATGGCCGCCCAAGCCGCCACCAGTCGATTGCTCTACTCGATGAGCCGCGACGGACAGCTGCCGAAGTTCTTGTCCAAGATCAGCAGTCGCAAGGTGCCGGTCGCGGCCATCCTGACGGTGAGCGCGCTCAGCGTCGTGCTGGTGCTCTTCTTCGTCGGCCAGATCGGGCTGATCTCGTCACTGGTCAACTTCGGCGCGCTGTTCGGCTTCTGCCTGCTGCACGTCTCGGTGGTCTGGTACTACCTGGTGCGTCAGAAGTCGAAGAACTACCTCCTGCACCTGGTGGTGCCGACACTCGGCTTCCTGATCATCGGTTACGTGTTGTTCAACGCCGACGTGCTGGCCAAGGTCGGCGGCCTGGTATGGCTGGTCGTCGGTGCGGTGGTCTTCGGCATCAACGTGATTCGCGGCAGGGGTGTGCCGGAGCTGGCAGAGGAGTCGGACGACTGAGATCGTCACCGAGCTGACGCCGCCCCTACCGTGGCGTGGCGGCGATGAACGTCACGACCGCGCTCGCCAGTTCGGGTCCCTTGTCCTCCTGCAGGAAGTGGCCGCCATCGGCGATCGTCACGTGTGACTGGCCACGCGCGCCAGGGACGTGCCCGCGCAGTACCGGCTCTGCCGCCCCGGTGATCGGGTCGGAGTCCGAGAACGCGGACAGGAACGGCTTCTCGAAGCACCCCAGTGCTGCCCACGCTGCCCGATTCGCCGGCGCCGCAGGGTCGTCCGGGCTGATCGGGACGAGCATCGGAAACTGCCGCGCACCGGCTTGGTAACTCGCGTCGGGGAAGGGCGCATCGTAGGCGGCGATGACCTCCGGCGACAGTGTGGACACCGTGGCACCGTTGACGATCTGCCCAGCGGGGAACACCGGCACTTCCTGGCTGAACTTCTGCCACGCCAGGAACGCGTCACCGGGGTGATGGTCCCCGGTCGGCAGCATGGTGTTGGCAGCAACCACGCGGGCGAACCACTCCGGGTTCTCACCGACGAGGCGGAGGCCGATCAGCCCGCCCCAGTCCTGGCACACCAGCGTGATGTCAGACAGCCCGATGGCCTCGATCGCCGATCGCGTCCAGGCGACGTGAGCCTGATACGAGTAGTCGTCACGGTCGACGGGTTTGTCGCTGCGACCGAACCCCACCAGGTCGATGGCCACCGCGCGCAGCCCGGCGTCGACCAGCACCGGAATCATCCGTCGGTACAGATAACTCCACGACGGCTCGCCGTGCAGCAGCAGCACCACCTCACCGTCGGCGGGACCTTCGTCGAGATAGTGCATGCGCAGCGCCGCACCGTCGCCGGAGTCCACCTCGACGTAGTGCGGGGCGAAGGGAAAATCGGGAAGGTCGGCGAATCGTTCGTCGGGAGTTCGCAATACGTCCATCTGGTGCCCCTTTGCACTAGCGAGTGGGAAGATCACTGTCGGCGGCACGGCCGAGCATAACCGGACGTGGTCGGGCCGGCTGCGGCTTGAGGACGGTCACCGTCGGTGCCGCACCCCGGCGCGCTGGAGCAACTCGTCCACCGACCATTGGTCCGCTGCGTGCCTACCGTACTTGGCATCGATCACCGTGGCGTCCGAGTCGAGCAGAATGTCTGCGGGAAGACCGAGATGCCCACCGTTGGCACGATGCATCCCGGCGGAGAGCCGAAGCCTCCCGGCTACCTCACGGTTGAGCATCCCCTTGAGGACCGGTGCCATCGCACGCGGATCCGCCACCGACCGCACGGCGGTCTGAACCCCGAATCGCCGGTACAGCGTTCGGGTCGGATCCGCGACGAGATCGAACGGCATGTCGTCGGTGTAGGCGGTGAGTTCCTCGGGGGTGGAGTGAAAGATCACCACCTCGCGAACTCCGGCCGCGGTGATCTCGCCGTGGCGCTTGATCACCGACTGCAGGTGCACGTTGCAGATGGGACATCCCGCGAATCGCCGAAACTGCAGGTGCAGCAATTGTTTCTGGTCGGGCATCGGTACCGCTACACCCTTGACCGTGTGCAGCTCGTCAGGCTCGACGACGTCTCCGGGCTTGACCTGCATACTCGCTCCGTGCCGTCGGTGGCGCGCCCTGGCGGTGCGCCGTTGCTCAAGCATCACGCGGCCATACTGTACTGTCAAGTACAGTTCGGTCGCCGCTCAAGAGATCAGAGCGCGCGCGTCAGGTCTCCAACTAGGTCGCCGCGCTCCCCCACGATGACGTCACCCAGCTCGAGCCACGACGCCATCGACTGCAACTCCACCGCCATCGCCTCGGCCACCCGACGGCGGTCCTGGCCCGGCTCGGTGAACGCCCCCACCACGTGCAGCGCCCCGCGGCTGCGCTCGGCCTTCAGGTCGACGCGCCCGACGAGGCGGCCATCGAGTAGGAAAGGCCATACGTAGTAACCGAATTGGCGCTTGGGCTCCGGAACGTAGATCTCGATCCGATAGTGAACGCCGAACAATCGCTCGACGCGGGGCCGGAAGAAGATCAGCGGATCGAAGGGACACAGCAGCGCGGTGCCCCGATCGACGCGCGGCATGCCGCCCCCCGCCCTGAGATACGCCGGGGCACTCCACCCCTGGACCTCGACGGGTTCGAGCTCACCGTCTGCCACCAGCTCGGCGAGCACCGGTTTGGCCTGTTTGGCACCCAGCCGGAAGTAATCGCGGATGTCGGTCTCGGTGGCCACGCCAAGCGCGGTCGCCGCCCGCAACACCAGCTCGCGGACCGCGACGTCGTCGTCGACCTCGCGGGAGTACACCTCCGGTGGCAGGACCCGCTCCGTCAGGTCGTAGTGCCTGGCGAAACCCACGCGGGTCGCCGTCGTGAGCGCGCCGGACGCGAAGAGCGCCTCGGCCACCCACTTGGTGTCGCTGCGGTCCCACCAGGGCCCCTTGCGGCCCCGCGGCTCCGACTCGAGGTGCGCTTCGATCCGACCGGCCGTCGACGGACCCAGCTCGGCGACGGCGGCCACGACGTCCTCGGCCAGTTGCCTGTTCTTGCGCACGATCTCCTTGCCCCACCGCCCATCGGCGTATTCGCGCATGCGCCAACGCAACAGCGGCCAGTCGTCGACCGCCATCAGTGCGGCCTCGTGCGCCCAGTACTCCACGAGCAGGCGCGGCGAGCGCGCGCTGTGGCTCCACGCCGCCCGCTCCAGGACGCTGCGGTCGTAGGGGCCCAGCCGGCTGAACACCGGGGCGTAGTGCGCGCGCACCGCGACCGACACCGAGTCGAGTTGCAAGACCTGGATGCGGGAGATCAGCCGTTTGAGATGCGAACGATTCACCACCCCGGACGGTTTCGCCTCCGCGAAGCCCTGCGCGGCGACGGCTACTCGCCGTGCCTGGTCGGCGGTGAGGATCACGAGCGCCGATAACTGTTGAATCGGTAGCGGATACCGGCGGCGCTGGTCAGCCAGTCGCCCTCGGCGGCGGCCCAGGAATCGTCGAGCCCGGGGGCGAGCGCGTCGTCGTCCTCCCGGCGCAGCGGCACCTCGACCTCGGTGACCTCGCAGCGGGTGGCATGCGGCAGGGCCAGAGCATAGATCTGCGCGCCGCCGATCACCCACGCGTCCTCATCGACATCCCCCGCGTCGCTCCGCTCCGGCCCCAGGGTGGCCAGCGCCTCGTCGAGACTGCCCACCACCGTCGCGCCCTCGGCCACGTAGTCCACCTGTCTGGTGATGACGACGTTCCGGCGTCCCGGCAGCGGCCGCACCTTGGCGGGCAGCGATTCCCACGTGAGCCGGCCCATGACCACCGCATGACCCAGCGTCAGTTCCTTGAACCGCGCCTGGTCCTCGGGCAGTCGCCACGGAATTGCGTCGTCGCGCCCGATGACCCCCGACGTGGACTGGGCCCAGATCAGCCCGATGCTCATACCGCCACGGGGGCCTTGATCCCTGGATGCGGATCGTAATTGACGATCGCGACGTCGTCGTAGGTGTAGTCGAAGATCGAATCACGTGGCGCGAGAACGAGTTCCGGGTATGGGCGCGGGTCGCGACTGAGCTGTAACGTCACCTGCTCGACGTGGTTGTCGTAGATGTGGCAGTCACCGCCGGTCCAAACGAACTCCCCGACGCCCAACCCTGCCTGCGCGGCCATCATGTGGGTCAGCAACGCATAGCTGGCGATGTTGAACGGGACGCCGAGGAACAGGTCCGCACTGCGCTGGTACAGCTGGCACGACAGCTTGCCGTCTGCGACGTAGAACTGGAAGAACGCGTGGCACGGCGGCAGCGCCATCTGCGGAATTTCGCCGACGTTCCAAGCCGACACGATGTTTCGCCGGGAGTCGGGATCGCGCTTGAGCATCTCGAGGGATGCGGTGATCTGGTCGACGTGCTCACCCGACGGCGTGGGCCAGGACCGCCATTGCACGCCATAGACGGGTCCGAGATCGCCTGTGTCGCTTGCCCATTCATTCCAGATTGTCACGCCGTGCTCCTGCAGCCAGCGCACGTTGGAGTCACCGCGCAGGAACCACAGCAGCTCGTAGACCACCGACTTCAGGTGCACCCGCTTGGTGGTGACCAGCGGAAACCCGGCGCTGAGGTCGTACCGCAGCTGATGGCCGAACAGGCTGCGCGTGCCGGTACCGGTGCGATCGGATTTCGGCGTACCCGTCTCGAGCACCAGGCGCAGCAGGTCCTCGTATGGCGTGGCGATTGGCACGCGGTCAGTTTACGACGCTGGCTGCCACTCGTTGAGACGGCGCTCCGGGCGAGCGCCACTGACGCTTGCCCGCCCTCAGTGCAGTCTCGAACGCGGCCCGTCCGGAGCGCAGGAGTAGAACAGAAGCCATGCCGACCATCGCCGACACCATCACCACGCCCGACGGATCATGTCCCGTCACGTTCGCCACCCCCAACGGAAGCGGCCCATGGCCGGGCGTCGTGATGTACCCCGACGCAGGGGGGCGCCGCCCGGTGTTCGAGGAAATGGCCGAGAAGCTGGCTGGGTTCGGATTCGCGGTCCTGCTGCCCGACGTCTACTACCGCCATGGAGACTGGGCGCCCTTCGACCTGAACACCGCCTTCAGCGACCCCGACGAACGCAAGCGTGTGATGACGATGATGGCCAGCATCACCCCCGACAAGATGGCCAGCGACGCCACGGCATTCTTCGACTACCTCGAGTCGCGACCCGAGGTGAGCGGTACCGCATTCGGCACCACCGGGTACTGCATGGGCGGACGGACCTCGCTGATGGTGGCCGGCCGCGTGCCAGAACGTGTGGCTGCGGCGATCTCGATCCACGGTGGCGGCCTCGTCTCGGACGACGCGAGCAGCCCGCATCTACTTGCCGACCAGATCCGCGCCGGCGTCTACGTCGCCGCCGCCGAGAATGACGCGTCGTTCACCTCCGAGCAGGCCGTGACGTTGGACGACGCGCTGACCGCCGCCGGGGTCGAACACGCCATCGAGTTCTATCCCGCGGCGCACGGCTTCGCGGTGTCCGACCACACCGGGATCTACGACCAGGACGCCGCCGAGCGGCACTGGAAGGCGATGCAGGTCTTCTTCGGCGCGAAGCTGACCTGATCCGGCCGCGACCCGTTTGCCTCCCGCTGCTGCGGTAGGCCACCATTGACGCGTGTATGACCAGGTGACCGGCAGCGACCCGGCTTCCCATCAGGATCCCTCGGACCCAGGATTCCGGATAGACCCCGTCCTCGCCAGGAGTTGGCTCCTGGTCAACGGCGCTCAGCCGGACCGCTTCGCACCCGCCGCGCACTCGCGCGCCGACATCGTCGTGCTCGACATCGAGGACGCCGTCGCACCGAAGGACAAGGCCGCCGCACGCGACAACGTGCACGACTGGCTGACCGCTGGCAACGACGACTGGGTGCGCGTCAACGGGTTCGGCACCCGCTGGTGGGCCGACGACCTGGACATGTTGGCGACCACGTCGGTCGGCGGCATCATGCTGGCGATGGTCGAATCCGTCGACCACGTCATCGAGACCGCGAAGCGGCTGCCGGACGTGCCGATCGTCGCCTTAGTGGAGACCGCCCGCGGCCTGGAGCGCATCACCGATATCGCCGCCACCAAGGGCACGTTCCGGTTGGCTTTCGGCATCGGCGACTTTCGCCGGGACACCGGCTTCGGCGACAACCCCGCCACCCTGGCCTATGCCCGCTCACGTTTCACGATCGCGGCGAAGGCGGCCCATCTGCCAAGTGCGATCGACGGCCCGACGATCGGCTCCAGCGCACTGAAACTCATCGAGGCCAGTGCCGTGTCCGTCGAGTTCGGGATGACCGGCAAGATCTGCCTGACGCCCGATCAGTGCCCGTCGGTGAACGAGGGCCTCTCGCCCTCGCAAGACGAAATCAGTTGGGCCAAGGAGTTCTTCACCGAATTTCAGCGGGACGGCGGTGAGATCCGCAACGGATCGGATCTGCCGCGCATCGCCCGGGCGACCAAGATCCTCGACCTGGCCAAGGCGTACGGGATCCATTCGTCGGAGTTCGGTGACGACCCGGACCACGTGCCCGCACCGTCGGACACCTACCACTACTGACCGCGTTCTGACCTCAGCCCACGCGCGTAGGTGCGGATGGCGCGCAGTACGCCCCGACCGGCGTAGATGCCCGCCGCGATCGACACCGCGATCATCACGACGAACATCACCCAGTAATTGTTGCGGGTGTGGTCGGTGTACCACCAGATGATCGTGAACAGGATTGCGCAGACGAACACGACGACGTCGCGCCAGTTGCCCCGGTACGACGCGGCGATCTCGAGCATCGACCGCTGCTTGTCGACCGCGGCGATCATGTCGTCGATCCTGATGTCGATCACCCGTTGCAGCTCGGCGCGGCGCTCGACCTGCTCGGCCGGAAGAAGCTTCAAGAGTTCCATGTCCTGCTTGATGACGGCGCGGACGTCGGGGGCCCGCAGGTTGCCCGCGACCACGCCGAGCAGCGCGCCGCCCGCGATGGGCGCACCCGCCAGGGCAATGTCGGCGATACCGGCCATCGATTACTCCTTCGTCAGTCCACCCGAGGTACTCGACCGTATCGGAGCCGACCGGCCATTTCGCCCAACGTGGTCATGACGTCGGCCGGCAAGGCCTCCGCTTCGTTACCGGATGAAGACTTCGCTGGCGTCGAGCCCACGCCGGGTCGTGGCAGACGGTGTCGGTTGGGTGCCCGTTACGCATTCCCGGTGGCGCGGCCGATCTGGACGCTCTGACCCTCGAAGTCCGCAGTACAGGCCGCGACCAGCGAATACGACTGCCCGAGAAGCGGTGCGGGGAAGTTCAGCGTGGTACTCCCCCTGGCGGCAAGATCGAAGTCGCGGTGAACCGCTATGCCTAGACCATTGTTTTCGGTCGCGTCGTAGGTGCATTGAGCGGCCAACTCCGAGGTGTTCGCTACCGTGACGTTGACCTGCAGACCCGCCCTGTTGACCTTCATCGTCACGGCGTTCGTCGGCGCCACCTTCTTCACCGGGCAGGCTTGGGCGACGGGGACGACGGGGCCGCCCTCCGGGCACTGTTTGGTTTGTGGGGCCGCAGGTGCCGCGGGTGCTGCGGGTGCCGCAGGCGCTGCGGGTGCCACAGCGGGCTTGAAGTTGTAGTCCGCCCACCCGCCGCACCAGTCGCCCTCGAGGTCCTTCTTGCGGCAGCCCTGGACACCGATCGTGAACGCGTCAGTGGTTTGGACGCCCCACCTGGCAGTCTGACCATTGATGCACTTGAAGTCGAATTCCTCTTGGTTTCCCCGATACATGACGTGCACGGCGTCGACGACGTAATCGCCGTTCACTCGCGGACATCCTCCGATGATGCAGGTCGTGTGGACATTGCTGTCCGGACTACAGGACACGGTCAAGCCGTTGCCCAGTGTGTCGGCTGATGCGACGGGCGTGCTGAAAGTCGCTGTGGCGCTGACTAAGACGGCTGCCATCGCGACCGTAGTAGCTATTCGTTTTGCCATCATGATCTATCCCTGTCCTCCGGTTGGGAGCTCTTTGCTCCGACGGGATGACGCAGCGAAACCCAGAGCATCGACCCGACAGCATGATGCTAAGCGAAGTTGCGGACGTATTCTCAGGATCCGCACACCACGCTTACGGGTAGCGAATTGCCCCCGAATCGGCGCCGCTCTTGGCTGGCCCGCCACGGCCGGTTGCCCGGGTGCTAACCGGGGGTGGCCACTGCCGGCCTCAGGGCCGTCGCGCTCGTCTGACAACTCGGCCGTCTCCGCTTGGGTTCCATCGCCGGTGGTTGGCCAGCTGGCGTCCACGTCATTCCATCAGGAGTGCCGCGACGGTCGCGCCCAGGTTCCAGCACGCCTCGAGGTCGACCTTCGACGGCTTGCCGGACACCACGACGTACTCGGTCGCCTTCTCCCAGCCGAGTCCGGTGGTGATGGCGGTGACGCCTCGCTCGGCTCCCTCGGCGCCCTCGTTGCCGTGGAGGTACAGCCCGAACGGACGCCCGCGGGTGGTGTCGAGACACGGGTAGTAGCAGACGTCGAACGCGTGCTTGAGCGCGCCGCTCATGTAGCCCAGGTTCGCCGGCGTGCCGAGGAGGTAGCCGTCTGCCTCCAGCATGTCGCTTGGTGATACCGAGAGTGCTGCTCGCCGAACGACTTTCACGCCGGTGATCTCGGGGTCGGTCGCGCCGGCCAGGACCGCCTCGAACATCTCCTGGCAATGCGGGGAGGGCGTGTGGTGCACGATCAGCAGCATCTTGCTCACGATCGCTGCTCCTCCTGCATCGCGACGGCCTTGCGCATCGTCTCCCTGGCTCGGCCGCGGTCACCTGCGTAGTCGTAGGCGCGAGCCAGCCGGTACCACTGGCGCCAATCGTCCGGGTGTTCCTCGGCCTCGGCGCGCACCGCGTCGAAGAGTTGGTCGGCGGCCTCGCGCTCGATGCGACCCGACGGTCGCCGCGGCAACGCGCTGACGTCGAGGTCCATGCCCTGCTCACGTGCGAGCCGGGCCAGTCGCTGATGGGCGAAACCCGCACGGAGCGTAGCGATCATCGCCCACAGGCCGATCACCGGCAGGAGGAAGATGGCGATGCCCAGCCCGATGGCGGCAGGTCGCCCGGACGACATCAGGATGACGCCGGCCCGGCCCAGCAGAACGAAGTACACGACCATCGCCACGCACATGAAGGCGATCAGCAGTTGGATGCGCAGGGCCCGCGCCCCTTCGTTCTCCTTCACAAACCCATGAGGGGTTCGATCCCGATCGTCAGCCCGGGATGGGCGGCCACGTTGCGCACGCCGAGCAGGACGCCTGGCACGAAGGACGTTCGATCGAGGCTGTCGTGCCGAATGGTCAGCGTCTCCCCCATCGTCCCGAACAGGACTTCCTGGTGCGCGACGAGGCCCGCCAAGCGGATCGAGTGCACGCGCACCCCGTCGACGTCGGCCCCCCGGGCGCCGTCGAGGCCGGTGCTGGTGGCATCGGGGCTGGGCGGCAGGCCCTTGCGCGCCTCGGCGATCAGCCTGGCGGTGCGGGTCGCCGTCCCCGACGGCGCGTCGGCCTTGTGCGGGTGGTGCAGTTCGATCACCTCCGCGGACTCGAAGAACCGGGCGGCCTGCCTGGCGAACTCCATCGACAGCACCGCGCCGATGGCGAAGTTGGGTGCGATGAGCACGGCGACGTCGGGCTTCTCGGCGAGCCAGGATCTGACGCGGGCGATTCGTTCGTCGGTGAAGCCGGTGGTGCCCACCACGGCGTTGATGCCCGCCTCGATCAGGAACCGCAGGTTGTCCATGACGACGTCGGGGTGGGTGAAGTCGACGACGACCTCGGTCTGACTGTCGGTGAATAGCGTCAGTGGATCGCCCGCGTCGACACCCGTCGTGAAGGCCAGGTCGTCGGCCGCTTCGACGGCGTCGACGATCGTCGCGCCGACCTTGCCCTTGGCGCCCAGGACTCCCACTCGCATGGTGGCAGCCTAGTAGGTACCGGAATGCGCCGATTCGGGCCTGCACCGACGCCATCCTGGTAGCGTCCCTCGCGGACTCGAGCGCGACGATCGCCGCGCAGGAACCATTGAGGTGCAATGCCTTTGATCCACGACAGCAACGTCCTGCCATGACCGTTGGCGACGGTGCCGAGCCAGTCCCGCCGCGGGGACGGTCGCGCGTCTCACGGCGACAAGCCCTCGCAGCAGCCGGCGGGGCCATTGCCGGCGGCGCCGTCGCCGTCGCGGTGATGCTGCCGCAACGCCATGACTCCCCCGCGAGCACACCGCAGGCGGACGGCATGGGAACACCCGCCCCGACGCTGACTGCGGTCACGCCCGGTGAGGGCCTGTCGCTGCCCACTGCGGTAGCGCCCGACGCGTCGGCGGAGTTCCGGGCCGTGGTGGACACACTCGTCGAGGCGATGCGCACCAACCGGGTGCCCGGCAGCGCACTCGGCATCCTGTCCGGCGACCGAGAAGAGCACGCGACCTTCGGGCTCTCCAGCGTCAACACCTCCGTGCCCGTCGGACCCGACACGCTGTTCCAGATCGGCTCGCTCACCAAGACGTACACCGCCACCGCGATCTGGCGCCTGATCGAAGCGGGCACCGTCGCCGTCGACGCGCCGGTACGCACCTACCTTCCCGAGCTGCGACTGGCGGATGCCGCCACGGCCTCGGCCGTGACGGTCGGCAACCTGCTCGATCACTCCGCAGGCTGGTGGGGTGACGAGGGTACCTATACCGGCGAAGGCGACGACGCGATCGCCCGCTTCGTCGCGGAACGACTGCCGCAACTCCCACAGATCTTTCCGCTGGGAGAGTTCTTCTCCTACAACAACGCAGGATTCATCCTTCTCGGTCGAATCATCGAGGTCGTCACCGGCAAGACCTACCGCGCAGCCATGGACGACCTGGTGCTCGGTCCGGTGGGGCTGAGAGCGAGCACCTTCGACCCGTCGAGAGTGCTGCAGCGCCCGCACGCCGACGGCCACTATGCCGGGGAGATCAACGGGGTCGACGGCGTTGCCGTGCAGACACCCTTGTGGCTGCCCCGCAGCGTCGACCCGGCCGGCAACCTCTGGTCGACTACCCGCGACGTCCTGCGCTACGCCCGGATACACCTCGGGGAACCCCTCGACGCCGGACCGACCCTTCTGTCACCGCAGACCCGAAAGCGCATGCAGGAGCCTGTGATGGGGGTGCCGGGCCTGCCGGTGAGCATCGGGCGCAACTGGTTCGTGCAGAACGTTGGCGGGTTCGACGCCATCATCCACAACGGCGATACCCTCGGCCAGCACACGGTGTTCATCGCCATCCCCGAGCAGCGGTTCGCCCTGGTCCTGCTCACCAACAGCTTGAGCGGCGCAGTGGCCACCGAACTCGCCACCATCGACGCGGCGATGCGGGCTTATCCCGGCCTCGCGCCGCTGACCGGGAAGGTCGGACTGTCGCGCGCGATGATGGCGCCGATGGGCGCGCCGGTGATAAAGGTGCCCGCAGCCGAACTAGGCCAGTATGCAGGACGATTCGCGGACCCCGGCACCGTCATCGACTTCGCCGTTCGCGGCGACGAACTCACCGCGCTGCCGAGCACCATCCCGACGCCAAACGCGATGCTGCCCGCGATCAGCCCGCTGCCAGCGACGGCACCGGTGACGGTCGAGTTCGTCGCGAAGGATGCGGTCAAGGCCGGCGAAGGGCTCACCCCCTTCGTGCGAAACCGCTCCGGCGACGTCGGCTGGGTCAACGCCGGGCTGCGGCTGGTTCCGCGGGCGAAGCCCAGCTAGCGAACCGTCCGCCCCACCAGGCCCGGATCGAAGGTAGCCCTGGCGGTCACCGACGCCGCGGCGGCCGCGACGATGACGCCTGCGTCCGCCTCGTACCCCTTCGGGAACACGATCTCGGCGCTGTCGGGGCCGTCGCGGTGGGCCATCAGCCAGTCATAGAGCAGCCAGTCGAGTGCGCAGGTGACGGCCATCGGATCCGCCCCCGCGGTCCGCGCGGCGGTGATCACCGACCGCAGCGCCTCGAGGTGCTCCTTGCGCGACGCCTCCTTGTTCACCCCCGAGCTGTCGAAGAGCAGCATCGACAGTGTCAACGGAAAGCGCTGTCCCGCTTCGGTTCTGACGACCCAGCGACCGCCCCGCCACGGTTCGGCGGGATTGATCTGCTGCATCTCGCCGAACCCGCCGATGACGCCGATCGCCGGGTCGTCGAGCTCACCGTCGAACGGCGCCGGACCCAGCAGCCCGAGCGGCTCACGCGCCAGGATGGAGAACAACGCCGCGGTGCCCACGATCTTGCCCGCCCTCAGGTCGGCGACCAGGCCGGTGCGTTCGAGCGCCATCGCATAGTCGACGCACAGCCGGTCCAGCGTGCGGTGCAGGTTCAGCAGGTCCTCGCGTTCCTCGGCGGCGGGTCGCCGCCCGCCGCCAAGGATCTGACCGAACCGCTCCGCGGCGATGATCAGCGAATCGTCGATCGCCTCGAGGTGAGTGGCCACCAACCGGTCGGGTTCGTCGTCCTCGCCGACGAGGGCCACCAGCGTCGTCGGCGCGCCCGTTGGGGTGGCCCAGTAGAACCCGATCTGCCCATCCGTCTGGACGATCCTCGGCCTCATGACTGCCGCCGCCAGATGATGACCCGGTTGTTTCCGGAGTCCGACACGGCCAATCGGTCACTATGCAGGGAGATGCCGTACGGCCAGCACAACGTGTCCCGCTGCACCGACGTCCATCGATTCTCGCCGTTGGCACCGAAGTCCGGTTGCGCCAGCACGTAATCCGCCGGACGGCCATCGACGGGGACGTCATTCCACAGCAGGATGCGGTTGTTCGCGGTGTCCGCGACGGCCAGGCGATCCGCGTCGAGGCCGACGGCGTACGGAAAGCGGAACCGGTCACCGGTGTGCGGTCCGTAGGGCCATTCGGCGGACGACGTGAAGTCCGCCTGCCCGATCACCACGTCCGCGGGCCGGTCGGCGTCCGGGTGCGGCGACCACCCCAGGATGCGGTGGTCACCGGCGTCGGCGACCAGTAGCAGATCGTCGCGGCCCGTGATGTCATGCGGCCAGCGGAAACTGGCCGGACCGGCGTCTCCACCGCGGTTCTCCTCGCGCTGCGTCGCATCGGGCTGACCGAGCACGACGTCGGCGGGGCGGCCCGGGGTTGGGAGCCCACCGTGCCAACCGAGCACCCGGCGATTGCCGGTGTCGGCGACCCAGAAGCGGGACCCGACCATGGCGATCCCGAACGGCCAGTAGAACGTCGACGCCGAACACTCCCCGCCCTGGTTCGGCAGCACGCTACTCGAATCAGGTTGACCAAGAACGTGATCCGGCGGTGTGTCGTTGAGCAGGGGTACCTCGTCCCACACCAGGATGCGGTGATGCCAGGCGTCGGCGACGATCAGCCGGCCCTCGTGGACCAGCACCCCCGTCGGCAGGTTCATCCCCCGCTCGGGGCCTCGCCCGTCCGCGGCCCGGCCTTCGGTCGTGCCGTCCGCCTGACCGAGGACGACGTCGGCGGGCTGCTCGTCGACCGTGGGCAGGCCATGCCAGATGAGCACCCGGTGGTTTCCCGAATCGGCCACCACGACGTGGTTCTCACCGAGGAAGACCCCGCGCGGCGAATACATCCAGGCCATCGTCGGGCTGGCGGGCGGCAGCGCCAGACCGCCCGGGGCGGGCGCACCCAGCCACAGCTCCGGAGCCCAGCCGCCGCTGAGGTCGACCTCGGGCGCGACGTCCACCCTGGCCGGTCGCCCACCGACGTTCATGCGGACGGTGTATCGGCTCACCACGCAACGCTCACGACACGACTCGGACCCAGACGTCGCCGCCGTCGACGCGAAGGGGTAGCTGCTCCAGCTGGGCGCCCGGCGCCGTGAGGCACTCACCGGACGTCGCGTCGTAGCAGAAACCGTGCCAGGGACAGGTCAGCGTGCCATTGGAGACGTCGAGCATGGCGTTGTCCAAAGGCAGTGCCTCGTGGGCACATTCGTTGCGGTAGGCGGTCAGACGCTGTTCGACGTTGACGACGATGACCTCGACGAACTCGCCGGTGCCCGCGGTGAGCCCCGCCGAGGTGATCTCCCCGACCGGAACGCCGGTCGTCGGACCCAGCTTGACCCACCCCTCCTGCGCGGGATCGCGGCCGATCCGCAACGCCTCGAGGGGGATCAGCGTCGGCGAGGGCTCATTGGGCAGCACCTCGACGGCGGTGACGCCGGGAACGCCCTCGGTCAAGGCGCCCTCCACCAGATTGCGCAAGGTGACCGATGACATCGAGCAGCCGTTGCAGGCTCCCTCGAGCCGCACGAACGCCGTGCCGTCCTCGATGCGCACCAAGGCGACGTCACCACCGTGGCTCTGCAGTTGCGGACGCACCTCGGTCAACACGCGATTGGCCAGCGTCATCGGATCGGGCCGGACGATCTCGTGCAGGGACAGCAGAAGGTGCACCACTGGATCGTCGACGAGTTCGAACAACGCCTCGCGCGTGGCATCGTCGGCCTTCAGCCGTCGCACGATCGACACCAGCCCGGCGCGGTGCACCGCCTCGACGGACGCCTTGACCTCCTCGGCGATGGCCCGCGACATGGGGTCCAGCCCCGCGAGTGCGCGCATCGCCTCGTCCACTCGCTTGGCGAGCTTCTCGAATTCCGGCTCGTCACCGCGCGGCGCGGTGGAGTTCGCTTGGTCGGCGATGGCGGTCACGGCGTGTCGGTCCGATTCAGCGTCGTCTGCCGGGCGACTTCGTCGAGCACACCGCGTACGGCGCGCACCGAGTCGTCGTCGCCCAGCTCCTCGAATAGCGAGCGCGCCTCGTAGAGCTTCGCCTTCGCGTCCCTGAACGCCCCTAGGTGCGCCAGCACGTTGCCCTGGTTCGCCAGCACGCGCGCCCGCCCCAGCGGATCGGTGTCGCGGTGGCGCGCCTCGAGGACGGCCTCGTAGAGTTCCACGGCCTCGACCAGGTTGTCGGCCTGATGCTTCGACGGGGTGTAGACGAGCGAATTGGCAAGGTTCAGTTGAACACTCGCCCACTGTTCGGGATGCTCTTCGCGGGTGTAGACGGTCAACGCCGACCGCAACGACTGCGCCGCGACACCCAGCCGCAGCTGCCCGGACGCCTCGACCATCGGCATGGTCAGATACGCGGTCGCCAGGTTGGCATGCGCGGACGCCCACAGCAGCGGTGCGTCCTCGCGTCGAACCAGCTGCAGGGCCGAGTGATAGTGCGGGATGGCCTGCGCGATGAAACCGGGATTGTCGTGTGACTGTTCGTGCAGCAGGCCGGCGGCGGTCAGGTGCAGCTCGGCGCGTTCGACGCGCAGGCCGTCGGCGTCGGTGAGCAGTCGCAGGGCCTTCTCGATGCGCTCGTGCGCGTCGCCGGGATCACCCATCTCGAGGCAGACGGACGCCGACGCGCCCAGCAGCACGCCGGCCAGCGGGCGCGAGACCCCTTGTGCGGCCTGCACTGCCGAATCGAGGAGAGCCACGGCCGCGGCGGGGTCGTGGCCCAGCGCGTGGCTGGCGACGCCGCCGAGCAGGACGGCCGCCAACTCGTCGACGGTGTCGCCGACCTCGGGCGGCTGATCGACGCGCCCGAGCGCGAAGGACACCAGGTCGACCAGGGGCGCGAACTCGCCGAGGACCGACCGGAGCTCGTCGGCGTCCTCGAGGTCGGAGTTCAGCACGAAGCGGTTGTAGCGGGTGACCGGATCGTGCCCCTCGAGAGCCGCCAGCGCGGCGTCGCGATCGCCGGCCACCGCGTGCCGGTGGGCCGCGAGCCGCGGCGGCCACTGCTCGGGTATGCACCCGGCCAGCAGCGCAAGACGAGCCGGTTCGGTGTCGTCACCGGCGGGGATGAGCAGGTAACCGAGGGGAAGGCCGAAGGCGCCCAACGGTTGTGGACGTACGGCGAGTTTCGCCGAGGTCTCGACGATCGCGGTTTCGGTCACGGCCCTCCCATTTTCATCCTGTCAGTCTCCCGCGCACGTCACGTTCGGCGGCCCGTTTGATCAAGCCGGCGGCCAGTTCGGCCCGTCGGCGCGTGCGATGGGTATCGATCCGCTTGCGCACCACGCCGTCGGCGAAGACCACGACGATGTCGACGGCGAACTGGCCACGCTCCTCGACGACCACGGTCTCGACGGCGTGGGCCTCTTCGGCGGAAGTCTTGGCGGGGATCACGGTCGGTGGCCGACCGGTCGGTAGGCGCTCGGGGTTAGACATGGGCGACCGCCCGGATCTTCGTGTTCATGGTCGAAGGATTCCCGAAAATTCGGCCCGAACACGGGCCTCCCCGCGCGAATCGTGGCGAGGATCACGTCACCGGCCTCAGCGGCACCCGCAGCGCGCCGCGCTCTTCATCCCAGAAGGCACGCTGGACACCGACGGGAATGCGCCCGTAGAGCACCTCGTGGATGAGCGCACTACGGTCACCGGCCGGATTGCGCTGCTTGAGCAGCAGACCGCCGCTGCGGGGACCGCGCAGCGGAATCAACAGGAAGTCGTCGTCCTGCACGACGGCGGCCACGGCGTCGGAGGCGAACCGGCTCGCGGCCAGGGCGGCGTCCAGTCGGAGGTACCCGTCACCGGTGAACTCCACGGTCACCTCGGTGGCCTTCGCGGGTCGCAACGGAGCCAGGAAGTCCCGCTCGATGACGTCGATGACGGTGCCCATCCCGGTCGTCACCGGCTCGGACAGCTCGGCTCCGTACTCGACACCGGCGACCTCGATGAGGAACACCGTGATGTCGGTGGGACAGGCGTCGCCCAGGGCCCATCGCGCGAAGGCGATGGCGTGGTCCCATCGGAACGCATGGGTGTGCAGACCCTGCAGCGGCGGCAGCTCGGCGAACTCCTCCCCCGGGACGCGGTACACCGTGCCCGGGGCGGAACCCGTCGCCGCCGCGTCGACGATCACGACGCGTTCGGCGCCGCGCATCCGGAACGCGGTGTCCATCCCCGCGGTGCCGCCATCGACCATCTGGGCGCCGTCCGGCACGCCGAGCTCCCAGAGGTGACGCACCAGGACGGGGCCGACGCCGTCGTCTCCGCGCAGCAGATTTCCACATCCGACGACCAGCACCTTGCAGCCGGGTGGTTCGAGATCGACCTCGTCCGGTTGCTGATTCAAGGCAGGGATCACACCATTCCGTTGATGACGAACTTGGACAGCTCTTTTCCGGTCTTGCCGTCGTAGGCGTGCACGGTGCACACCAGGCAGGAGTCGAAGCTGCGGGCCACGTGCCCCAGCTCGACCGGGTCCTCGGCATCCACGATCGGCGACCCGACGAGTGCCTGCTCGATGGGACCGAGCACCTCCGAACCGTCCCGCGGCCCGATGTTCCATGCCGTCGGCGTAACCACCTGGTAGTTCTTGATCTTCGAGTTCTCGATGACGATCCAGTCCGCCAGCGCGCCGCGCGCGGCCTCGGTCGCACCGAAGCCCTTCCCTTCGGCGTGCTCGGTCGGCTTGGTGTAGAAGCTCTCCTTCAGATCCAGTTCGTCGAGCCACTGACGCGCCCACTTGTAGTACTTCGGCGCCTCGTGCATCCTGGCCATCTGCCGGACGAACACGCTGGGGCCGATCGAGGAGAGCAGGTTGGGGAACAGCGGGTCGTCGTCCTGGTGTGCGGACGCGTTCGGTCCTCCCGCCGCCATCCGCCTGGCCAGGGGGCCGGCCTCCAGCGGAACGTTGCCCAGCCCGCCGCCGATGTCATAGCGCGGCGACTTCGCCCAGCTGTACTTGCCCTGCTTGCGACCGGCCTCGGGATCGATCGGGATGGTCTCGCCGTCGAAGGGGTGCAGGGGTTGGCTGCCCTCGTAGAAGGAGTGCGTGACGTCCTCCCGAACCTTGGCCTGGTCGAAGTCGTGCCAGGAGCCGTTCGCGTAGATCCCGGAGCGGCCGATCAGCGCGGCACTGCGGCCTTCGATGGTCGGGTTCTCGTACAGGGTGGGGTCGAAGTAGGTGCCCATGGCGAGGTAGTTGCCGACGCCCTGGCCGTACTTGTCCAGACCGACGTCGAGGCAGTAGCGGATGAAGAAGCCGCAGTCGCTGTTGTACTGCGACTCGTTCTCGTCGACCCAGGCGAGCATGTCCTCCCAGGTCTTGACCTCCAGCCAGCGGTCGACACTGCAGCCCAGCCACTGTCCCTCCAGCCACGCGTCCTTCCAGTGCTCGAGGATCGCGATGGAACGCGTGACGTCCGACAGCGTCGGGGCGCACATGACGCCACCGGGAACCATGAAGCTGGAGTGCGGCCACTGGCCACCGAAGATCGCGTACACCTCGACCGGTTTGCCGGAAAGCACAACGCCCGGTTGATAACTGGTGCCCACGTAGGGGGCGAACCGGCGGACCGCCTCGGCGTACAGGGGTGACTTCGCGTAGTTCTTGTTGGTCAGGTCGATGGCGAACAGCGCATAGAAGTAGCGCGGAATCGACTGCAGGGTCTCGGCCGCCTGGCAGATGTTGCGGATCAGCGTGGCATTTGGCGGCATGTGCGTCGCCCAGGCCGTGTCGAGCGCATACGCGGACTTGTAGAGGTGGCTGCCGCCGCAGATGCCGCAGATGCGCGGACACACGACGAGCCCGGCCTGAGGATCCTTGCCGCGCAGGATGATCTCGAAGCCGCGAAACATGGCGGCCTCGGTCCAGGCGGAGGTGACGATGCCGTCCTCGATGGTGACTCGAACGTCCAGGTCACCCTCGACTCGCCCGAGGGGGCTGACGTAGAGGTCGAGTGCTGTCATTGTGTGGTCCTTCCGATGGGTCGATTGGTGTGGCAAGCGGTGTCTGGGCACGGCTAGACCACGAACATGTCTTCCTTGGACCACTGCGGGGCGGCGATGCGGGCTGCGGCGGCGTGGGCCATGTAGGTCAGGTGGTCGGTGCCCTCCGGAACTTCCTTCGGGATGACGCCCGCGACCTTCTGGGTCTTGAACACCGTTCCGGGGGCCAGATCGAAGTGCGGGAACTCCGGTTCGGTGCAGCCCAGGCAGGGCATGCCGGCGCGGGTCTTGGAGGACTGTCGGTTCCAGAGGATCCGGTTGCACGGCGAGTGCGTCATCGGGCCACGGCAGCCGAACTCGTAGAACAGGCAACCGGTGCGGGTACCCTCGCCGAACGACATCGTCGACTGCTTGTACTCGAAGAATTGCACACGGGTGCAACCGGTTTGGGTGAACGTCTTGAAGAACGTCTCGGGCCGGTGCAGTTCGTCGAGGGTCAGGTCGCCGGCGCGGCCGGTGGCCAGCGCCACCAGGATCTGGGTGATCCAGTCCGGGTGCGCGGGGCAGCCGGGGATGTTGATGACCGGCAGTCCCATCTTCGACTTGAAGTCCGCCCCGAGGAAACCGCCCTTGCCACGCTTGTGGAACTGCAGACCGGTGGAACCCGACGGATTCGGCTCCATCGCCGGAATGCCACCCCAGCAGGCGCAGTCACCGATGGCGACGACGATCTGCGCGGCGGCAGCCAGCTCGGTGACCCAGTCCTTCATCGGACGGTCCGCGAACATGTCGGCGCGGCCGTCATAGGCTTCCATCACGGTGCCCTCGAACACGAAGATGTCAAGTGGCCGTTCGCCACTCGCGCAGTCGTTGAACACCTTCTGGGCGTTCTTGCCCAGCTCGAGTCCGAGCGAGGGATGCCAGATGAGGTCCAGCCCGAAGTCGACGATCAGGTCGACGACGTTGGGTTCCTCGGCATTGAGGAACGACATGGTGTTACCACTGCACGCGCCTCCCTGAAACCACAGAACCGAAGCCATGCGAACTCCTTTCGGCGGCGTCGTTACCGGCGCCTGGGGTGAACCCGATCAATCATGTTGAGCTGACGTCTATCTGAGCTGTCTGCCGAAGGCCTTGGCCACCTGGAGGAGGAAGCCGACGCCGCGGGCCACGTCGGGATCCTTGGCGGCCTTGAGGATTCCGAACAGACCCTTGGGACCGTTGGGGTGGCTGGCCGCCGCCGTCTTGGCCTCGACGAGCGCATCCCCGAGCTGGGCCAACACCTCGACGGCCTGGGGATCGGTGAGGCGGGACTCCAGGAGGGTGTTGAGTGCGGGCGTCGCACCGACGACCTTGTCCGACAGCGTGGCGAAACTCGCCGCAAGCCCGGCCAGATCGACTGATTTCAGGGAGTCGATACCGGGGATCGACTGGGTCGTCCCACCGCCCCGCCCCTTGAACTCACCGATCGCCGACGTGAGGTTGTCACCAATCGTGTCGCTGCGCCGCACCAGGCCGTCGAGACCCGACACCAGGACCGCCAGCAGATCGGCGTGTTCGAGGAGATCGTTCAGTGACTCGGCCACTCGCGGATCGTCGAGCTTCGCGCGAATCTGGTCGGCCGGTGACGGTTTCAGCGCCTGTCCATTTGCTGTCATAGCGCCTCCGTGTATCCAATGTGGCCCTGCTCACAAGCTAGCCCGCCGAACTGGCTGCGCCTATCGCTATCGCGCAGATACTGTCAGGATTGCGCACACTTCAATGCGCTGGTGCGCAGCGAGATTGGGCCGAACGGGCATGGACGTCATCGATTCCTTAGGTGAGCCTGGGCTCATGAGAGCCGCCGTCGTCGGGCATCCGTCATGTCGCGCCTGAGTCGCCTCGGCTTCATCGACGTCCGGCACACCGAAGTCCCAGTGCGCCGCAGGGTCAGATCGCGGGGGGTGCCACCGGCGCTCACCAGCAACGAGGTGTTCTACAGCGAGAATGTTCGCGAAGCGTCGAAGCTGATGGGTCGGGCGCTGTCGCCCATGACGCTCCACGTCGCCGAGGAGCATCTCGCCGGGTTCGCCGCCGGCATGCACGGCGTGCGGCTACGAAATGTCAGCATGTTGTACTTCGACCTCCACGTCCCGGCCTCGATCGACATCCCGCACCACGGCAAGTACTTCGCCGTGCACATGCCGATGAACGGCAGCGCGCTCGCCAGCCACCGCGGGACGACGTTCGAAGCCAACAGCATCTGTTCGCTGGTGAGCAGTCCCGGCGAATCGCTGACGATGCAGCTCGACATGGACTCCCCGCAGCTGGTCATCCGCATCGAGGAGCCGGTGATGGTCGCCTACCTCACTCGCGTGATGGGCCGTAGCCTCCAGCATCCCTTGGCATTCGAGCCCGAATTCGACCTGACCTCCGAGGCCGCCATGCGCTGGCACGCGGCCGTGCAGCTCATCCACACCGAGGTGTTCCACGCCGGTTCACTGGTGCGTCGCGGGCAGGGCATCGGTGCCGTCGAAGACCTCGTCATGAGTAGTTTGCTGCACCTGCAGCCGTCCAACTACGTCGCGGAGTTCACCTCGCCGCACCGCGCGGACAAGCGCGGCGCGGTGGTCCAGGCGGCGATCGACTACCTCGACGACCACCTCGCCGAGCACATCACCATGAGTTCGGTGGCCGATGCCGTGCACATGAGCGTGCGCGCCGTGCAACAGGGATTCCACGAACAACTCGGCATGACGCCCATGACCTATCTGCGGGAGCGCCGCCTGGAGCGAGTGCACGAAGAGCTCATGGACGCCGCACCCGGCGACGGCGTCACCGTGACGGCGGTGGCCGAGCGCTGGGGTTTCCACCACCTGGGCAGCTTCGGCGCCGAGTACCGCAGGCGCTGGGACGAATCACCGTCGCAGACGCTGCGTCGCTAGTCCGCCGAGAGGGCCGTCAGCAGATGCGTGGGAGCTGCTCGCCGAGTTCGCGTTCGATCACCCGGGTGGTACCGAACGACGTCCGTCCCACCGCCATCCCGGGATGCTCGGCGACCACCCGACCGATGACGGTCGCGCCTGCGCCCTCGGGATGTGCGCGCATCGCAGCGAGCACCGCCTCCGTCGCGGCGGGGTGGACGAAAGCGACCAGCTTCCCCTCGTTCGCCACCTGAAGCGGGTCGAGTCCCAGGAAGCCGCACGCCGAGGCGACCGCCTCCGGTACGGGAATCACGCTCTCCTGCAACATTATACCCACTCCGGCCGTCCTAGCGATCTCGATCACCGAGGCGACCAGACCGCCGCGGGTGGGATCGCGCAGCGCGTGGATGCGATTGGCACCGTCATCGGCCGCCAGCATCGCGGCGACCAGGCCGTGCAGGGCTGCGCTGTCAGAGGTCACCACCGTGCCGAAGTCGATGCCCTCGCGGACGCTCATGATCGCCACGCCGTGCTCGCCGACGTTGCCGGAGACGATGACGTCGTCCCCCGGCTCGACCCGCTCCGGGCCGATGTCCACGCCAGCCGGGATCACCCCGACGCCTGCGGTGTTGACGAAGAGCTGATCCGCGCTACCCCGGCCGACCACCTTGGTGTCACCGGTGACGATTGCGACGCCGGCGTGGTCGGCCGCCTTGCCCATGGCTTGAGCGATTCGCCCGAGCACCTCCAGCTCGAGGCCCTCCTCCAGGATGAACCCGGCGGTCAGGCCGAGCGGTTGGGCGCCGCTCATCGCGAGGTCGTTGATGGTGCCGTTGACGGCCAGGTCCCCGATGTTGCCACCGGGAAAGAACAACGGCTGCACCACGTATGAGTCCGTCGATACCGCGATCCGTCCGGCAGCCACGGTCAGCACCGCCGAGTCCCGCGACGGTCCCGCGGCACCGAAGGCCGGCAGGAAGAGGTTCTCGATCAGCTCCTCGGAGAGGATGCCGCCGCCACCGTGGCCCATCACGATGCGCTTGGTCTCCCGCAGGGGCAGCGGGCATACCCAGTCCGCCGGGTCGATCGAGGTGACGACGTCGATTCCCCGGTCGCTTCGCTCCTGCCCGCCGACCTCCTCAGACATGCGCGAGATCCAGCCTGCGGAACTGGTAGTAGGCCGCGCACGCGCCTTCGCTGGAGACCATCGTGGCGCCGAGTGGATTGCGCGGCGTGCACGACTTGCCGAAGGCTGGGCACTCATTGGGCTTCATCAGGCCCTGCAGCACCTCGCCGCTGTGACATTCGGCGGACTCCTGGACCGTCATGTGGCCGACGCCGAACTTCTTCTCCGCGTCGAACTCGGCGTAGCGGGAGGACAGCGTCCAGCCCGACTTGGGAATCACCCCGATACCGCGCCACGGCCGGTCGGTGACGACGAAGACGTCCCTGAGCGTCTCCTGGGCGACGACGTTGCCGACCTCGTTCACCGCCCGCGGGTAGGCGTTGCGCAACTCGACCTTGCCGTCTTCGAGCATGTCGACGAGTTGGCGGACGCCTTCGAGGAGATCGAGCGGTTCGAAGCCCGACACCACGATCGGCACCCCGAACTCCTCGACCAGCGGGCCGTACTCGGAGGTGCCCATCACGGTGCACACGTGTCCCGCGCCGAGGAATCCCTGTACGCGGTTGGTCGGCGAGGACAAGATGGCGGTCATCGCCGGTGGCACCAGGACGTGCGAGACCAGCAGGTAGAAGTTCTTCAGGCCCAACCGTTTGGCGTGCACCACCGACATGGCGTTGGCCGGTGCGGTGGTCTCGAAGCCGACCCCGAAGAACACCACGTCCTTGTCGGGGTTGTCGGCGGCGATCTGCGTGGCGTCCAACGGCGAGTAGACGATTCGGACGTCACCCCCGCGTGCACGCACGCTGAACAGGTCTTGCGTGCTGCCCGGCACGCGAAGCATGTCACCGAACGAGCAGAAGATGACGTTGTCGCGGGCCGCGATCTCCAGCGCCCTGTCGATCATCTCCAGGGGCGTGACGCAGACCGGGCAGCCTGGCCCGTGAATGAATTCGACCGCACCCTCCAACAATTGGTCGATGCCGTTGCGGATGATCGAGTGCGTCTGACCCCCGCAGACCTCCATGATGGTCCACGGGCGGGTGGCCCGCCGCTTGATCTGATCGACCAGCACGCGCGCGGCGGCGGGATCGCGAAATTCGTCGAGGTACCTCATGCCGGCTCACGCCTTTCCTCGTCGCCCGGAGACTGCACACCGGCGAGTTCCTCTTCGAGGAAACCAAGATCGGCGAACATCTGCAGCGTGTGGTTCGCCGATTCCTCGTCGAGCCGGTTCAATGCGAAACCGGCGTGGACGATCGTGTACTCACCGATCTGGAGATCCGGCAGGTAGGCCAGACACACCTTCTTGGTGGTGCCACCGAAGTCGACGGTCGCCATTCTGGTGCCCGACTCGTCCCAGATCTTGGTTATCTTGCCGGGGATTCCGAGGCACATACGCCACTTCCTTCTGTCGGGGATTTCTGTGATGCGGCCGCGACCACGGCCTGGCCCAGGGCCAACCCGCCGTCGTTGCACGGCACGACGCGGTGAGTGAGCACGTCGAACCCGCGGCTGGCCAAGCCGTCCCGGATGCCCTCGAGCAGAAGGCGATTGGCGAAGACGCCGCCGGTGAGGCCGATCGTGGGGATGCCGGTCGCGGATGCGCACTCGGCGGAGACTTCGACGGTGGCTCGGATGACGGCGTCGTGGAACGCAGCCGCCAGGTCGGCGGTGGCGACGCCGGCACGGATGCCGGCCACCAGCCCGACGATGACCGGCGCGGGATCGAGTACGCGGTCGGAGGTGTCGAAGTCGATCGGCACCGAGGTGGGCCCGCCTGCCCGCGCGACGTGCTCGAGCTCGATCGCGGCCTGGCCCTCGTAGGTCACCTCCTGGCAGACGCCGAGCAGGCTGGACACCGCGTCGAACAACCGCCCCATGCTGGTCGTCGTGACGCAGCCAATGCCGCGGGGAATCTGCTGAGCCAGCACGTGGCGTCCGTCGGGCCCGACATGGGCGACGGGAGGCAGGTCGACATCCCACGCGACGCCGGCCCGTGACATCAGGTCGAGCGCGATGCGGGCCGGTTGCCGCGCCGCACCGTCCCCTCCGGGCAGGGCGAAGGGCTCGAGGTGCCCGACGCGGGTGAACCGGGACGGCTCAGACAACACCAGAAGCTCACCGCCCCAGATGGTTCCGTCGGTGCCGTATCCGGTGCCGTCGTAGGCCACCGCGAGTACCGGGCTGCCGAGGCGGCCGTGCTCGGCCAGCAGCGAGACGGCGTGCGCGTGGTGATGCTGCACCCGCAGGACGGGCCCGCCCCGGCGCTGCGCCCAGCGGGTGGTGGCATAGCCGGGATGCAGGTCACAGGCCACGAGACCGGGCTGTTGGGCCGTCATGAGCGCCAGGTGGTCGAGCGCTCCGGTGAAGCACGACTGCGTCCGCGGGTCTGCCATGTCGCCGAGATGTGAGGACAGGTGCGCGTGGCCGTCGGGCGCCATCAGACAGAACGTGGTCTTCACGTCACCACCGGTTGCCAGGATCACCGGGACCGGGGGCTCGATGGCTTCGGGCGTGGGGACCGACACCGGCAACGGGGCGTACCCCCGAGATCGACGCAGCGGCAGCGTCGCACCATGGTCATCGACGGTGAGAACCGAGTCCTCGCATGGCACGTGGATCGGCCGGTCGTGAAGGAGAACTCCGTCGGCGAGTCCGTCGATCCAGGTGAGGTCGTCGTCACGGAAGACGATTGGCGAGCCTCCCGCGTTGGCCGACGTCATGACGAGCGGGGTCGACCCCACTCGCTCGAAGAGCAGGTGGTGCAGCGGTGAGTAGGCGAGCATCACGCCGAGGTCGAGGAGGCCGGGTGCGACGTGGTCCGACACCGTTCCGGGCCGAGCGGGTACCAGGACGATGGGCGCGGCGGCGGACGTCAGCAAGACCGCTGCGGCGTCGGAGATCTCGGCGACGAGACGAGCGGTGGCCAGATCGGGCACCATCACCGCGAAGGGCTTGGCGGGTCGGGACTTGCGTCGGCGTAGCTCGGCGACCGCGGCGTCGTCGTCCGCGCGGCAGGCGAGGTGGAAGCCGCCGATACCCTTCACGGCCGCGATTCCGCCCGCCACGAGAACGGTCGCGGCGGCGGCGATCGGATCCTCGGACCCGCCCAGCCACATCAGCGTCGGCCCGCAGTCCGGGCAGGCGATGGTCTGCGCATGAAACCGGCGATCCGCGGGATCGCCGTATTCGGCGGTGCACCGCTCGCACATCGGGAACGTCGCCATGGTGGTGGCGGGCCGGTCGTAGGGAAGGTCGGTCATCACGGTGTACCGCGGCCCGCAATTGGTGCACGTGATGAACGGGTGACGGTAGCGGCGATCGGCGGGATCCCTCAGTTCGCGCAGGCAGTCCGCGCACGTCGCGACGTCCGGTGGCACGAGGGTGCGGGGCCCGCCGGAGGAGTTGCTCTCGACGATGCGAAAACCATGATCATTTTGCGGCGCAACGGCCGTCACGCGGATGTCGTCGATGCGCGCCATCGGCGGCGGGCCGGCCCGAAGATCGGCGACGGCCGCGTCGACGCTCTCGGGGGTGCCCTCGAACTCACAGTGAACGGCGCCAGAATCGTTGGAGACGAAGCCGCTGACGCCGCGGGCGCGGGCGATTCGCACGACGGCAGGACGGAACCCGACACCTTGAACGACCCCCGTGACGTCCAGCCTCGAACGCACCGTCCGAGCGGGTGCACACCGAACACGCTTCATGGGCCTCCAGGGCACGACACACCAGTCGCGTCAATGGGCTGTAGTCACGCCTGGTGACTCAAGGCTAGACCCGCATCCGCGTTACGACGATCACTATCGGCAAGGACATTGGTCATCACTTCGACATGCCTGTTCCCTACTCGCCGCCCATGCGAGAGGAATAGGGTGCGCACCATCGAAGACCACAATCGACGGACGGTGATCCACCGTGCATGAGCTGTCCCTGTGCCACGCCATCGCCGGCGTCGTGACGCCGCGCGCCGCCGGCCGGCGGGTGGACGTCGTGCGGGTGCGGGTGGGCGCCCTGCGGCAGGTCGTGCCCGACTCGTTGTCGTTCTGCTGGACGCTGGTGCGCGACTTCGCGGGCCTGCCGGGTGCGCAGTTGGAACTGGAGCTGATCGCGGCCGCGGTGTCGTGCCGGTCATGCGGCGAGGAAGCGGACATCGCCTCCCGATTCTCGGTGGCCTGCCCGGGTTGCGGCAGCGGCGACGTCGACGTGATCCGCGGTGAGGAATTCATGGTCACGTCCATCGAGGTCAGCGACTCTGCAGCGGTCGACTCATCGGAAGGTGTTGCTAGTGGGTAGGTTTCATCGTCACGATGACGGCACCGAGCACAGTCACGATGATGGCCACGGAGCCGACCACGGGGACCACGGCGGCTATGCGACCGGATCCGAGCGGATCGACGTGCTGGAGTCGATCTTCGCGGAGAACGACGTGAGAGCCGACTTCAACCGCAAGTCCTTCGAAGACAATGGCGTTCGTGCCCTGAATCTCATGAGCTCGCCCGGCTCGGGCAAGACGACGATCTTGGCCGCCACCCTCGACGAGCTCAGCGGTCACATCGCGATGGGCGTGATCGAGGGTGACATCGCCACTGATCTCGACGCGGCCAGACTGGCGGGCCGTGGTGCGCAGGTCTCACTTCTCAACACCAGCAACGGGTTCGGCGGCGAATGCCACCTCGACGCGCCGATGGTGAATCGGGCCCTGGGTGGGCTCGACCTCGCCACGTTGGACCTCGTCATCGTGGAGAACGTCGGAAATCTGGTGTGCCCGGCCGAGTTCGACGTCGGCGAGCACGCCAAGGCGATGGTCTACTCGATCACCGAGGGCGAGGACAAGCCGCTGAAGTACCCGGTGATGTTCCGAGCGGTGGATGTGGTCCTGCTCAACAAGATCGATCTCGAGCCGTACCTCGATGCCGACGTCGCGACCTACGTCGAGCACGTGCACCAGGTGAACCCCGCCGCCCTCGTGCTGCCGCTGAGCGCACGCACGGGTGAGGGTATGGCGGCGTGGTACGCGTGGCTGCGCGACTTCACTTCCCGCCCGTCGCGACAGTGAACGTCACGCCTCACTGCATTACCGAGGGAGTGCGGCTCTGGCCTTGAGTGCCAGCCACAGCTCCATCCGATCGTCACCATCGTCGAGGCGGCGTCCCGTCAGCGTGGCGACTCGGTCGATGCGATTGCGAACCGTGTTGCGGTGCAAGGATAATCGCTGCGCGGCTGGCTCCCAGGCGCCGTTGGCCCGCAACCACTCGTCGAGCGTGCGCAGCAACTCGAGGCGGTCGCGGGGATCGAGATGGTCGAGCGGCGCCAACACCGCGTCGGCGAAGCCGCGCACCGCGTCCGGCGCGCCCAGCGACAGCAGCAGCGACACCGTCTCCCCCTCACTGGCCGTCACGACCCGACCGAGGTGCGTGCTGACCGCCAGCAGTGAGCGAGCCTGCATCGCCGACACCGCCAACGCCTCCGGAGCCGTCGGTGCGCCGATCCCGGCGGGCAGACCAGCCGCGTGGGTCGCCAGCGCGTTCGTCAGCGCCACCAGCGACGGGTGCGCGACCTCCACCGTGGCGCCGTGCACCCGCACCAGCGCGCCGTCCAGACCGAGGTCGATGCGGAAGGCGAGCGCCTCGGCGGCGTCCTCCGACGCGACCACCGCCACCTGGTAGTACTCCCCCGTCAGCCCGACGCTGCCTGCCAGACGCTTGGCGCGTTCGCCACCGACGTCGGGGCGCAACAACTGCGCGAAGACCTGACCGCGTCGCCGGCGCTCGGGTTGATCGGACAGGTGACGCCGCTCGATGTCCAGCGCGATCAGCGAGACCAGGACGGTCGACGAGCTACGGGACGTCGCGTCCATGTCGGCCCCAAGCACGACGTACGCGAGCGGGACGTCCGCGCCGACGGAGTGCACCTCGACACCGTCGACCATCGACCAGCCGCCCCTGTGGGCGCGGGGGTGGGCGGGGATCGCGCTCGCCCGCTCGAGGAAGCCGGTATCCGCGCCCGCCGTCACCCCCATCAGTCGCCCGCCGCCGTCGCACACCGCGCACGGGGTGTCGCTGGCCTCCGACCACGCCGAGAGCAGGGCCGCCAACGGCGCGGCGCTGGTGGCGACCGCAGTAAGTCGGCGGTTGATCTCCATCGCGGTCTGCAGGTCGCGACGTTCCTGCCCCGCGATGGTCTCGAAGACCCATTTGGTGACGGCGATGAACGGCGTCTCGTCGGGCACCGTCAGCAGCGGGACGCCGACGTCGTGCGCCGCCTGTCGCAGCACTTCGGGACACTCTTGGTAGGGCAGTCCGTGCCCGAGCCCGAGCGCCACACCCGCGACCCCGGCGGTCGCGCATTCGGCGAGGTAGGCGCGGCATCCCGTGGGCGTCATCGGCAGCAGCAACCCCACCGTCATCAGCAGCTCACCGCCGCGCAGCCAGTCCCCCGGGGAGGTCAACTCCGACACGTGGGCCGAGGTGACCTCGCGATCCAATCCTTCGGTACCGGCCACCAACAGCAGGTTCAGGCCGCGATCGGCGAGCACGTCACCGACGCTGATCACACGCACCCGCCCAGGTGTGCAGATCGTCCAATGGTCATGGACACATTGAACATTTTGGCCATGGTGACCGGGGCCGTTTCGGCGGATGGTGATACGCACCACAGCTGGACACATCCACTGCCCCAGGAGCGCCCATGTCCTCCCCCACACCCGTGGCCGACGAAGGTCGCGCAAGCTCGATCATCGAAACCCGATCCATCGACTACGTCCCCGACGACGAACGCCACGGCAAGGTCTCGCACCAGGGCCCCTTCTGGTTCGTCGGCAACTTCCAACCGTTCACCCTCGCGCTGGGATTCGTCGGGCCCAGCCTCGGTCTGTCGCTCTGGTGGACCATCGTCGCCGGCATCTCGGGCATCGCGTTCGGCACGCTGTTCATGGCCTTTCACGCCACTCAGGGACCGGTGCTCGGGCTTCCTCAGATGATCCAGTCCAGGGCGCAGTTCGGGTACCGCGGCGTGCTGTTGCCATTGATCGGCACGCTGTTCACGTTCGTCGGCTTCAACGTGGTCGACGTCGTGATCATCAAGTCCGGCCTCGAGTCAATCTTTGGCTGGAACCCCGTGGTGGTCGCCGTCGTCATCACGGTCGTGGCGGCTCTCGTCGCCATCTTCGGACACGACCTGTTGCACAAGACCTTTCGGGTGCTGTTCTGGATTTCGCTCCCCTTGTGGATCGTCCTCACCTGCGGCGTGTTGTTCGGCGGCGTGACGGGAACGGCCTCCACCCCAGGAGGTTTCACGTTCGTCGCGTTCCTGGTCCAGTTCAGCGTCGCCGCGTCCTACAACATCACCTATGCGCCCTACGTGTCGGACTACAGCCGTTACCTGCCGCGGACGACCAAACCGTCCGCCATCATCGCCTCGGTGTTCCTCGGCGCCTCGGCATCACCGGCCTGGTTGATCCCACTCGGTGCGTGGATGGCCACCTACCTCGGTGCGAGCGATGCCTTGGCCGGCATCAATCAGACCGGTAACGAGACCTTTTCGCATCTGGGTAGCGTGCTGGCGGTCGTGTCGACCCTGGTGCTGGTCGCGACGATGGGACTGAATGCCTACAGCGGCATGCTCACCGTGGTCACGGGCTTGGACTCGATGAAGTCCGTCACGCCGACCCGCAACCTGCGCGTCGTCACCATCACCGTACTGGCGGTCGCGTGGCTGGTGATGAGTCTGCTGCTCTCGAACGCGACCACCGCGCTCAACACGACACTGCTGATCATGCTGTACCTCCTGGCGCCGTGGACCGCTGTCAACCTGACCGACTACTTCTTCGTCCGCCGCGGCCACTACGCCATCGCAGATCTGTTCACCCCCAACGGCATCTACGGCGCGTGGTCGTGGCGTGGGCTGACCGCCTTCTCGGCAGGAGTGCTCGCCGAGATCCCGTTCGTCGACCTGCCGTTCTTCGTCGGACCCGCGGCGACGGCCATGGGCGAGGTCGACATCGCCTTCGCCGTGGGCTTGTTGGTCTCCGGCGTGGTCTACATCGCGCTGACCCGATCGTTGGACGTATCGGCCGAACGCGCGTTCATCGATTCGAGTCCTACGGTCGGAGATCCCGCCAGCACGGATGACATCGCCAAGACCGTGGCCGAGGAGGATCACCGATGAGCGACGACATCTTCATCGGTCCACCGGACGCCAGCCGGGTGCCCCGTTACATGGACCCCGCCACGTTCGCGCGCCTGCCCCGCATCGACCAGGTCGGAAGCGCCGACGTGTGCATCGTCGGCATCCCGTTCGACAGCGGGGTCTCCTACCGGCCGGGTGCCCGGTTCGGACCCAGCCACGTCCGTGCGGCGTCGAAACTGTTGCGGCCCTACAACCCTGCGTTGGACGTCTCACCCTTCGCCACCCAGCAGGTGGCCGATTGCGGGGACATCGCCGTCAATCCGTTCGACATCGAGGAGGCGATCACGACCATCGACTCGTCGATCACCGACCTTCGCAAGGACGGCGCCACGGTCCTCACCATCGGCGGCGACCACACGATCGCGCTGCCGATCCTGCGGTCCCTCGCCCGCGACCACGGCCCCATCGCCGTGCTGCACTTCGACGCCCACCTCGACACCTGGGACACCTACTTCGGCGCGCCCTACACCCATGGCACGCCGTTCCGTCGGGCCAGCGAGGAGGGGCTGATCGACATGGAGCGCTCGCAGCACATCGGCATCCGCGGCCCGCTCTACGGCA